>CAZINZ010000032.1:0-6262 GCA_964540715.1 uncultured Syntrophaceae bacterium | reverse complement strand
TGTTCACTCTTCGCTGTTTCACCTCACCCTGATCAGTCTTCTTGCGTTCATCCTCTGCCGCATCCAGATCAGATTTGAATTTGGCCAGTTCGGCACGCAATGTTTGCGCCATATCGCCATGTGCCTTACCAAACTCATCGATCAATTTTCCGGCCTTATCCCTGAGATCCATAATATAATCTCTTCTATCTGAAATCTCGGCCTGATCATCTTTCTTGCGTTCATCCTCAGAGGCATTCAGATCAGTCTTGAATTTGGCCAGTCTGGTCCGCATCTCACCGGCCATCTCTTCACGAGACTTACCGAAAGCACCTATCAAATTGGCTGTTTCCTGCTTAATATCAGATATAACACTAACCCTTTCCTCGTATGCACCAACCATTTCTTCTGCCAATCTTTTCAAATCGTCTGCATTTGCCATGTCTTTTCCTCCATGATTAATACTTTAAAGACATACTTGAAATGTACTAACAGAGGGGTTGGCTTACACCTCTATATCCCTAAGGATGCCTTGAAGGTTACTCTTGGCGAATCTGAAGTGAAAACAAACTTTCTCTTGCAGATTGGCATTTCAATTGGGGATTACAGATTTCGGATTTAAAAACCTGAAATGGTATAACCTGCAATCTTCCACTGATCACTGACCACTAACCTCTAATTACTCGCCCTCGATACCTCCTGCCACTGGGTTTGAATCTTTTCTCTTACGACTTCAAAGCCTTCCAGCATGCGGACCATCTCTGTATCGCGATCGCTTTGCTGTACACTTAATGAGTTGACCATAATCTTCAAATCTTTTATCCTTACAGTTTCTCCCTTTGACAAAAGATTTTTGAGGGCAACCCTGATATCTCCCTGCTCGATCTGGAAGCGTTTGAGTGCTCTGATGATGGTCTTCTCGCGCTCTTTCTGCCGTTTCAGGATATCCTCTCTTATAGTTTTGATATCTTCCAGGCTTGATCGGTTTCTGCTAAGAACGATGTTCCTCAGCCGGCTGATCATTTCTTCCTCTTCCGCCTGGAAACGTTTGAGGTTTCCTGCTGCCTCTTCCTCGGTTTGTCGGCAGAGTTCGATCACGCTACTCATCATGCTGTCGAAGTCCTTTTTTCTCAGGCTTTCAGATTTCGCGAGGTTGTCCCTGAGGCAGGCCGTCATATCTTCGATTTCTAATTGGAAACTTCCCAGTAATTGATTGGCCTGATTCATCAAAGCGCCGACTGTCTTGACGCGCATTTCGTATGAATCGATAATGCTGTTGGCCAATGCCCGTAAATCATTTCCAACCGTCATTTTTTCACCTCTTATTGTAAAAAAACCGCGAATAAATCGGACAATAGACTCGGGAAGGGAGTATTGTCAGGTTTACTTGCGGTTCTCCTGAGTAACTTGAAGAGATGTCAGATATGCTCGGGTTCTTACTGTTAGCTGTTATCCTTTTAGCAGAGGGGCACTTCGTACGCCTCTACACCCTCAAGGATATCTGCCAATCTCCCTTCAGTTTTTGCAACATTTTACTACGCGGTTGCGGTTAGACCGATTGCCTCGGCATATTTCAGGAATGTCTCAACACCGGCTACCGTCACTCTCGCCTCAATGGCGAGCAGCTCGATGCCTACGAGGGATACCCTGACCCACGCGTCGACGACAACACCCTTATCAAGAATCCTGTCGACCACTTCTACCAAACTCGAAGATGCGATTGCTTTTTCGACTGCCATAATTTTTTCACCTCCTTTCGTTATGGATTTATAGCGTGAACTGCTTAAAGCCTAACTAGTGATGTTGTACACGCTTGATTTGTGTTATTGCATACAGCGTGCCAGCGGTGCGTTCTTTTTATCATGCTGAATTGATTAATTATCTTAAGAATATGTTTTAAGTGGTAGGCTGAATTGCATCTTAATGGTATGGCATCGGAGCCCCAATTGTGGCATGCGTGCCATAGTTGGTGGATCAGGGGGCAGGGATCAGGGGGCAGAAAAACAAAAAATGGGACAACAGAGCCCTTTTATTTGATCGTTACTGTTTACGAAAAGAAATATACGATAACTCGATCCCGATTGATTTTATAGACCACAGTAAGGAATCTTCAGTGTCCCCCAACTGTCCCCCGGGATATTTTTTGTTAGCTTAGAGTATTGTTATTAAAGGTGATTATTTCTCGGTATCTGGGTTCGATTCCCATGCACTTCCGCCAAATTTTCAAACACATCCTTTCAATCTTCAATTGCGTATTTTCTTAAAGCAAAGAGCAAAATCAGAACCAACTTTTTGAACAATATGCTTGATATTTATTTTATTTCTTGATAGTGGGTTCTAAGCCCATTTAAAGGAAATATCATGAAACAACAAGGGCCGGGGCTGGGAAACCTTTCATCAAGGTTCTTCGCCTATACCCAGCTTAAAAAGAAAGACATTGTCCAGACCGGAGAACTTTCCCCCGTGTTGGGCATCACGGGATCACAGGAACGCGACCTGCTTCGTCGTTTGTCAGATTCGGGATGGATTGTCAGGCTCAAGCGTGGCATATACCTTGTCCCGCCGCGCATCCCTGCCGGCGGCACATACAGCCCGGGCATTGCCTTGGTCCTTCAAAAGCTCATGGAAGAAGGGGGTGGCACATATCAGATATGTGGACCAACCGCCTTCAATTTCTATGGTCTCGTTGACCAGATTCCGACAGTTACCTACGTTTACAATAACCGTATTTCAGGAAGTCGCACGATAGGAAGCCTGGTGTTTCAGTTCATAAAAATTGACGATGCCCGCCTTGGAGCTGTCAATATTCTCCGTACCCGCGAGGGTGCTGAAATCATCTATTCTTCAAAAGCCAGAACCCTAATGGATGCCGTTTATGACTGGTCGCGTTTCAATAGCCTGCCCCGTGGATACGATTGGATCAGAAAAGAAATTGACGGAGATTTGAATCTTGAAACAGAACTCGTCGAGGTGACCGGGCAATACGGAAACCAGGCGACAGCCCGGCGAATAGGATACTTTTTCGATTCTCTTTTGCAAAACCCTAAAACCCTCACAGAACTTCAGCGCAAGCTCAGTGATTCAAAGGCTCTCATTCCCTGGATCCCGGAGAGACCGGCCAAAGGGACCGTTAATCGAAAATGGGGGGTAATCGTGAATGGATAGTCTGAAATTTCCCCATCCTCACATTACAGATCGAGATGTTTTTAGGGAATCTTTAAAGCATTCGGAGTCTGCTACCGGATTTACCGCAATGCTGATTGAAAAGGATTACTACTGCTCATTGATCCTGCAACACCTATTCAGTAAAGATACACCCCTTGTTTTCAAGGGAGGGACCTGCCTTTCCAAAGTTTACGTCGATTTCAACCGATTAAGCGAGGATCTGGACTTCATCGTTTCAGTTCCTGTTAGCATAACCAGAGCTCAGAGACGGGCTGCCATTGAACCGGTAAAGGGGATTTTAGATGAATTGCACAATACGGTTCCCGGAGCGATTATTTCGGGAACGTTCGAAGGGCACAACGAGTCCCGGCAATATATAGGGCACCTTGAATACCTGTCGGTAGTCATCGATAAATATGAAAGGATAAAAATTGAGGTCGGACTGCGTGAACCGTTGCTCATCCCCGCGGAATCCGGGACAGCGCGCACCGTGGCAATAAATCCCTTCAGTCTTCAACCGTTGTTACCTGAGTTTACTCTCAATGCCATGGCTCTGGGAGAAATATATGCGGAAAAGTTCCGTGCAGCCCTGACCAGAAGAGAACCCGCAATCCGGGACTTCTTCGACCTTTTCCACGCCGTTAACAAGAAAGGGCTCAATACACATGATCCCGATTTTATCGATATGGTAAGAACAAAAATTCTCGTGCCGGGCAATGATTCTGTTGATATTTCTACAGAGAAGGAACTTGAGCTTGATCGACAACTAAAAGCACAGTTAAAGCCGGTTTTACGCCCCAAGGATTTCGCTTCGTTTAATCTGGACAAAGCCTTTGATCTTGTTCTTAGTATGGCGGACGCCATATCAGGATAGCATTTCCGATATTCTTTATTTTCCAGCTACATGGGTCTTTTAATAGGGGAGAGGGTAGGCGATCCTTGAGACTCTGGGAAAAGGGTGTTGGTTTTCGTGCTCATAATGATGGTTCATGAAAATCTGGTGGATGTTGAACAGATCTCTTGCGGAAGTATTGTGCGCTACACCTACAAGTCTGTGCATACTACTTGAAAAGTAAACTGAAAATTACCATTTGAATTGTGGTGCTAATGCGATAGCTCTAACAAGCCAAGCAAGGATTTGGTCCCGTTATCCTAGACTTTGGCTTTAATGATACAAATCGATTTAAATATGTTTATTAAGAATCTATTTTAGTTTGTTTTTGTAGGTATCCAATAATTGAGAAGTAATAACTAAAGGAAGAATGATCTTTTTATATTTTGGGTTTTTTGTTGACGCTGCAATCATCCCACGTGTTCCACCTATTGCAATACCTATAAGATGGTTTAGCAAGCTATCAGGGATATTGAATTGATTTTCTTTATTTTTTTTAAATAGCCCTTTGAAATCTTTTAACTTAAATTTGTGAACAGTTTCTATCGAAAATAATTTATCCTTTTTCTCTGTGTTAGAGAAAAACTCTGCCAAGATCGGTAAAATAATTATTCCTTTTTTATCATCGATGATAAGATTGAAACCTACATAACAACCCCCTTCTTTTGTATCAGATTCCTCTAATCCATATTCCTTATAATCCGTTTCTGAAAAACTTTTTATTTCAATATCAATGATTTTAAATTCAACGGTCTTTGATGTTTCTTTTAATTCCTTGTTCGTCATTTACCTTTACCTTAATGAGGTAATTCATTGCTTTTAGGAAAATTTGCATTAATGCAAGACATGTAATTAAGCTCTTCATTTCCTTTGAGCTTTGACATTGGTTTGCCAATAATCTTTTTTGAAAAAAAATCGTTGCTTACACGAACTATGGTATATGATTGCGCAGTTTCTCTGCCCATTTCTTTTTTTACACAGCTCGACACTATATCAATATCCAAGCCAATAGAATCAGCAATCTCAACCATTTTCCGCACAGTAATATTAGGCGTTTTATTAAACATTTGAGAAATCGCAGATCTCGACCTACCAAGCTTCTTCGCTAATTCGGCTTTTGTAATATTTTGTTCTTCCATGTGGGTAAGAATCAGATGATAAAATTCGTTTATGATTCCCCATGCTTTCCGATTTGCGGACGGAGGTTTAACAAATAATTCATCTATTTCATCCAAGATATTCTTCGAATGCTCTTTCATATCTGTCTTTCTTTTTTTTCAATTTTTTGTAAAAGGAGTCCTTAAATGAATCTCTCTTCTTTAAAACATAATCAAAAAAGATTATATTGGAACCAAATTTTTGAAAGAAGAAAAAACGACTTGGTTTGGGGCGAATTTCCCCATAGTCATAACCCTTTAAGTGGTTTATAATAATCGGAGATCTAAGTTCTTTATGAGTAGCCATACGACTTATTAAATCAATTATACGATCCTTCTCATCCGTGCTCAATTCTTTAAACTTTTCTAGCACAAGACATCTCTTATTCTCTATTACATAATAAATATTATTTATAACTGACCCATATTCTTTTCGAATCGGTTGAAGTTTAAATTCAATCTTGGTTTCTTCTTTTATGGCATCGGCTGTTTTCATATATTAGTTAAGCTATAATTTAACAATTTGCAAGTAAAATATAACAGTGTTTATAGAGTAGTTTGTTTTTATAGCTCATTGCCAAGATAAATCAAGAATTTATTAGACTTATTAGACTCATTTTCCCAGTATTTATCATAAACATCTGTTACATATTCTAATTTCTTACAGTATTGCTTCTATTATTTTAATAAGTTATTAATTTTTTATTAAATAATTCTAATAAAAAGAGTCGTCTTGTATGTCAATGAAATATAAATTTTTAATTAGGGTGTGTTATTGATGTTTATTTGTGATCGGAATTGTTTTTATTATGAGTTGAAATGTAGCATGTCTTGGGTGGTTGAAGAATCGATGATTTCAGGAAGAAATCTTTAATGTCCCCCAACTGTCCCCCGGGATATTTTTTGTTAGCTTAGAGTATTGTTATTAAAGGTGATTATTTCTCGGTATCTGGGTTCGATTCCCATGCACTTCCGCCATTTTATTTGCAAGATTCGATTTTCATCGAATAAATTTTTTTAATATTCACCAATTCGTGCCTAACTACTGTTTTAGAATTATCACATACCT
>CAZINZ010000031.1:24659-29871 GCA_964540715.1 uncultured Syntrophaceae bacterium | reverse complement strand
TGCCTGCCCTGCAGATCCCGCAACCCCGGAAGCTCTTTTTTGTTCATCTTTCTCTTTGATAGAAATTGTTCATAGATCCTGCCAATAAATCTTTCCGATCCCAGTATCGTACTGCCCCTTACCTCTGACCAGACGTTATGGCTCATGTCCTCCACGATGCCGGACATCACAAATTCTTCGTATCGCCCATAGCAATCACCATCGCCGCCTTCATCAAACATGGCGCCTATCATAGAGTATGTGACAAAAGGCTCCTGATATCGCGGATCGATATACCCCCTGTAGCTGCTCCACGGATAGGCGGTTATTATTTCCCTTTTTTCATTTATGCCAAGAGCTGAATACTTTTTGATCCTTACGGGATTCAGGTGAATATAGCGGCTGAGCTCCAGGAGATACTGGTCCGCGTCAATCAGTATGGCCTTATACCTGCCCTGATAAAGGTGTCCGCTTCTTTTGTACCGGCGGTTGTAAAAAACCGTGTAAGAGGTATTAAAGCGTTGCATGAAAACCCCGAGATTTGCCTCCGGGGTCATCACGAGAAGATGAAAGTGGTTTCCCATCAGCGCGTAAGCATGAACCTCTATGCCGTAGAGCTTGATGTTGCCGGCAAGTATCTCCAGAAACCTGATCCGGTCATGATCATCGGTGAATATATTTCTTTTTTCATTCCCACGACAGGTGATATGATACCAAGCTTCAGGAAATTCTATGCGGAGAGGTCTTGCCATGATAGAAACATTAGCAGGATGGGTAGCTGTTGTCAACAGTGGAGGTTTGACCCCATGAAAATCCACGGCAATATAGCGGGGCTGAAGGCGGGTGATATCGGCGACATCCTCCGGCTCTACCGGAGGAGAATCCCCCCGGAGCGGATTGTAACCCATGATCTGGCAAGGGAGCTTGCCGGCATCTCGCGCCGTCTGAACCGACAGACAGGCATCATCGTCAGCCGCCGCGGTGAGATACTGTATGTGATCATCGGAGATCACCGTCAGATCGTCATACCGGATCTCGGAGGGTTCCGGTCATCCGCTACGCGACTGAAGGGTCTGCGCCTCATCCACACCCATCCCGGCGGCGAGGGACTGACAGATGACGACCTGACCGACCTCGCCCTCCTTCGTCTCGACCTGATTGCGGCCATCGAGGTCGAGGAAAGCGGATTACCAGGTCCGATGCACGCGGCGCATCTGATCCCCGAAAATCCAGGTGGTGAATACTGGCTCCTGATGGATTCTGTCCAAGTCTCCGCGTCAGATCTCAATTTTTCCGAGTTCATACAGGCCCTGGATGAACAGTTCGCCCGGAGGCAAGGACTCAGAAGGGTCGACTCCGCCGAGCGGGCCATCCTGATACGCGTCGAGACAGACCCCATGTTCGACAGCGAGGGATCGATGACAGAACTTAGAGAACTTGCCCGATCATCCAGCGTTGAAGTCTTTGATTCAGTCATTCAGCACAGACACCGGTACGACCCAAAGTACCTCATGGGCAGGGGGAAGCTCTCCGATATCGTCATCAGGGCCCTCCAGATCGGCGCCAACCTGCTGCTCTTCGACCATGAACTCTCCCCCGCGCAGGTTCGATCCATCACAGATTTCACCGAGCTGAAGGTGATAGACCGGACGCAGCTGATACTGGACATCTTCGCCCGTCGCGCCCACAGCCGCGAGGGTAAGATACAGGTCGAGCTTGCGCAGATGCAGTACCTCCTTCCACGGCTCGCGACGAAGAACACGGCCATGTCCCGTCTCACCGGAGGAATTGGGGGCACCGGCCCCGGAGAGACAAAGCTCGAGATCAACCGGCGCAGGGCGAGGGACAGGATCGGCCGCCTGAAAAAGGAACTGAAAGGCATACAGAAGGGAAGGGTTCAGCGACGTCGGCTCAGACAGAAAAGAGACCTGCCCGTCATCTCTATCATCGGCTATACCAACACGGGTAAATCCACACTCCTCAACGCGCTTACGCAGAGCAGCGTCCTGACGGAAAATCTCCTCTTCGCTACGCTCGACCCGAAGAGTTCACGCCTCCGGTTCCCGCGCGACAGAGAGGCTATTATAACGGACACGGTGGGATTCATCCGGGATCTCCCGAAGGAACTTGCATCCGCCTTCCGCGCAACGCTGGAGGAACTGGATGAGGCAAACCTGCTCATCCATGTCATCGACGTGAGCAATCCCGGATTTGAACAGCAGATACTCGCGGTGGAAAGAATCCTTGAGGAACTCGATCTTAAGACAAAAAAGTGCATGCGCGTATTCAACAAGGTGGACATCTTTCCGGACAAGGATATGCTCGACAACCTGTGCCGCAGATTCGACGCGATTCCCATATCGGCGCTGGACCCCGGAACTTTTCCTCCGCTGCTCGAAAGGATGGAAGAGGAACTGTAATTTTTATGAGCAGAGAAAACTGACTTCCAAGTAACTTATCATTCCCGACCGTCCCCGACTTTGATCGGGGATCGGGAATCCAGTTTTTTGCTCATTCCCCTCTGGATTCCCGCCTCCGCGGGAATGACAGGCAGCGTAGCGCGGGGTCTCTGTGCCGCGCAGAGGGGGCACGCTACTCGAAATGACAGACGAATTTAAACAGGGAAGTGTCCCTACTTAATGGAAATATTCGAAGATTCTGTGCGCAATGCTTTTCCCTATCCCCGGAACGTCTTCAAGCTCTTTTTGTGACGCGTTCGCTATATTATCCATTTCCAGAAAATGGGTGAGCAGCGCGTTCTTTCCGACCCTGCCGATTCCGGTAATGTTGTCCAGCACGGAACGAAAATCCTCCTTTTCCTTAACCTTGCGGTGGTAGCCTACCGCGAAACGATGGGCCTCGTCTCTGACCCTCTGAAGGAGTAGTAGCGCCTGTTGATGTTTGTCAAGATAAAGAGGATTCTTCCGGTTCGGCAGATACACCCTGTCCCGATCCCGGGAAACCGCGGATGCCCCTCCTGTCGGGAACGCGCTCGATTCCTTCGCGAGACCGACGACATCCACTTCTTCCACCCCCAGTCCGCGAAGCACGGAAAGGGCGACGCCAAGCTGCCCCTTTCCACCGTCGACAACGATCAGATCGGGGATATCTCCTTTCCCGCTGTAACGTCTTTCCAGCACCTCGCGCATCATCCCGTAGTCGTCGGCATCTTCCTTTGTCTTTATCCTGAATCGCCTGTAGCGAGATTTCTCCGGAACACCCCGGCTGAAGGAAACCATTGAGCCGACTGCGTATTTTCCGCCGATATTGGATATGTCAAAACACTCTATCCGGCATGGCATCTTTTTCAGCAGGAGGCATTCCGCGAGAGTCTCAAGGGTTCCTTCATTATCCGCCTCCAGTTTTTTCTCAGCCATCAACGCGGCCTCGGCGTTGGACTGCGCCATCGCGAGGAGCGCCCTTCTGTCCCCCCTTCGTGGGACGACAACCGAGACCTTTCCTCCTCTCTTTTCCGCGAGCCATTGTTCGATGATCCGCGCGTCTTCCATATGTTCGGGAACGATAATCTCACCGGGCACGGTTACGCCCGCGTTGTAGTATTGCTTCAGAAGGGACGACAGCGCCCCGGACGATTCCATTTCTGTTTTCAGGGGGGGAAACCTCCTCTGCCCGATTACGGCCCCACTTCTTACATGGATGGCGTAGACCTGAATCCTGTTCCCCTCCCTGTAAATACCGAAGACATCCTGATCTTTGAAGGACGCGGACACCATCCGCTGCCTTTCCAGTGTTGTCTCAATCGCGCCGATCCTGTCTCTTATCCGTGCCGCTTCCTCAAAATCCAACCCTTCCGCGGCCCTGTCCATTTGCGACCGCAGCTGCCGCGCAAGTTTTCCGGCGCGCCCTTCTATAAAAAGAACCGCATCTTCCACAATCTTCCGGTAATCTCTATCTGCAACAAGGCCGCAGCAGGGGGCGAGACACCTCTTTATCTGAAACTCCATGCAGGGTCTCTTTCTCGTCTTGAATTCCAGGTCCCGGCATGTCCGGAGGGGAAATATGCGGTGCAGATAATAAAACGTCTCCTTCACCGAAGCGCTCGATGAATATGGCCCGAAATATCTGGCCCCGTCCTTTTTCACGCGTCTCACCAGCTCGAAGCGGGGGAAGGCTTCCGCTGTGTCTATCCTTATGCTGTAAAAATTTTTGTCATCTCTCAGATTGATATTGTACCTCGGCCTGTGCTTTTTTATCAGGCTGTTTTCAAGGATCAGCGCCTCCTTTTCCGTATCGGTGACGATAAATTCCATATCCTTTATTCTGGAAACCAGAAAAGGAATCATCCTCCTTGAATCCGTTCCCCCGAAATATGAACGCACCCGGGCATGAAGATTCTTTGCCTTTCCGACGTAGATGACCCTGCCATCCCTGTCCTTCATGAGATAAACACCCGGGCAACCGGGGGCTGTTTTTATCTTTTCCTGCAGCATCATCTCACCCGGGTACGGCTGGTTCCTTATTTCCACAAACCGATCTCCGTCTCTATCCTCGACAGTTCACTGATCTCGTCTCTGATCTTTGCCGCTCTTTCAAAATCGAGGTCCTTGGCCGCCCGCTTCATCTCTGCTTTGAGCTTTTTTATCATGGCGGGAACATCTCCGGACATATACGCCTCCAGCTTCTCCTCGACGCTGACAGTAACATAATCCGCTTCATAGACGGAGCCCAGGATATCGGTTATCTCTTTTTTGACGGATTCCGGGGTGATATTGTTTTCCTCATTAAACTGCTTTTGTATCCGCCGTCTTCTCCTGGTCTCATCAAGACATGCCTGGATTGCCCCCGTTATCCTGTCCGCGTACATTACGACCTGGCCTTTTACGTTTCTCGCCGTCCGTCCGCTCGTCTGTATAAGCGCTCGCTCTGAACGCAGGAATCCCTCCTTGTCCGCGTCAAGGATCGCTACGAGGGAAACCTCCGGGATATCGAGCCCTTCTCTGAGCAGATTTATCCCTATGAGGGCGTCATACCTGCCCAGCCGAAGATCCCTGATAATCGCGACCCGGTCGAGGGTCTTGATGTCAGAGTGCAGGTACGCCACCTTCATTCCGAGATCGTGATAATGCTCCGTGAGATTCTCCGCCATCCTCTTTGTCAGCGTGGTTACGAGTACGCGATCCCCCTGTCCGGCCCTCTTGTTGATCTCGCCGAACAGATCATCCACCTGGCCGGCGACCGGTCTGATCACAATCTCCGGGTCCATAAGTCCGGT
>CAZINZ010000031.1:17493-24559 GCA_964540715.1 uncultured Syntrophaceae bacterium | reverse complement strand
CGGGAATAATTTTCTATTCCCTGGCAGTATCCCATCTCCTCCATCATCTCGAGGTCGAACATCGTCCTCTGTTCAAGGCGCTGCGCCTCGAGTAGTCTGTCCCGGGATTTCAGGTCGTCAAGACGCGACGCCAGTTCGTCCCTTATCGCGACGATGGCCTTTGCCAGGGTGTCCCTCGTGGTCACATAGTGGCTTGACGGGTATATGGCGGTCCTGCTGAGCCTGCTAATCATCTTTCCCCGGAGCGGATCCACGAGAGATATGGATTCAATAACATCCCCGAAAAAGTCCACCCTTATCGCCCGTTCTTCTTCGTATGAAGGAAATATCTCCACCACATCACCACGAACGCGAAATGAGCCTCGATGAAAATCTATGTCGTTGCGTTCATACTGTATCTCCACCAGTCTTCTAAGAAAATGGTCTCTTCCGACCTCCATATTTTCTTCGAGGAGTATCTGCATGTCGGCATATTTGTCCGGCGCGCCTATCCCGTATATGCATGACACACTGGCCACAACTATCACATCCCTCCTCTCGAGCAGCGAACGGGTGGCCGAATGGCGCATCTTGTCTATCCTGTCGTTTATGGAGGAATCTTTCTCAATATAGGTATCCGTGGTCGGCATGTAGGCTTCGGGCTGGTAATAGTCGTAATAACTGACAAAATACTCAACAGCGTTATGCGGAAAAAGCGTCATGAACTCATTGTAGAGTTGCGCCGCCAGGGTCTTGTTGTGGGCGATGACCAGGGAAGTCTTCTGCGTCGCCTCGATAACATTCGCGATAGTAAAGGTCTTGCCGGAGCCGGTAACCCCGAGGAGTGTCTGATGTTTCAGTCCGTTCTCAACACCCTCCACAAGTCCTTCTATCGCCCGGGGTTGATCCCCTTCAGGTTTGAATCCTGAAACGATCCTGAATTTTTCCATCTGGCTCTCTCCAACGCTGCGCGCGACCAACGATTACCCTGTTTGTTACCCATAGCTCCATTTTTGTCAATAAATTAACACCATCAAACACACCCGCACGCAATCATCTCCTTTCTCAAAGGCCTCCTGATATGTTGACTTTTTCTAAATGTAAGGATAATCTACAGACAATTAAAAGGTTCGATTGCCTTGTCTTCTTCTTTTGCCTCCGGTGCGGAAAGGAGGTGACTCTTCGACGTGGCAATCCCGGATTAATCCTATTTATGAAAGTTTATTAAATCCATTGGAATACGACCTTATCTTTAAGCTGATCTTATTGGCTGTCCTTCTCGTCCTGTCGGGATTTTTTTCGGGTTCCGAGGCGTCTGTATTTTCCCTGACTCCCCTGCATCTTCACAAGATGAAGGAGGAAAAGATTCCCTTTTCAGCATCCGTCAGGGAACTGCTGAAACGCCCCAGGAGACTTCTTGTCACCATTATCGCAGGTAACGAATCCATTAATGTCGCAATCGCCGCCCTGACGACTTCCGTCTTTATCTATATCTTTGGAACCGACGGTAAATGGATGGCAATAGCCGTCGCAAGCATCACCCTCGTTGTCTTCTGCGAGGCGATACCAAAGACCTTTGCGGTCACCCATCCAATACGGTTTTCCAGCGCCGTTGCACTGCCGCTGGCCCTGATCTCCGGATTGCTGCGCCCAATGGCCTGGTCTCTTGAAAAAATATCGGACATATTTGTATCACTCTTCGGCAGGGGCAATTCACCAGAGAAAAAGTCTCTGACCGAAGACAAATTCAAGGCCCTGGTTGACGCGGGCCATCAGGAAGGAGCCCTCGATGAATCCCAGAAGGACCTGATCCACAGAGTCTTTGAGCTTACCGACACCAGAGTATCGGACATGATGATTCCGCGAGTTGACATGTTCTGTCTCCCGATGTCCATGAATATACAGGAGGTGGAGCGGGAAATCATTAAGGAGCGCGCATCAAGAATACCCGTCTATGGAACAGACAAAGACAATATCCTGGGCATTCTGCACTCAAAACACCTGCTGGCCCAGATAGCGGGGGGGCACAGGAATGTCGACTGGCACCATCTTCTCAGAAAGCCCTTCTTTGTTCCCCTGGAAAAAAGGGCGGACGAGATGCTCCGGGACTTTCAGGCAAGAAGACTCCAGATGGCCATGGTGGTTGATGAGTATGGGGGTGTGGCCGGACTTGTAACCCTGAATGATATCCTCCAGAATCTTTTCGTGGATATTTATGATGATCAAGCAGACACAGGTGAAATGTTTCGCAGGATCAGTGAAAACGCTTTTATGGTTTCAGGGATGATGGATCTCGAAGACTTCGGCAGGCTTGTGAAAATTCCTGTCTCAACGGAAGACTTTGACACTGCGGGAGGTTTTGTGTTTCACCTGTTTGGAAAACTTCCCGCGGAGGGTGAAGAGGTGTCCGTGGATAACTACGTCTTCAGGGTGGAAAAAATTTCCAAGGCCCGGATACTGACCATAAGGGTCACGAAGAGGGAGGACCCGCGCGATGCCTGATCTCCTGTTTTTCTTCCCCGTCGTTATACTTTTGTTCCTCGAAGGAATATTCTCCGGAGGAGAAATCGCCCTGGTCTCCTGTGACATCAACATGGTGAGACAAAAGGCAAAGGCCGGTTCACGTTCCGCGGCCATGGCGTTGAAGCTGATGGAAAAACCGGAATGGTTTCTGTCAGCGACTCTGACCGGCACGAATCTTTGCGCCGTCTGCAATACCGCTATCACCACCGCCATGTTCATATCCCTCTTCGGACCCGAAATGGGCGCACTGCTATCCATAGCAGTCATGATACCTCTCATCCTTATCGTGGGCGAGGTCATACCAAAAAGCATCTTTCAGCAGCACGCGGATCTTCTGGCCCCAAGAGTTTCCTGGTTCATATGGATTTCCTCATGGATTTTTTATCCTGTTGTCTTTGTCCTGTCCAGGATCTCTCGAAGAGTGGTTTACGCATTCTCAAGAGAGAAAGACCTCGTGTATTCTTCATATATAACAAAAAACGGGCTTGAGTCACTCCTGCAGGATGAGAAGAACAGTGGGGACATAATGAAGTCGGAAAAAGAAATGATACAGCGGGTCTTTGACTTTTCCGACTCCACAGCGGAACAGATTATGGTTCCCCTATCCAATGTGACCCTATTGTCGGTTAATACCACCCTGAGAGAGGCTGCCCGGGTCATCGCCGAAAAGGGTTACTCTCATATACCCGTTTACAGTGAAAAGGTGTTCGACATTATCGGCATACTGCATTCCTTTGACATCCTGGAGGCGATCTACAGAAAAGATCTGAATCTTCTCTCCCCGGATGAAATTCTCGTTGAAAACTGCACGAGAAAAAACGTCCTGTACGTCCCTGAAACAAAACCGGCTAAGGAGCTTTTTCTTGAATTGCAGAAAAAGAGAGAGCACATGGCCGTCATCGTTGACGAATATGGTGGGGCCGTTGGCATTGTAACCATTGAAGATATCCTGGAAGAAATTGTAGGTGAGATTGAGGATGAATACCACAGTGACGGCGCTGTATTGTACCGGAAGGCAGGCACCGGGAAATATCTCTTTAACGCGCAGACCAAGATAGACACCGTGCGCAATCTGATACCCGTTGATATACCGCAGGGGGACTATGAAACCCTTGGAGGATTTATATTACACAAAATGGGAAGAGTCCCGGTGAGAAGCGATAGCCTTAAGTATGGCCCCATCCTTTTCGTCATAGAGGATGCCGACATGAAACTGATCCGGGAAGTACTGGTAGTGCTTCCTCCCGGCATGAACCTGCTCACTTAGAAAGGCAAGCATATGAATAATAGCGCTCTGGCAACCGTTATCCTGGCCGCCGGCAGGGGTACAAGGATGAAATCCGATCTGGCAAAGGTTTTGCACCCAATTTGCGGGAGACCCATGTTATGGTATGTCGTCGAGCTCGCGCGGTCCGTCGGCTCAGAAAAAACCGTCGTTGTAACAGGACATCAGTCGGATCTGGTCGAAGAGACCATGAAGGGCGGGGATCTTATCTATGCCTTTCAGGAAATGCAGATGGGCACCGCCCACGCGGTACTCAAGGCAGGGGACGCCCTGCGTGATTTCGAGGGAGATACGCTTATACTTTGCGGGGACGTGCCGCTTCTTCTTCCCTCCACGACTGAAGGCCTGCTCGACAACCACCGATCAACCGGCTCCGCCATAACCGTCATGACCGCCCTTCCCGATAATCCCGGAAGTTATGGAAGGGTCGTTAAGAATGAAGGAGGAGAGATCCTGAGAATCGTCGAGGCCCGTGACGCCAGCACAAAGGAAAAGGCGATAAGGGAAATAAACACAGGTATATACTGCGCTGATAATACCTTCCTTTTCGAAGCCGTAAGAAAGATAGACAATAAAAATGCCCAGGGCGAGTATTACTTTACCGACATCATCGAGATCGCCAGCCGTGAAAACCGCAAGGCCGGATCGTTTATAATTGATGACCCCTCCGAAGCCATGGGAATCAATACTCTTGATGATCTTAAAGCCGCTGAAGATATTATGAGGGACAGGGGCTTTAAATAAAATTTGCAAATAAATCGAACGTGATCTCATTTTAATTTGAGATTGACTTAAAAAGACAGACTTGTTACGTAGATTTGTTCTCAAAAATACGGTACCCGATAGAGGAGGCATCGCATGAAAACCGATAAACTTGTACTGTGGTTTAATGAAACAGAACTGGATGACATCCCCCAGGTAGGAGGCAAGAACGCGTCTCTCGGTGAAATGATCAGGGAGCTTACCGCAAAAGGCGTCAACATACCGGACGGCTTCGCTGTCACCGCCTACGCGTACAGATACCTGCTCGATTCTGCCGGCATAGCTGACGAGATGGCGGCCATTCTTTCTGATCTGGATACGCACGACATGCATAACCTTAGCGAAAAAGGTGAAAAGCTCCGGGCTCTTATCTATAACGCCGAGATTCCTGATGACCTCAACCGGGCGATTGTTGGCGCCTATAAAAAACTCTGTGAGGAGTATGAGAAAGATACCGACGTGGCTGTGCGAAGTTCCGCAACAGCCGAAGATTTGCCCGATGCGAGCTTTGCAGGGCAGCAGGAGACATACCTGAATATCAGGGGAGAAGCGGCCCTGATCGATGCATGTAAGAGATGCTTCGCGTCTCTCTTTACCAACAGGGCCATATCATACCGGGAGGACAAGGGCTTTGACCATATGTCGGTCGCTCTCTCCATAGGGGTCCAGAAAATGGTGCGTTCTGATCTTGCGGCCTCCGGCGTTATCTTCTCGATCGACACGGAATCGGGATTCAGAGATGCCGTCCTTCTCACCGGGTCTTACGGCCTTGGCGAACTGGTTGTCCAGGGCACAGTCAACCCCGACGAGTTTTATGTGTTCAAACCTACGCTCAAAACAGGATACAAGCCCATCCTCCAGAAAAAACTCGGGACAAAAGAAGTAAAAATGGTCTATGCATCCGGGAAAGAGGACCCCGTAGAGATTATTCCGGTCGCGGAAGACGAGAGGAAACAATTCTGTATCTCAGAGGACGAGATACTTACTCTTGCACGGTGGACCATCATCATAGAAGACCATTACTCGGAAAAGGCCGGCTTCTTCAAACCCATGGATATCGAATGGGGGAAAGACGGAAATACCGGCGAGATGTTTATCCTGCAGGCCCGACCCGAAACCGTCCAGTCTCAAAGAGATGTAAATGTCCTCGAAAGTTACAAGCTTTCTGAGTCAGGAAATCTCCTCGTTACAGGAACGGCTGTGGGCTCAAGGATCGGCGCGGGACCCGCGCATATCATAGCGAACGTCAATGATATTAAAGATTTCAAGAAGGGGGAAATCCTTATCACCGACATGACAGATCCCGACTGGGAACCAATTATGAAGATTGCCGCCGCCATCATCACAAACAAGGGCGGCAGGACCTGCCACGCCGCTATTATCAGCAGAGAACTGGGAGTTCCCTGCATAGTGGGCACTGGAGACGGAACGGAAAAGCTGAAAGGCGTCAGCGAGGTAACGGCGTCATGCGCCGAAGGGGAAGTAGGAAATGTTTATGAGGGCATCCTGAAATATGATGTCAAAAGAATCAATCTGGAGAGCATAGAACGTCCGAAAACCGATATCATGATGAATGTCGGCAATCCGGATATCGCCTTTGACGTTGCATCCATTCCCAACGACGGCGTCGGACTGGCAAGACTGGAGTTTATCATCAGCAATTTCATACAGATACACCCGATGGCCCTGATACAGCCTGACAAGGTTGAGGACCCAAAGGCAAAAGAACAAATAGAGAATCTCACTCTGGGATATGAAAACAAGGCCGATTTCTTCGTGGATAAACTGGCCCAGGGCGTCGCAAAGATAGGCGCCGCCTTCTATCCCAATGATGTAATTGTCAGGATGAGCGACTTCAAGAGTAATGAATACGCGAATCTGATCGGCGGGCAATTCTTTGAAGAAGATGAAGAAAATCCCATGATAGGATTCAGGGGCGCGTCGCGCTATTACGATGATCGTTACAGGGACGGGTTCGTCCTCGAATGCAAGGCGATGAAAAAAGTTCGAAATGAGATGGGCCTCAATAATGTGAAACTGATGGTCCCCTTCTGCAGAACGATAGATGAAGCAAAAAAAGTTGTTGATGTCCTGGCACAGAATGGCATTGTCCAGGGAGAAAACGGCCTCGAACTCTATATGATGGTCGAAATACCGAGCAATGTCATCCTTATTGAGGAATTCGGCGAGATCTTCGACGGATTTTCCATCGGATCAAACGATCTTACACAGCTCACGCTGGGGCTTGACAGAGATTCCGCCCTGATATCTCACATCTTTGACGAGCGGAATAAGGCAGTTACAACCCTCATCCGGGAAGCAATAACCAAGGCGAACAAGATGGGCAAGAAGATCGGCATCTGCGGGCAGGCACCAAGCGATTATCCCGAGTTTGCGGAGTTCCTCGTTGAATGCGGCATCAACAGTATTTCTCTCATTTCAGATACAGTTATTGAAACAACACTCAACGTATTAAAGACCGAGAAGCGACTTGGTAAGTAGCAGTCTGAAATGCCC
>CAZINZ010000031.1:0-17393 GCA_964540715.1 uncultured Syntrophaceae bacterium | reverse complement strand
ACTCAACGTATTAAAGACCGAGAAGCGACTTGGTAAGTAGCAGTCTGAAATGCCCGAGGGCTCAAGGGGTCAAGTGAGAAGATACAGTGGAAGTTCAGATTGCTGACTGCCCAAAGCAATCTGTAAGCGAAAAATGCAGTCAACCTAATTGCAGGGCTGACTGCATTTTTGTACGTCAGGGTAGATCTGTAAGCCGGGTTCTGTTCCTCCTTCAGGTATCACTGAAGGAGTGATGATCATTCATCTGGGACAACAGTTGCCTGCTGCCTCAAGCAACCTACCCGGAAACTTCGGACGGGCCGTCCTCAAACGTTTCCCTATTTGGTCTTGCTCCGGATGGGGTTTACCAAGCTTTTCCGGTCACCCGGAAAACTGGTGAGCTCTTACCTCACCTTTTCACCCTTACCCCGAAAAGATCGAGGCGGTATATTTTCTGCGGCACTTTCCTTAGGGTCTCCCCCAGTCGCTGTTAGCGACCATCCCGCCCTGTGGAGCCCGGACTTTCCTCCGGTCCGCCTTCGGCGGACCCGCGATCATCCAACCTGCCCTGACATTCGCTGACTATAACATATCCTGCAACCGTTTACTGTGTTTAAGCGGTGTCAATCTCATCATCTATGGCCTCATTTGCCAGCCTGTCGGCAACTGTATTCCGCGTCCTTAGAACGTGTTTTATTGAATAACCATCAAACATCGAAAGTTGTATTCTCACATCCTTCATAAGTTCCTTCAATCTGCTGTTCTTAACCCTGTACACACCGCCTATCTGCCGTACCAGCAGCTCTGAATCAAGAAAAATTCTGATTTCTTTACATTTCAACTTAAGCGCTTCTTTCAGGCCCAGTATGAGGGCGGCATACTCCGCCTCATTATTTGTGCACTTACCGAGAAACCTTTTTGCAGACGCCACCTCGCGTCCTTTATGATCGAATATTACTGCCCCGGCTCCTCCATTTCCCGGATTGCCACGACACGCCCCATCTGTGTAAAGGCTGACTGTTTTTTCTTCAGACATCGTCATCCCTGCTTTCCCAGTATATCATCCTCTCACAGTGCGGACATGACATCAGGCTCTCATTCCTCTGTAATTCGTTATACATCTGGGGAGGAATATTCATGTGACATCCGTAGCAGACCTCCTTCCACACAGGAACAACTGCTCGTCCGTTTTTCAGATTCTTTAAGGCATCAAATTTTTTGAGGAACTTTGCCTTTATTTCACTTCTTATGGCTTCGCGTTTTTTCAGCACCCCGTCCAGTGCGGCGCCGATGGAGTCCAGTTCCTTTTTCAGTTTCTTCTTCCCGGTTTCACATCCGGCGCGGCGGGTTTTGCCCTGTGCCTCATTTGCCTTTAATTCTTCACTGACGTTGTCAATTTCCACCAGCAAATGGAGTATTGCATCCTCGATCTCGCTGCTTTTCTCACTAATGACGTCAATTTCTTTCAAGGTCGCTTCATACTCTTTATTGGTCTTGACTTCAAGCAGGCGGCTTTTTGCCTTTTTCGTATTCTCGATACCATTTCTGAGTATGGTTTCTTTTGCCTTATGGTCTGCCTTCAGATTATCCAGTCTTTGTTCACCTTCCCTCAGTTTTTCCGCAATTGCTTCCAGTTCCTCATCAAGACTGGCGATCCCTGCCGGCAAATCCACCTTCTTTAGCAGCAGTTCCTCCATCTCATTATCTACATTTTGAAGTTCAACTAATAACAGTATCTGCTCTTTCAAAAACCTTCCCCTTTCAGACAGGCATGCAAAAAAAAAGTGCACCAAAATCCTGGTGCACTTCCTGAAAGAAATCATCTAACCGTTTCTGCCGCCATGTGTGTTTTTCTATATTCTGCATATCCCTTTTAAAATGGTGGGCCCACCTGGGTTCGAACCAGGGACCTACCGGTTATGAGCCGGTGGCTCTTCCAGCTGAGCTATGGGCCCAAAGACACTTTGAGCTAACCAAAAAGGACTGAATATCTTTTTTGATATCGATTGTCAAGATTTTTGTAACAGATTTTTATAACTGATTTTCGGGGTCAGCTTTCGCGCCTCCGAGGCTTTTCAGATTAAAAGAGATACTCCTGCAGTTTTTTTATAGTGTCGATTTTGATGCGCGCCATCCCCGTATCCGGCAGAATTTCATCAGATGTCATGCGACCGGGCATAACACAGCGGCTGAACCCCATCCGGGAAGCCTCTTTAATTCTCTCGTCCATCCGGCCTACACCTCGCACTTCTCCCGTCAGTCCGACCTCACCGCATACTACTGTGCCGAAATCAATTGCCCTGTCGAGAAAGCTTGACATCATTGAGGATATTATGCCGAGATCCACTGCCGGCTCGTCCAGTTTCACGCCGCCGGCAACATTAATGAATATGTCCTGATTTCCCAGATGAAGTCCGCATATCTTCTCCATCACAGCCGCAAGGAGCGACACCCTGTTGTGATCCACGCCGATAGTCGTCCTTCGCGGTATGCCAAAGCTATTCTCACTCACCAGGGACTGAATCTCCACCAGGACCGGCCTTGTGCCCTCCATGCTCGGCACAACCACGGAACCTGCCGCACCCTGTGGCCGTTCCGACAGGAAAAGAGCCGACGGATTTGACACCTCGGCAAGGCCGCTTTCTCTCATCTCAAACACGCCGATTTCATTTGTCGGACCGTATCTGTTTTTTACATTTCTTACTATCCTGAAGGCATGCCCGGAATCCCCCTCAAAATACAATACGGTATCTACCATATGTTCCAGTATCTTCGGACCGGCTATCGCTCCTTCCTTTGTCACATGACCTATAAGGAATAATGGAATCCCGGACTTTTTGGCCTGCAGAATGAGTCTCCCGGATGCCTCCCTTATCTGGCTTACACTGCCGGGTGCGGACGAAAGCGCTGACGAATAAACCGTCTGAATTGAATCCACCACCACGATCCCCGGTTTTATTTCACTTATATGCCTCAGAATATTCTCAAGGGCTACCTCGACAAGCACTATCAGGTTTTTCGACGAAGCTCCCACGCGCCTGCCGCGCAGCTTAATCTGGCTTGCCGATTCTTCACCCGATACGTAGAGTGCCACCAGTCCCCCTTCTGCAAGTTTCTGCATGGCCTGCAGGAGCAGCGTGGATTTTCCTATCCCGGGCTCACCCCCTATCAGTGTGGCGGAACCGCCTACTATACCTCCCCCCAGCACCCGGTCTATCTCGGAAATACCCGTCAGAAGCCGGTCCTTTTCATCCGCCATGATCGTGTCGATGGGGATGGGTTCGTCATTAAACCCTGCTTCCTGAGAGCCCTGCGGCAAAACATCTCTTATCTCCTCTTCGACAAACTGATTCCACTCGCTGCAGGATGGGCATTTTCCAAGCCACTTTGCGGATTGATGACCACAATTCTGACAGAAAAAGGTTGTTTTTATCTTTTTCACCAGCAATCCCCCCCTGACCTTATTGTTTTCGGCCACATGAAGTCTTCCTTTAACCAATTTGACATGTTTGCGCAACCCATAACCCCTTGCATTAATAAGCGCCGAGTGTCAAATCTGTCCAAATGCACTGATATCATTGCCTTCCCCGAACCGACTGGCTGGGATTCGGTGAAAAATTCACTTATGGATGGACACGAATCGACAATTCTGGTAGTTAATTAGATTATCAATACGTTAGTGAGCTCATCATTATGAATAATCCGAACTTTAGTTCCGGGCCCTGCTCCAAGAGGCCGGGGTGGACCGTAG
This sequence comes from uncultured Syntrophaceae bacterium, assembly GCA_964540715.1. GTDB lineage: Bacteria > Desulfobacterota > Syntrophia > Syntrophales > UBA2210 > UBA2210. The sequence goes on along the minus strand of CAZINZ010000031.1, from coordinate 13,663 downwards.
AGGTGTTAAGCAGTGCGGCGCTGGGTCGTTCACACCGCAGCGCCCTCGGCAGGGAGAAGCTTGCAAGGGCGATAGCCGACAGCAGAAAAATCCTCGACGTGCCGGATGATTACCTGCTTGGGATTCTTCCTGGCTCGGACACCGGCACATTTGAAGGTGCCATGTGGGCGCTCCTCGGTCCCAGACCTGTGACTGCGCTCGTATGGGAGAGTTTCAGTAAGGAGTGGGCAGCAGATGTGAAAGATCAGCTAAAGCTCAATCCCACTATTCTTGAGGCTGATTACGGGAAAATTCCCGACCTCAAAGGCATCGACTGGTCGAATGACGTGGTATTTGTAGCCAACGGCACTACAAGCGGGGTAAGAATTCCCGACTGGGAATGGATACCTGATGACAGGCAGGGCCTTACCTTTTGCGACGCGACCAGCGCGGTCTTTGCCATGGACATAAACTGGTCAAAGGTGGATGTCCTTACTTATTCATGGCAGAAGTGCCTCGGCGGAGAAGCCGCTCACGGAATACTGGTTCTGAGTCCAAGGTCCGTGGAAAGACTGGAGTCCTACGATCCCCCCTGGCCAATGCCGAAGATATTCCGTCTCAAAATCGGCGGCAGGATTAACACGGCCATCTTCAAGGGTGACACGATCAACACCCCGTCAATGCTTTGTGTTGAGGATTACCTTGACGCGCTCGCGTGGGCCGGGAAAATCGGACTGCCCGGCCTTATTAAAAGGAGCACAGCCAACCTGAAAGTGGTGACAGAGTGGGTATCCCGGACACACTGGGTTGACTTTCTCGCCGGATCTGAAGAGCTTCGATCCAGCACATCCGTCTGTCTGAAGATAACAGACCGTCGGTTTCAATCATTGTCCAAAGCAGATCAGAGAAATTTTATCAGGGATGTTGCCGACAGCCTGAGCAAAACAGGCATCGCCCATGATACGGGTTCATACAAGGATGCCCCTCCCGGATTTCGATTATGGTGCGGTCCCACAGTGGAGACATCCGACGTCAGGGCAGTCGTAGATGGACTTGAATCCGCGTGCCTGCAAAAAGTGAATCTCCTTTAAAGAAACAGGTTGCCCGCTCAGACAAGAATAATCACGGAAGGATAATATCGATTAATGAAGAAGGTTCTGGTAAGCGATACTCTCGCAAAAGATGGAATTTCGATATTCAAAAACGCTCCTGGCATTGAGGTTGACGTAATAACCGACCTAACTCCCGACAAACTTAAGGACATAATAAAGGGTTATGATGGCCTTGCCATAAGAAGCGCCACCAAGGTGACAAAGGACGTGATAGACAAGGCCGCGCGCCTCAGGGTAATAGGCAGGGCAGGGATAGGCCTCGACAACGTGGCGGTCCATGCGGCAAGTAAGAAGGGTATCGTGGTCATGAATGCTCCGGGCGGCAACACCATTACCACTGCGGAGCACGCCATAGCCATGATGCTTTCTCTCGCCAGAAGAATCCCCCAGGCCACTACCTCCACAAAAGCTGGAAAATGGGAGAAAAAGAGGTTCGTGGGTTCTGAGGTCTCAAATAAGATACTGGGGATCATTGGCATAGGAAGGGTTGGTTCCATAGTGGCTAACAGGGCTCAGGGCCTTAAAATGAATGTGATCGCCTATGATCCGTTTATCTCGCGTGAGGCTGCTGAAAAAATTGGCGTTTCCCCCGCATCCTTCGATGAAGTCCTGGAGAAAGCCGATTTTATCTCGGTGCATTCCCCTCTGACGGCTGAAACAAAGGGGCTGTTAGATGCCTCTTCTTTCGCAAAGATGAAAAATGGCGTCTTTATCATCAATTGCGCGAGGGGTGGGATAATTGATGAAAATGCCCTTCATGACGCCCTCGTTTCGGGAAACGTAGCCGGCGCCGCACTCGATGTTTTCGAGGAAGAACCCACCAGAAATACTAAGCTGCTCTCCCTCGACAATTTTATCTGTACCCCGCACCTCGGTGCGTCGACGGATGAGGCGCAAAAAAACGTCGCCATTGCCATCGCCCGACAGATCGTTGATTACCTTACTACCGGGGAGATAAAGAATGCCGTCAATTTTCCCTCAGTCAGCGCGGAGGTCCTTGCACAGATAAAGCCATATCTGACTCTCGCGGAAAAACTCGGCAATTTTGAGGCACAACTTGTTCAGGGAGGTATCAGGGAGGTCGCAATTGAGTATAGCGGGGCCATCCTTGAGCACAATGTTGCCCCTGTTACAATTTCCCTGCTCAAAGGTCTTCTTACGCCCGTCATGAATGATAACGTCAACTACATCAACGCCCCGCTAATTGCGGAGGAACGCGGAATCAAGGTCATTGAATCAAAAAGCAGCGAGATTAAGGATTACAAAAACATGATTTCCGTAACTGTGAAAACCGACCAGGAAGATTTATTCGCCGCGGGGACCATCTTCGGACGACAGGACATGAGGATTGTTTGCATCAACAAGTTCATGCTGGATGTAATTCCTGAAGGGTATATGCTGGTGCTATACAACTATGACCGGCCCGGAGTCATTGGAAATATAACCACAACTCTTGGAAATGACAATGTAAATATCGCAAGGCTCCATCTCGGGCGCGAGCAGGTGGATGGCAAAGCCTTAGTCGTTCTTAGTACTGACAGCCCGATTTCCGGAATTACACTGAACAAACTCAAGGAGCTGCCCAACATAATATCCGTTACCAGGTTAGTGATGTAGATGTTTATGCTCAGTGGTTGAAATCTTAACTCAATATAATATGGAGAAGAAGGACCATGGCAAATTTAATAATCGTCGGTACCCAGTGGGGCGATGAAGGAAAAGGGAAAATCGTTGACATATTTGCTCGCGAGGCCGATGTCATAGCCCGTTTTCAGGGAGGGAATAATGCGGGGCACACCCTCGTTGTTAAAGGCATTCAAACCATACTGCACCTCGTGCCTTCGGGCATCCTTCACAATCACAAGACCTGCATCCTTGGCAACGGCATGGTCATTGATCCCGCGGTATTGATCCGTGAAATCGAGGAACTCCGCGAGAGAAATCTTTTCCCCTCCGACACAAACCTCTATATCAGTGAAAACGCCCACATAATCATGCCATATCACAGGAGTCTGGACATCGCCCGCGAGACGCGAATGGGGTCTGCAAAAATTGGAACAACCGGAAGGGGTATTGGCCCCGCCTACGAGGACAAAATCTCGCGTACAGGCATAAGACTTTGCGACCTCCTTAACAGCGATACCTTCAGTGAAATGCTGCGCAGGAATGTTGAGGACAAGAACTTCTTCCTGACAAAATTTCACAACGCCAAACCCCTGAAATACGAAACCATATTCAACGAATATATCGCGTATGCCGATCGCCTCAGAAAGTATGCCGCAAATACATCCCTCATAATTGACCAAGAAGTCAGGAAAGGCGGAAATATTCTGTTTGAGGGCGCTCAGGGTTGCCATCTTGATATAGACTATGGCACCTACCCCTTTGTTACATCTTCCAATACTTCCGCGGGCGGCGCGTGCTGCGGATCGGGAATAGGACCCACTCAAATCGATTCCGTTGTTGGTATCTGCAAGGCTTATACAACGAGGGTTGGTGAGGGCCCTTTCGTAACGGAACTGTCCGGCGAAGTGGGTGAGTGGCTTCAGCAAGCGGGTGCAGAATTCGGCGCAACTACCGGAAGAAAACGCCGATGCGGATGGCTTGACATGGTTCTCATTCGACAATCGGTCAGGGTTTCGGGAATTACCGGCATCGCCCTCACCAAGCTCGACGTTCTCACTGGAATCGACAAAATTCAGGTTTGCGTCGCCTATAAATCGGAAGAATATGAATTCACTGAACATGTCCCCTCCGACATCAAATTGCTCGAACAGTGCCGCCCTGTTTATGAGGAAATTGATGGTTGGTCTGATGATATAAGCAAGGCAAAATCCATAGACGAGCTGCCGGTTAACGCGAGAAGATTTATCCAAAGGCTCGAAGAGCTTGCCGGCGTAAAAATGACCCTCATTTCCGTTGGGCCGGGAAGAGACGAAACCATCATACTGGATAATCCGTTTGATAGAACTGGCGGTTGAGGGAGGTATTCTCATTAAAGAAATTCTGTTAGATTCAAAGGGGCTTGTTCTTGAGTGTGTAAACGCGGCTCTGGACCGAAAACCTGGCGACCTCGTCATTCTAAGTTTAAAGGATATATCATCCTTTGCCGACTATTTCGTAATATGCAGCGGAAATTCGGACCGCCAGATAGAGGGCCTTGCCTCCCATATCGGGCAGAAGCTGAAAATTGCCGGCATATTCCCCCTTGGTATCGAAGGAGGTCGTTCAGGAAGCTGGATTCTGATGGATTATGGTGATGTGATAATACACATCTTCTATGAACCGATCAGGGAATTTTATGATATTGAGTCGTTGTGGTCAGATGCGCCAAGAATGTCCATCGACCAATCTGTACAGAAACTGACCACGCTCAATGATGATATGTGAAGTCAGAGAAATGGCCTCCGGGCTTGCCGATCTCCTGTTTCCACCAAATTGCTCGGCATGCGGTAAGGTCCTGATCGCAGACAGAGGGTCTCCCCTGTGTCCCGAATGTTTCGCCACTATAAACTTCATCACATCCCCCCTGTGTACCACCTGCGGGATGCCTTTTATATTGACTGACGGGTCGGATCATCTCTGCCATGACTGTATTCTGTCGAAACCTCCCTTTTCCATGGCCCGCGCACTCGGTAAATATGCAGGCGCCCTGCTTGAAGTCATCCACCTGTTCAAATATCATGGAAACGTTTCAGCTGGAGAGACGCTGGGGCGGATGATGGCCCGGACAAATTACGATTCCCTTGCAATTGGAGAATACTCGCTGATCCTGCCTGTTCCACTCCATCCAGCGAGATTGAGGGAACGGGGATTTAACCAGTCTCTTATCCTTGCGAAGCAGATATCTGATAGGTTTTGCATTCCTGTTGATTTTCTCGCTCTCAGGAGAACAATTCACACAGAGGCGCAGGTCAACCTTTCGAAGCCGCACCGGGTTTCAAATGTGAGGGGCGCCTTCGAAGTAACTGACCGGAGCCTGACTGAAGACCGCCGAATATTGCTGATTGACGATGTCTATACTACGGGGAGCACAGCAAAGGAATGTGCTGAAACACTGATGAAAAACGGTGCATCCGAGGTAGCCGTGCTAACTCTGGCACGAGCATGACACAGCGAGGAGTATCTATGCACAAAATATTATCACGGGAAGAATTAATGGAGCGGGTTCAGACGCTCAGGAACGAGGGGAAGAAGGTCGTCTTTACCAACGGCTGTTTTGACATACTGCATATCGGCCATGTGAAATATCTCGAGAAGGCCAGGGGTCTTGGCGATATCCTGGTACTTGCACTCAACAGCGATTCATCAGTAAACTCCATCAAGGGACCGTTGAGACCAATAGTCCCCCAGGATGAAAGAGCATACATAATGGCCTCACTCGTTATGGTGGACTATGTGACCATATTTGATGAAGACACCCCCCTCGAACTGATTAAACATATCGAACCCGACATCCTGGTCAAGGGAGGGGACTGGGACGAGCACGCTGTGATCGGGGGCAAATTTGTCGAATCGCGGGGCGGCAATGTTGTCATTATCCCGCAATTTAACGAAACTTCAACAGATCTCTCGGCCTCGACAACAAATGTTATAGAAAGAATATTAACCAACTATAAAGGCGGTTGAGTAATTCTGTTGCATTCATCACGTGGCCCGGCGCGCTGTTTTTCATCTTTACGCCAAAAGTCAGAATTCGGCCATTTCAATTGGTTGTCAGCGACATTGGCTCCGTTTTTACCGGAGTAATGACTTTATACCGTACATTAATTTTTTCTTTACAAAAGGATTTTCACTGTATATATAGTTACGTCCAAATTGCTGATTTGAGTGAGGTACAAATGAAACCGGAACAACTTGACTATTTCAGGTCAATGTTCACCCTGAAGATTGAAAGTCTGATGGGTGAAGCGGGCAAGACTGTATCAGAGATGACAGACGGCACCGAGAGTTTTCCCGATGTTACGGACAGGGCCTCTCAGGAATCCGACAGGAATTTTGAGCTCAGGATCAGAGACAGGGAACGAAAACTTGTAAAGAAGATGAGTGAAGCACTTCAACGCATTGATGATGGTAGTTTTGGAATATGCGAGGTATGTGAGAAGAAGATATCTGAAAAACGATTGATGGCACGTCCGGTCACTACCCTCTGTATAGCCTGCAAAACCCAACAGGAAAAGCAGGAGAAACAACGGGGTGAATAGATCACACCTCTCAGGCCGTAACCGTCCGAAGGGTTTTTTATCCTTTATCCCCCGAAGCTGACTGCTTTTTATTATTTTTCCCGCATTCTCCACTGAAAGTAGCCGTCCAGGCAAGATCGATATCCAAATGAAAAGACCGGCATTCCATATAGTCATTACCCTCATTGTATCCCTGTTTTTTGTCCATGGTGGATTTGCGTATATCCCCTCTGCCGAGCAAATTCTGCAACCCTTCCTGAAAGCATACAGCAATCTCGATACCATCAAAATTGACATGGATACCGTGATATATGATGATCTGTACGATATTTCACAGATCAGCGAACAGGTCTTCATTAAAAAAGGCGGTATGTTCAGGGCCGCAAGGTCATTTTCGCATGGCGATAATATCCTGATTCAAGATGGTGAAAAGACCCTCAATCTTGGCGTTGATACTGCAAACGCCCATGAGAGAAGATTAGACACCGTTTTCCCCTCCATCTTCTTTCAGGATTCGGTCGGCAAACTCATTAATGTTCTCAGTTCTCTCGGCGTTGAAACCGGATCCATCAACATCGACAGGATAAACGGTGATACCGCCTTCGTTGCTGGCGCGGGCATTGAGCCAGCGCCCGGAAGTCAACTGTGGATAGATCGCGAGAGAAACCTGCCACTTCGATTTGTCGGGGTAACAATGTCTGAGGGAGAACGGGTCGTCCTCAGAGCAGAATACCTTAATTATCTCCACGTGCAGGAACGATTCTGGCTGCCCCAGAGGATAGAGTATTACAGAGATGATGTCCTGTGGGTTGTCAGCATCCTCAAAGACATCACCCTGAATGAGAAGCTGTCCGAGTCCCTCTTCCTAATTCCGGAGGATGAAGGCGGAATTTCCCCTGTCCTAAACTTTCTCAACATCAAGGAATAATTCTCTTGTTTTATGAGAATTTTCGTTCAAGACCAGGTCATTCGAAACAAAATTCCACGGACATATACTTGATATTTCGCAGTTTGTTTTTTGAGTATAACTCTCAGGCTGTTTAACAAGACCATTAATTCACAGAATCAGGAATAACCGGTGTATATTAACGTAGCCATAAGCATCCCCTCACCTGTCCCATTCACCTATGGTGTGCCGGATGGAATGGAGGACCAGATAGCAGTTGGCCTGCGAGTCCTCGTGCCATTGGGCAGGAGGAAGGTGACTGGTTATATCGTCGGGTCAACCCACTCCACCCAGATCAAATCTGTCAAAATGCTTATTGAACTCCTCGACACTGAACCCCTTTTCAGCGAAGAAGATCTCGAGTTTTACAAGTGGACATCGGATTATTACATGCATCCTCTTGGAAAGACTCTAAAATCGTCCCTTCCCGGCGGGATTGACGTAGCCAGCAATGTTTGGGCCTCTCTAACCGATAATCCGGCAATGGACGGAATCGACCTGTCCGGCACTCAAAACAGGATGATCGCGATATTGGCCGCTCATCCGCACGGCCTTTCCGCTGTTAACCTGAAAAAGCTCATTGGAAAAACTGCTGTCCTTGATGATCTCAGGACTCTTCAATCTCTTAAAATAGTCAATCTCGAGGACAGGATCAGCAACCCTGATGTAAAAATGAAATCCGTGAAGCAAATCCGCCTGTTATCTCCCTTCCCCTCCGAAATTAAGATATCCAGAAAACAGGGACATATCCGCGATTTTTTGGAAATGCACGGCGAGGTCGATCTGTCGTTACTCCGCGCGGAATTCAAAAATGTTCAGCCCACGATAAAACGGATGGTAGAAAAAGGTCTGGTTCGCATATCTGCAAGGGAAGTGTACAGAAGCCCCGCAAGAACACCTCTTATCGGGGTTCAAAGCTCGGACATAATCCTGAATGGCGAACAGGAGGCTGCGCTCTCGGAAATTGTCTCCGGGATCAAATCCCATAGCTATTTCCCCTGCCTGCTCCACGGAGTTACCGGAAGCGGAAAGACCGAGGTGTACCTGAGGGCAATTGAAGAAGCCATCAAACTGGGCGGAAGTGCCATATACCTCGTGCCGGAGATAACCCTGACTCCTCAGCTCATGAGCAGGATACTTTCCCGATTTGACGAAGACATAGTCGCTATCCTGCACAGTGGCATTGGACAACGCGCGAAATATGACGAGTGGCGCAGAATTCAGAGGGGCGAAGCCAGGATAGTCACAGGCGCAAGATCGGCCATATTTGCCCCCATCAGGGACCTGCGACTAATCATCGTCGATGAGGAGCATGATTCCTCATACAAACAGGACGACCACCTCGCGTATAACGCGCGGGATCTTGCAATAGTAAGGACTAAACTGAACTCGGCCACGGTCGTGCTGGGTTCCGCGACACCCGGTATCCAATCATATTTCAATACTCAAAGCAGGGACTTCAATCTCATCGAGCTGAAGCAAAGGGTTGAAGGAAGGGAGCTTCCTCGAGTAGATATTGTTGACATGAAGCAGGAATGCGGATCAGGAAAAATTGCGCCCGCCTTCTCACTGTCTCTTACTGAGGCAATTCGCGATACGCTTAATGCCGGAAATCAGACTCTTCTTTTTCTTAACAGGCGGGGGTTCCATACCTTTTTATATTGCATCGACTGCGGATACATATTCAAATGTCTTAATTGTTCCGTCTCCATGACGCACCACAGAAAGGACAATTCCCTCCGATGTCACTACTGCAACTTTAGCGTTAAGGCCCCTCCGATATGTCCTTCGTGCGGTGGTTCCCGTATCAACAGCTACGGGATGGGAACCGAGAAGGTTGAGGAAGAGATAGCTGCACTTTTCCCCGGCGCGAGGGTTAAAAGGATGGACAGTGATTCCACCTCAAAACGAGGTTCGTACGAAGCCATCCTCAAATCTCTCGACAGAGGCCACATAGATATCCTTGTCGGAACTCAAATGATCGCAAAGGGCCATGATTTCCCCCATGTCACCCTGGTCGGTGTCATATCAGCCGATAACTCCCTGAACATTCCCGATTTCAGGGCAGCGGAGAAAACCTTTCAGCTACTGACCCAGGTCTCCGGCAGGGGAGGACGAGGAGATTCCCCCGGAAGGGTGATCATTCAGACCTTTAACCCGGATAATTACGCCATAAAACAGGCCCGTGACCACGACTACATCGGTTTCTATAATAATGAAATACTTACGCGGAGAGAGCTTGGCTATCCACCCTTCAGCCGCATGTTAAACCTTGTAATATCAGCCACAAACGAACCTCTGATTACAGGATTTGCCAAAAGGATCAATTCCGTCGCCAGAGATCTTGCGCGCCAGTCTGGAGCCAGTATCTCTGTGCTCGGACCCGCGGAGGCCCCTCTGTCCAGAATCAAAGGCCGCCACAGATGGCACCTGCTCCTTAAGGGAAGCAGCATTACGGCCCTACACACCCTGGCCGCCAGCATACTGGCAAACGCCGGCGAAACGGGTTTGCGAATCAGGATCGATGTCGACCCTGTTAATTTTATGTAATGTTGCTCTATTGCACGGCCCTGCGCTCATTGCTGACATTGGATGCAATATGTAATATTACCGCACAGTAATATTTTACTACCATTTAAAACCTCTTGACATTATGCCCCATTGGATTTAGATTGTGATTGGATATGAAATATTTCCTTGAGTTCTTTGAGAATCGATAAAGGCAAACCATCTGTGAGGATGGGACGCAAAGCTATGGGTCACTTGAACAGTGATTGCCAGGTTCCCGAAATTCTTTTTCTCCATCTTTATTTTTTTTCGCTCAATATCCCCGGGATTCAATTCAACCCTTCATTTTTATTATCAATGTTAAGATATTATCGTGTATGTTTGCTCGCTGGTATAGATGGGTCCTGTGATTTATGAGTATATGAGTACAGCTTAACCCTTCCTCTCTAATGGGTCTAATCGATTCTGACTTTTGAAGCATTAATTTGATTAATCTCCCGGTTTATGAATCATATGTTGCTTCATCCGGAGGCGAAATGAATATATTTAGTCCCAGAAAAGATTCCAAGCGAAATGGTTTGAGGAAAACCTTATTCATCCTGGGATCATTGTTTTTTGTGCTGCCCTTTATGATCCTGTCTTACATCGTATATCAAAACGATATTCAGTTAAACGGTTTATATCTTTTTGTGCTGGTTCTGCTCCTTGTCCTGATTCTGGCCGGCCTGATGGTTTTAAGGTATCTCGTTGAGAGCTTAATCTCTATTGCTCAAACCGTGAAGAAAGGCGCCGAGGGCGGTGCTATTGTTTCAGCCGAACTCAAACATGATGTATCTGAACTGCACCAGATATCATCTTCGTTTAATACTCTCATGCTAAAGTTTGAAAGGACAACGGAAGAGTTAAGCCGAAGAACCTCCGAATTGGACACAATCAGGGAACTTACCGAGATTGCAAATAATACGACGGATATTGACAACTTACTTCGAGCAACCTTAGACAAGGCTTCTACCGTCGTAAGGGCGCAATCCGGATCGGTGTTCGCGGTTGATTCTGCATCCGGCCATTTTCATTTCGTAGGATCAAAAGGACTGAACAGTGCTGAAAACGACTCCTCCTCAGAGATCACCACGTCCCTCGTAGAAAAAGTTATTTCCGAAGGGACAACAATTTTTTTCCCTGATATTAACACCGGTTCGACTGCCCCTGATTTAGAGAACACTGGAAATGTGCAGTCATCCCTTGTAATTCCCCTTTTTATCGGAGGTAATGTTGCGGCTGTTTTTGTTTTTCAGAACAAAGGGGAGGGAGAGCTTTTTAATAACGACGATGAACGTATTTTATTTATCCTGCTTGGCGAAATGAGCTTTGCCCTGAAAAATGAGATGCTTCATTCTAACGTTAAATCATATTTAAAAGAGATTCAGGAGCATAACATTCGGATTAATCAGGAGATTTACGAACGCAAACTGGCAGGGAAACAACTCAAGGAATCGTTAAATGAAAAAAAGGTTCTTCGCCACGAGATACATCACAGGGTGAGGAATAACCTGCAGGTAATCTCCAGTCTCCTAAGTCTCCAGTCTCAATATATTAAAGACAAGAAAGCCCTTGAAATGTTCAATGAAAGCCGGGGCCGTATTCTCTCCCTGGCTTCCGTCCATGAGAATCTCTACCAGTCTGAAGACATGGCCAGGATTGACTTTGGCGATTACATACGAGACGTAACCAGTCATCTCTTCCGTACTTATGTTGTTGATCCCGAAACCGTCAGATTAACCGTTAACTGTTCTGATGTATTTCTGGATATTACCAGGGCCATTCCCTGCGGTCTGATTGTTAATGAACTGATCTCCAACTCACTTAAGCATGCATTTCCTGTAGGCGATTCTCATGAAATTACTATTGATTTTCATCCTGATGAGGACAACAGATTAACGCTGATTGTCCGTGACAACGGTGTAGGATTCCCTGATGATATTGATATCAGCAGCGCGAAGACCCTCGGAATGACGTTAATCAGGATTCTGGTCGATCAACTCCATGGAACCATTGAAATCGAAGGAGACGGCGGCACTGTTTCAACGGTTATCTTTGGCCCGTAAAATGATCTTGAGCATTATAAATTTCATATTTCAGTTTCTCTTCGCTTTTCCCTTGTATCAATTGGATCTGCACTACAGTTACCCCTTTCTGTAATAGCGCTTTTATCAGTCTTGGGGGCTGATTTGCTTCCTGATTTAACCTCAATGGAGCTGATTCCTGATTCGCATCCCTTTCATTTTCCACTTGCATTCAGTTGTATTCTAATACATATCATCTGCTAATATTTTCCCCGATATGAGTTGGGTGCATGTTTTCGAAAATACAGAGTCAGGCTCGAATTTATTTTGTCATAGGGAACTTCGAACGAGCGTTCGGTGAGATCCTCCCTGTTTGAGCTTCGGCCTCAACTCTGTTGTGAATGGTCATCGAGATTTTTTCTTTTCCGCATCAGTAATCCTTATATGTCATTATGAAAACCCTTTCACTCGCTTTTCTTTTTATTGCAATTATTACCGGATGTTCGGCGTGGGATATCGCCCGCGTCGCCAGAATAGCAGCAACCGGTGATGTTGCTTCCGCCCACCGCATGGCCGCGGAAAAGGCGGCCACGTATGCCGCTAACCCGAAAGCTCTGAACAGGGATATAAAGCTTTTCCAGGACCGGTTTGCAAAACTAACGGAATCATTCAGAAAAGCTGTTGGCGGTGTCTGGGGAACAGATGAAATAAAAGTCCCCGGGCTCGGAGAGTATGTCAAATACACACAGAACTACCTTTCCCGTGCTTCAGTCGATTTTGATAAAGGAATAATTACTGTTGAAACGCTTGACCAGAAGGATCCATTAAACAGCTTGAAAAATGCCATCGTAACAACCCTGCTTACCCCCGATGACCCAAGGGCCGTTGATATTTATTCTGCCAGTACCGTCAAACTGGGCAAGCTCCCTTTTCTCTATGGTGAAGTGCATGACCAGGAGGGGAAAAATATCAGATGGCACTGGCGTGCCGGATATTTTGCCGATTATCTGATCAAAAACAAACTTCAGACCAGGCTGATCAAGTCCGGCGACACAGTCAAAGATGTTCCTCTTGTAGTTTTCCCGATGGTAAAAGATCATTTTGAGATCCGTGCTTCCAAGTACAGGATTCTCGTTGAACGCTTTGCTCAGCGCTTTTCCATCAGCGGAAACCTTGTTTATGCTATTATCAAGACCGAAAGTGATTTCAATCCCTACGCTGTGAGCAATGCTCCAGCCTTTGGGCTCATGCAGATCGTGCCCGTGACTGCCGGCCAGGACGTTCACCGGTTTTTGAATAATGCTGACGGACTCCCTTCCAGGGAATTTCTCTTTTGTCCCGCCAACAACATCCAGTATGGAACTGCTTACCTTAATCTCCTGTATTATAAATATCTTAGCGATATAGATGACCCCGTTTCAAGGGAGTATTGCGTGATTGCCGCCTATAACACCGGGGCTGGTAATGTCCTGCGCACCTTTGACCCGGACAGGAACCGTGCTGCGCAACGCATTAACGAACTCGATCCTCTTCAGGTATACAAAACTCTTCGAACGAGTCTGCCCCACCATCAGGCAAGAAGATATCTTGCAAAAGTGACGAAGGCCAGGAAGCAATTTGTTAACTTTTAGCCGGTGATGCTTTATGATGTGCAATGTCAGGTATGGCCAGTCTATTTCCACCGCTTCCCGCCTTGTCGTGACTTTTCTTAGGAATCAAGAATAAATAAGTTATACAGATTGCGCCGTAATTTTGTTTGTTTTCAAGGCGTGTTGAAGCACGCATAACGGGTTATGTAAGCTTTGACACAACACAGAAAACAAGCAAAAGGACAAGCAAGGTGTATGAGTTATTTCTTCTTGCTGACTTAGT
>CAZINZ010000030.1:0-31021 GCA_964540715.1 uncultured Syntrophaceae bacterium | reverse complement strand
TTCCATTAGTTGTTTCCTCTCACGCTTGGTCCTTCAGATCTTCCTCGCAATGGCCTTTTAATGCCAGATCATTGCTATGTCTGCCATATGTACCTGACTTACAGGTATTTCCGTTCAGATAAACCGAATTAAACAGTAATCGAATATATCTGACAAAGGACTATTGTCAAGCGCTGTTTCGATTTATATTATGAGAATTAACGATTTAGACCAACTGACACGGTTATGGACAATTGGAATTGCTGGTCTGGAACATCCTGCTTTCAAGAAAACGACTTCCAATGTGGATCTATGCCAGATATCTGCTATCCCTGGCTCGAGCAGGGACCACAAGAAAATGTTGGCAATATTGACCACAAAAAAAAGGGGTTACGAAAACTCGTAACCCCTTGAGGGTTTTGGCTCCCCAGCGCGGACTCGAACCACGGACAAGCTGGTTAACAGCCAGCTGCTCTACCAACTGAGCTACTGGGGAATGTCCATATTTTACAAATCGAAAGGAGCTTCTATCAGAACTTGTAATCTTTTACAACTGACTTGTGCAAAATTCTACCTGCAATCAACGCAGATGGCCAGTTCACTGAAGGGTACTCCGGTGGTTTTGCTTATGTAGTTGAGCTGGTCTTCGGGCGCGAAAAATCTTCCGCATACCGGGCAGGGTACCATCTTGAAGACCTTGTCCCAGATGATTCTCCTGGCTCCGTCGCCATCGTACTCCATCTTTACGTAACCAGTGGGACATACATAGGCACAGGCACCGCATCCTATGCAGGCATTCGGATCAAAATCGATTACCGGCTCATCGACATCCCGGTCTCGGCCCCTGTCCCGGAACGTCAACGCGCCCACACCTACAATCTCCTGGCATGTCCTGACGCACAATCCACAGAGTATGCAGTCATGCCCCTCGGCTTTCCCGGGAGATACTTCCACTCCAAGCTTTTGCGCTATCTCCTTTACCGCCTGAGTTTCGGGATATTTATAATAGAGAAGCCGCGCGGCTGCTTTTCTACTCTCCCCGACCTTGTCCGAATCGGTTATGATCTCCATTCCGTCTTCAACCGGAGTATTACAGGATGTGGCGATCTGCCACTTTCCATTAGTCTTCACTTCCACACTGCACAGGCGGCAGGCTCCGAAAGGGGTAAGTTCATCGTGATGGCAAAGGGTGGGAATCTCTATCTTCAATGTGCGGGCATTTTCCAGTATGGTAGATCCTTCTTTCGCCTTAACCTTCTGCCCGTCTATTACAATATTAAGCATCATTATCACCTTATCCGCTATGTTTTATACAACCTTTTCCCAGACTACGACCCTGTAACAACGAAGGCAGCGTTGCGCTTCTTTCATGGCGTCAGCGACTCCGAAGCCACCTTCCACTTCTCCAAATCCGTCGGTTCTTTCCTTCGCATCGAGGAATGCAACCCTCCCAGCGGGTTCGGCAACCACAAATCCCCGTCCTCTTTGCTTTGCCAAGTCGACACCCTTAAACGATACATTCTCTGCCGGGTCTTTTCCCAAGAGATAAGAGTCTATGCTCTGAGCACCGCGGTTTCCCATATCGAGGGCCTCTATCAGCGTAGCCGGTCCTGTCACACAATCCCCGCCAGCAAAGACGCCTTCCATGTCTGTCGCAAGAGTTTCCGGATCCGCTTTTATGGTTCCCCAATCGGTTGTACTGATCCCTTCAGTCATCGAAGGAAATTCCGAATGCTGACCGATGGCGGCTATTATCATCTCGGTTTTTACGGTGAACTCGGATCCCTTGACGGGAACGGGTCTTTTTCTGCCGCTTTCATCGGGTTTGCCAAGTTTCATCCTGATGCACTGTGCGCCCGTGACTACCCCGTCTTTCGCGATGATCTTTACGGGGACCGCCAGGAATCTGATTGAGATGCCTTCTTCCTCGGCGCCTTTTATCTCTTCATCGCTTGCCGGCATTTCGGTCCTTGATCTCCTGTAGATAATCTCAACATCCTTGAAGCCAAGTCTCGCACAACTGCGGGCGCAATCCAGAGCGACATTTCCACCACCTACGATCATAACCTTATCGACTGGTTTGGTTTTTTTGCCGAGATTCATATCCCTGAGAAATTCGACTCCGTCCACAAAACCTTCATATCCTTCCCCTTCGCCCTCTACACCCATGGGGTTTCCTCTGTGCGCACCGACGGCGATAAACAGGGCGCTATATCCCTCTTTGCGGAGGTCTTTCATGTTGAGCTTTTCTATCTTTGTGTTCAGCCTGATCTCTACGCCCATTCTCTTTATCAGGTCGATCTCATGGTTGAGAATATCTTCCGGGAGACGGTAGTCCGGTATTCCTGCAACGGCCATTCCTCCGGCATGCGGCAGAGATTCAAAGATGGTGACGCCGTAGCCCTTCAGGCGAAGGTTGTAAGCGGCGGCAAGACCTGCCGGTCCCGCTCCTATAATCGCGATCCTCTCTTTCTTCTCTTCTCCGGGAGTGTCGAGTGGACTCGCGCCATTTGCCAGATCAAAATCCGCAGCCGCTCTCTTGAGCAGCCTGATCGAGAGGGAATCATCCATATCTCTGCGCACACACGCATCCTCGCAGGGATGGGTGCATACACGTCCGGTAACGCCGGGAAGAATACAATCTTTGCGAATCAGGTTGAGGGATTCTTCAAACCGGTTATTTTTAATCAGTTCAATGTAACCAGGTATATCAAGTCCGGCAGGGCACGCGTCTATGCAGGGCGCCGTCACCGCGGACAGATATTTTTTGTCTCCCAGCTTCTTTTCTCCATTAATCAGGGCAAGAAAATCGGACTTGTAGTGCCTGATCGCGTCCAGTACCGGGAAGAGAGCCGACTGGCCAAAACTGCACTTGCTGTTTTCAGACACCTGTTTCACTATATCGCGCATCTCTGAGAGATCTGCTTTCCTGCCTTTCCCTTCTCCCATGCCTTCCATAAGATCGAGCAGCCTGTCAATCCCGATCATGCAGACGGAGCATTCGCCGCATGAGATCTTGCGTATTTCTTTAAGATAATTAAAGGTAAGTGACAGTATGTCGGCCTTTGAATCCTTGACCGCAAGGCCTCCCCATCCCATCATCGCCGTGAACTTACCACCGGGCTCGGGAAGATTTATATCCACAACATTTGATGTCTTCCCATCCCGGTTATCCACTACCTTGCCGTTCCAACTGCTAAATGCAACTTTATTCATTCTCAAGCACCTTATCCTGTGTAGTGTCAGCACCAAAGAGACTGTGAGCCTCGCACCCGGCGCCTTTGATCTGCTACATTTATCCCTTCAACTCGTCCCAGGAATGCAAATTCTCTACCTTGTCGAGCAGTTTATTATATTCCATGATTACTCTGTCCTGTATCTTCTGTATAGAATCGGGTGTAAGATGGCGAAACCGGCCCTGTGGTTTCAGGTAATCTTCTACAGGTCTCAGCTTGTCCGGTTTGATGGTCATTCGATACTTCCCCTCTTCTATTTCATACAGAGGGAAAACACCTGTTTCAACAGCCAGACGTCCCAGTTTGATAGTTTCTTCCGAAGCCGTCCTCCATCCGGTCGGACAAACGGTCAGACAGTGTATGTAACTTGGTCCTTCAACTTCTCTTGCTTTTTTTACCTTGTTCATAAAATCAAGAGGATAGCTATGACAGGCTGTAGCGACATAAGGCACATTGTGAGCCGCAATAATCTCGGCAATGTTTTTCTTCCACTCATTTTTTCCCTGGCTGGCCGCACCGGTAGGATTGGTGGTGGTCGAAGCCCCGAAAGGCGTAGCGCCGGAACGCTGTATTCCGGTATTCATATAAGCCTCGTTATCAAAGCATACATAGAGAAGATCGTGTCCTCTCTCCATAGCTCCAGACAGGGCCTGAAAACCGATGTCAAACGTGCCTCCGTCTCCCCCAATACACACGGTTTTTACTTTTCTGTCCGCTATTTTTCCCTTGCGCCGCAGGACTTTCAGACCAGCTTCAACTCCCGCGCCGACCGATGCGGAATTCGGAAATGCCACGTGAATCCAGGGGAGGTTCCACGCGGTTGTGGGATACATGGTTGATATCACCTCCATGCAGCCTGTGGCATTTACAATCACCGTATCTTTACCGAGGGCCTTGCACATCAGGCGGATGGCAAGCGCCTCTCCGCATCCCTGGCACGCGCGGTGCCCGGCACTGAAATGTTCTTCTTTATCCACCAGCCGTGGGGCATACAGGTCAAAGTTTTCTACTATATTCATGATCCCCTCACTCCAAAAATTTCGTATTCCTCTTCCGGTCCTGTCTTCGCCACTCTGGCAGCCTTTTCGGCTATCTTGACAAAATCTCCGACAGGGACATCACGGCCACCAAGACCGATAATTTCACTGATAACCATTGGGCGATCCTTCTCGTCATAGAGCGCCGACCTGACCTCCGAGAATACCGGGCCACCCGGCCCACCAAAGGAAACCGCCCTGTCAAGTACAGCTACTACTTTGGCGCCCTTCACGGCTTCTCTAATTTCCTCGAAGGGGAACGGCCTCCAGAGCCTCAGCTTCAGCAATCCAACCTTCATTCCCTTGTCACGAAGCTGATCAACTGCAACTTCGGCCGTCTCGGCCATGGATCCTATGGCAAACAGCAGCACTTCTGCCCCCTCCGTTCTGTAACTCTCCACCGGCTTGTAACTGCGGCCGAACTTTTCCTCCCACTCCTTCCATACTTCCAGTATAACCTTCTTGGAACCTTTGAGTACTTCATCGTTGGCCTTCATGCACTCATTAAATATTTCCGGGAGGGCAAGTGTTCCCATGGAGACGATATTATCGGGGTGAACCGCGGCATATGGTTTGTATTCGGGAAGAAATGCATCCACCTCCTCTTGGTTTGGAAACATCATCGGTTCGACCACATGGGTAAGCTGGAAGCCGTCGAGGTTCAGGTTAACTGGCAACATAACATCCCTGTGCTCTGCAATCTTGAAGGATTGGACAGACATGTCAACAACCTCCTGACCGTTCGCAGCGAACATCGATATCCAGCCGGCATCTCTCTGTGACATGATGTCACTGTGATCGTTCCATATGTTGATGGGACCGGACAGGGCGCGGTTACCGATGATCATAACAACGGGAAGTCGCATGGACGACACAATCGGGACAATTTCAGCCATATATAGAAGACCCTGCGAACTCGTTGCCGTGAATGCACGTGCCCCGGCGCCGGATGCCCCGCAACAAGCGCTCAGGGCGGAGTGCTCCGATTCCACACAGATAAAGTCGGCATCAAGCCTTCCCTCCGCAACGATATCCGACAGGTGTTCCGGGACATGCGTATTGGGTGTAATGGGATAGGCTGCTATTACGTCAGGCCTGCACAACGCGACTGCCTCCGCGGCGGCAAGCGCTATCTCCATACCAATTCTTTCAGACATAAGCTATCCCTCCTCCACCATTGTTATGGCGCCCGGCCAGCACTCATGGGCGCAGATCCCGCATCCCTTGCAATAATCCAGATCAGCCACAAAGTATCCATCAGCATCCTGAGAGATACATCCCTCAGGGCAAAATATATAACAGACACCACATTTTATGCACCTGCTGTTGTCATACACAGGCCGCTGGGCCCTCCAGCTTCCGGTATGGTACTCACGGGCACTCCCAGGTCTGAACACCATACAACCGGGGTTTACTTCCTGCCAGTCTTCCGGCCATTTCTTCTCTTTTTTCATAAGATATTAACCTCAAACCATTCAGTTTGCTTCAACAATTTTTACTTCGTTATAAGCCCTTTCCATGGCCTTTATATTTTTCGGTGCTATCCTTCCGAACCGGTGCGTCAGAGGGGCCTTTGCCGATTCTATTTTCACAAGGCCGGTTGCTTTGATCACCGCTCCAAGCATGGTTGTATTTGTTATAGGAACACCCAGTTCATCCCGGGCTATCCTTGACGCATCAACGGTGGCCACTCTACCATTAAAATCAACCTCTTCTTTGATTTCTTCCGGAGATTTGCCCGTATTGACGATAAGAATACCGCCCTGTTTCAGTCCCTCGGTAACGTTAATCAGACCAACAAGGCTTGGATCAAGCACCACCACAACATCAGGATCATAGACTCCGGATCTTACCTTTATCTGCTTGTTGTCGACACGGTTAAACGCAGCCACTGGAGCGCCCCTTCTCTCGGGGCCAAAACTTGGGAAGCCCTGTGCGTACTGCCCCTCCTCAATTGCGGCCAGTGCCAGCATCTCAACAGATGTAACGGCACCCTGACCACCCCTTCCATGCCACCTTACTTCTATCATCAGGTATTCTCCCTTGCGCGGATTAAAAATCTTGTTTTTATTATATATGATTCAGGCTGTCAATAGCTACTCAAAATAAAAATTCGTCGCTTGAGTCAGACCGCTTTGCGCTCTACCGTCAACGGGATGACCGGCGTGAGTTACTCAGGCCGTTTCCCATCCATTGCCATTTGAATGAGTTGCACGGTATGGATGGTCTTGACATTATCTTTGGCCAGATGGGCGCCGATAGTGATACTGCATCCGGGACAGCCTGTAGCCACTATCCCGGCACCCGTCTTGAGCACATTTTCCACCTTGCGATTTGTTATACGCGCGGACATTTCACCGTACTCTATCTGATATTCCCCACCGCCACCGCAACATCTGTCAGCCTCCTCCATCTCCACAAACTCAATATTGGGAAGGAGTTTCAACAGGTGGCGCGGCTGCACACCAACACCCTGTCCCTTAACAAGATGGCACGGATCATGATAGGTCACTCTGATCTTTTCACCCTCGGTGGGGTGAAATTCGGGCAACCAATCGCAATGCGCATCGATAAATTCCGAAACATCCATCGTTATACCGGCAAGATACTCGGCGGAATTCACCAGATCGTCATCCACCCCCTCACCCAGGTCACGAAGCTCTTTCAGGATGTGAACGTATTCATTGCGGAGGGCTGAGCCACATGTTGCGCAGTCCACAATAACCGCATCCACCCCTTCACGGGAAAACATGCCGACGATCTCCTTAATACAGGTAAGAGCCGTTTTGCGGTCTCCTGAGAGAAAAATCGGCAGGCCGCAACAGGACTGTTTTTTTGGAATTTCAACCTGCACTCCCATCCGTGTCAAAACCGACACAACCGCCTTCCCGACATCGCCAAAGACATAGTTGGTGGCGCAGCCATGAAAATAGAGGACACGGGCATTAACCACACCCTCCGGCCTGACTATTTCCGGGAATTCATCATTGAAGGGTTTCGGATTCATTGGTGGAATGCCATCTACGGGAAGATTCCCAAACTTTATTCTGCTCTCTATCCAGGGGCCACTGAATATCTTCCTCACCCATTTCCCGAACCATGCGGACGTGGACATCAGCCACCCATGAGCAATCACCTGAAAGAACAGATTTTTTGTAAAACCCAGTCCGTGACGTTCCGCGGCGCGCCAGCGCAAACTGGAAAACAGGACATCCTGACGGACACCGCTCGGACAGGCAGCCACACAGGATCCACAAAGAAGGCATGACGAAAAAAGGATGTCACTCATATGTTCCGTGATCTCGATATCCCCTTCTATGATATGCTTTGCCAGTTGAACCTTGCCCCGTGGGCTGTAAGATTCCGTAAGCATTTCTCTGTACACCGGGCAGGCATCGAGGCACAGGCCACATTTGGCGCAATGATACACATGCTCATTGGTGACATCACTTAATAAAGGCCTGTTTTTTTCCATCACTTTCAAAACTTTCTCATTCATTTGACCCAACCAGACCTGGTTATTCGATAAATTTTCCGGGATTCAATATCCCTTTAGGGTCCAGAACGGACTTAATCTCTACCATAAGTCTCCTGGCATCCTCATTCATTATCAGCGGCAGGAACGGCTTCTTTGATGTACCGATACCATGTTCTCCGGAAAGGGTTCCTCCAAGATCTACTGTAAGTTGAAATATCTCGGAAATGGCTTTCTCTACCCTTTCCCATTCTTCCTTGTCACGTTTATCAGTTATTATCATCGGATGGGTATTACCATCCCCGGCATGGGCCATAATACCTACAGTAAGGTTGTACTTATCGCAAATTTCACTGGTTCCTCTGATCATTGCCTGCAGATTACTGACCGGAACTGTGCAATCCTCCAGAATACAGGTGGGCTTCTTCCGAGACATAACACCAAACGCACTCCGACGGGCAAGCCACAAATCGTCCTCCTCCTTGGCCGATTTGGCTACTTGTATGTCGGAAGATCCTTCCTCTTTGCATATTTTTATAATAGCGCTCATCTGCTGCTTGCAGGTCGCCTCTTCACCATCAACCATGATCAGCAGTGTTCCCTCCACATCCCTGTTCAGTCCGATATGGACCGAATCTTCAACCATGTTCATCACCACCTTGTCCATGATTTCAAGTGCTACAGGTATGATACCCGATCCGATGATTCTGGCAACCGTTTTACTCGTAGCGTCCATCTGTGGAAAAAACGCCTGAATGCTCTGCTGGAACGGCGGAAGGGGAAGCAGTTTTAGGGTAATCTCGGTTACAATCCCGAGACATCCCTCAGATCCGGTAAAGAGTGACATGAGGTCTATCCCCGTGACGTTTTTGGCGGTAATGCCGCCGGCATTGATAATCCTGCCATCGGCCAGCACAGCTTTGAGACCCAGTATCCAGTCCCTTGTCACACCATATTTGACGCCGCGGGGTCCACCAGCATTTTCAGCTACATTTCCCCCAAGAGTACTTACCGTCCAGGAAGCGGGATCGGGGGGATAAAAAAGGCCTTCTTTTTTCACCTGATTCTGTAATTCCAGATTGATAAGTCCCGCTTCGACGATAGCATATCGATTTTCCCTGCTGAGTTTGAGAAGCCTGTTCATACGTGTCAATACCAAGACTACTCCGCCCTTCAGGGGAACTGACCCTCCGCTGAGATTCGTTCCCGCCCCGCGGGGAGTCACAGAGATTTCATCTTCATTGGCTACTTTCATGATAGCCGAAACCTGCTGGGTACTCCCCGGAAGCAAAACAGCTTCCGGCATCGCCTCCACCACAGAGGAATCGTAGGAGTAGCTGATCAGATCCTCAACAGAATCCAGGTAGTAGTCCTCCCCCACAATTTCACGAAGTTTTTTTGCCGTCTCTTCTCTTAACATTGACACATCTCCTTTGGCTTACACTATATCGCTTTTTGATCTTTGATATTTTCAGCAAGTATATCTGCTATGTGCTTCATCTTTTTGTCCGGGGTCTGCTGGTCGATACCCCCCTGGAGCTGGACCATGCATCCCGAACACGCGCAGGCAACGATCTCGGCCCCGGTCTTCTTGATGTTTCCCATCTTCTCCGTAAGCATTGGAATTGACAGGTTGCTGTGCTGAACACCGAAGGCGCCTGACATGCCGCAACACTTGTCTGCGTCTTTCATCTCCACCAATTCATAGCCTTCAAGAGACTCTATGAGTTTCCGGGGTTCTTCATAGATGCCCAGCACACGTTTCAGGTGACATGAATCATGGTACGTGATCTTGACCGCATCGGCCTTTTTGGCTGCTTTTTTCAGGCGGCCCGTCTTTTCATATTCACGGGCAACGAATGAACTAAACTCTTCCACTTTGTCCGCCATCTTCTTTGCCCGCGCCTTCGATTCCGGATCATCCTCTAACAGATGGGGGTAGTCGCGGATTTGTTCGACACCCGTGGGACAGGCACAGATGATGACGTCGACATCGAAATCTTCGAACGCCTCTATGTTGTTCATCGCGAGCTTCTTTGTATATTCGACATCTCCGGTAGCCGAGACCGGCTTTCCACAACACCCCTGCCCCTCAGGGTACACAACCTCCATATTGAGGTCCTGAATAACCTTGATTACGTTCTCTCCGGTTTCCGGGAAAACAAAATCCATGGTGCAGCCGCTGAAAAAACCGACACGTTTTGCGGGCTTCTCAATCTTTTTTATTACGTCACCAATACGATCACGAAGCGGAATCTTTGCTATGGCGGGAAGACTGCGGTCTTTGGTCATTCCACCGAGAAAAAGTGGGAGGTGACGTACCAGACCCCCCGATGTGAAAGGTTTTTGTGCGACAGACGCCACACGCAAAAGACCGTGAAAAAACCGCCTGTTTGTCATAACATCGAATATCTTACTCACTGCGAAGGGGAGACCATTCTCTTTGACAGAACGTATCCTCATCTCCTCGATTAGATCAGGGATATTTATTTTTCCAGGGCATACAGTGGTGCATTTACGGCAGCCTATGCACAGCGCGTTAAAATCTTCGAATTCCTTCATACCGCCAGTGAAAGCGGATAGGATAGTTCCTATCCCCCCCATATAGGTATGCCCCGAGTATACATGTCCCCCCACAAGTTCATAAACAGGACAAACATTAAGACAGGCTCCACACCGTATGCACTGATATACCTCCTTAAAGATATCATCATGAGCAGCAGTAAGTCTTCCATTGTCAAGGAGGATATAATGGATCTCCTTTTTATCTTCTTTCCATCCATCACTCCCTTTAACCATGATAGGCGTCGGTCCGGATATTATACTCATGTAGCTTGTCATAAGTTGGGCTGTCGCGTTCCTGGGAAGGAGCCGTAGAATGGGGGTTGCGTCTTTCATTGTGGGAATGAGTTTCTCGTATCCTATGATAACAACATGAATACGTGGGAGTGTCGTAGCGAGCCTGCCGTTCCCCTCATTTGTTACAAGACCGATGGCTCCATTTTCAGCAACACCAAAATTAGCTCCTGTTATTCCCATATCAGCATTGAGAAAACTTTCTCTCAGGGCAACCCTGGTAGTCTGAACCATGAAGGCAATGTCAGGATCTATTGATTTGTCCAGTTCCCGGGAGAAGTATTCGGAGACCTGATAGCGATTCAGATGTATGGCAGGTAAAACCATGTGGGAGGGTCTATGGCCGGCCAGAGAAATAATCCACTCACCGAGATCCGTTTCCTTGACCTCGATGCCGGCCTTTTCAAGTGCCGGATTGAGTTCCACCTCTTCCGAGGCCATCGATTTCGATTTTACGATGCACTCGACACCTCGTTCTTTACAGAGATCCAGGATGTATTGTTTTAGATCCTCCCCCGTCTTTGCCCTGAATACCCTGACGCCGTGCCTTATTGCCTCCTCTTCGAACCTGTCGGCTAATTCTGAGATTCTCTCGACAGAGTCACGTTTCATTGATTTGAGGCTCTCGCGGAGAGTCTCAACATCCTCTATATTTTCAAGGGCCTTTTCACGTGCCACCGGGTATTCCTCCGCAAAACGCCCTAATGCGTCCCTCAATACTTCATCATTCAGTTTTTCATGTATCTCTTTTTTCAGGTTGCGCCGTTTCGACATTATACCGCGCCTCCATCCATCCCTTCATCAACCGCAATGATGACTAATCTGCCGGGACCATGGACGCCGATAGTCAGCACCCTTTCTATGTCGGCCGTGCGACTGGGGCCCGTAAGCCAGCTTACATATCCCTCTGTAAAGAATCCTGATATGATATCTATAGCGTCTCCTATCTCAGGGACAATATTGCGACTTTCCATGAAGGCTATGTGCAGGGGGGGAAGAGAAGAGACGAGGCGGGTTTCGATAGCCAGCGCGTCCTGGCAGACGCTCCCGCATTCCGCGATTCCGAATTCGACACCGGATATTCCCATATCGGTGATATCGATATTTTCAGCAATATCGATCTGTTCCGTGTAAACTATGATTCCATTATCTTTGAGTTCATCTACGATTCCAGATGCTTCAACAAGCGGACACCATACCGATGCAACATACTTTGCCCCCGTTTCTTTGACTATATCGAGAATGATTTTCCCGGCTTCGTCCGCTCTTTTTACGTGGAAAACTTCTGTTGAAACGTTTTTGGCGCGAAGCTCAAATTCTTCATACAGGTGAATGCCGGATTTGCCGACAGGAAGTTTATCCTGCCAGTTATCGCAGGTTCGTTTCACGATTCCCTGTCCTCCACAATATGTATTTCACGCTGAATTTACACACGAGATTGGCGGTTTCATTCTGACACAATTACAAGGTCATTCCGTGACGACCCACGGCATCTTCATAAAGATCCCCGCCCTTTGTGTCATTTATGACGATCAACGGGAAGTCTTCTATTTCGAGACGCATGATTGATTCGGGTCCGAGGTCCTCGTAGGCTATAACCTCTGCCTTTTTTATGCATGCGGACATCAGGGCAGCAATTCCTCCCATGGCTCCGAAATATACGGACTTATACTTCATAATGGCAGCTCTGACCTCGGCAGATCGTTTCCCCTTGCCGATCATTCCTCTGAGTCCCGACCGCATCAAATCGGGGGCGTATTCATCCATCCGGTAGCTTGTCGTCGGCCCTATGGACCCTATAATCCGGCCGGGCCTCGGGGGGGTGGGGGCCGCGTAGAAGATCGTCTCGCCGTCGAGCTTCACGGGGAGATCTCTTCCTTCGGCTATCAATTTAAAGAGTCTCTTGTGCGCCGTATCCCTGCCGGTGATGATACTTCCGCTCAGGAGCACCCTGTCACCGGTACATAGTTCTTCACAGATAATGCTCGTGACGGGCGTATGAATTTTTATCGGATTCTTCATTCGTATCTCAGATTGTCGCCTCTCTATGGCGCGCAACGTGGCACTGGATATTGACCGTTACCGGAAGGCTGGCGATATGGCAGGGCATCATCTCCACATGCACGGCAAGCGCGGTGGTCTTGCCGCCGTATCCCTGGGGACCGATGCCGAGGGCATTTATCTCCGTGAGCGTTTCCCGTTCAAGTTCAGACAGCCGACTGTCCGACCGGTTCGGCTCGCCCACGCGGCGCGAGAGAGCCCTCTTCGCGAGCAGCGCCGATTTTTCGATCGAGCCCCCGATACCCACACCGACAATGGTTGGCGGGCAGGGATTAGGCCCGGCTTTTTCCACCATATCCACTATATGTTTTTTTATGCCTTCGATACCTGACGACGGAAGGAACATAACGGAGCTGCTCATATTTTCGCTCCCGCCCCCCTTCGGCATGGCGATAATACGTATCCTGTCCCCTTTAACTATGTCTGCGTGAATAACCGCGGGCGTATTGTCCCCGGTGTTTTCTCTCGAGATGGGATCACACATGGACTTTCTCAGAAAACCATCCCGGTATGCCCTTCGGACACCCTCCTGAACGGCTTCGTTGAAATCGCCCCCTGTTACATGAACATCCTGCCCCACCTCCACGAACGCGACAGCAAGCCCTGTGTCCTGGCAGATGGGAAGGGCCGAATCTTTTGCAATCCTGGCGTTTTCAACAATCTTATCCAGGGCATATCTGGCAAGTTCTGTATTTTCCGATTCCGCGGCGTTTTTTATGGCGGTGAGGACATCTTCCCCGAGATCCGTATTTGCCTTGATGAAGAGATTTTTTACCGTATCGGTGATAATGTCACAGGGGATTTCTCTGATGGCGTTCATACAGCAGCCTCATACCCCCCGGCGGAACTCGATGGCCTTTGTCATGGTCATCCTGTCCACATATTTGAGATCGCCTCCTATCGGAATACCGAAGGCTATCCTGGTGATCTTGACGTCCTTCCCTTGAAGGAGTTTTGCGATGAGTAGCGCAGTTGATTCCCCTTGAACGGTGGGATTGGTAGCGAGGATAACCTCTTCGACGCTGTTGCCGGATATTCTTTCAAGGAACTCCTGGAGTCTCAGTGATTCCGGGCCGATACCGTCACCGGGCGAAAGAACACCATGAAGCACGTGGTACATGCCCTTGAAACCCCCGCTTTCTTCTATGGCGACAAGCGAATCGGGATCTTCAACCACGCATATGACATCCCTGTCTCTCGTGGGATCACTACATATTTCACAGATATCGCTTTCTGTGAGATTGAAGCAGATGGAGCAGAACCGGATCTTTTTCTTGACTTCCATGATGCTTTCGGCAAGCCTGGCAGCATCTCTTTCGGAAGAATACAGGAGAAACGTAGCCAGCCGCGTGGCCGTTTTCTCACCTATTCCGGGAAACCTGGACAACTCTTTTATGAGACGCCGGATAGGAGGCGCGTAACCTGTCATATTTTAAAAACCCTTCACTGCAAAAATTGTCAACCCTTTACTATCATTTTAAGAAGCAAAGCAGTCACCATTTACGATTGTCGGTTTACGGTTTACAGTTACCCGCTTACGGTTGAAAAAACAGGAAATAAAAATCAATATCCAAAAGGCTTCACACTTTGAGCTTCGCCAATCGTTGCATGGTTTATCGAAAAAACCGTAAACTGTGAACCGTCAACTGTCTTACTACGCCATACCGGGGATATTGAGCCCGCCGGTTATCTTTGACATTTCTTCCTGGGCCATTTCCTGTGCCTTGCGGACCCCTTCATTCACCGCCGCCACGACAAGGTCCTGCAACATCTCGATGTCTTCCGGATCAACCACGTCCTTTTCGATCTTCAGCGACATCAGCTCATGCTTTCCATTGACTACGGCGGTTACCATCCCTCCACCGGCTGTCGCCTCAACCGTCCTGACTTCCAGTTCCTCCTGCACACGCATCATCTTCGCCTGCATCTGCTGTGCCTGCTTCATTATTTTTCCCATGTTATTATTTGCCAATTTTACTACCTCCTTGAGCCATTTACCCTGACATCCACTATTTGAGCACCTTCAAACACATCCATTACCTTCTGCACAAGGGGGTGTCTGAGTGCCTCGTTCTTGGTATTGTTTGCCATGCCCGCAGTATTTGACGTCGTGTTATTGAGATTACTCGCATCCCCATTCTGCGATTTGATATCTATTTTTATTTCTTTCCCAAGAAACTCCGCCGCCATCTGTGCCAGCATGTCCATCTGCGACCCACTCTTAATGTCATCCATGAAGACGTAATCTTTTGGAAATCCTATCGTAAGGCAATCGTCCTCATAACTGAGGAACTCTCCACTGTCAATTTTTGAACTCAGAATGGGGTTTTTTTTCTTTATAAAACCTTTGAGATCCTGCCACAGGCCTTCGTCATCTGTTATCTCATATCCCCCTGTATCAGAATTTACCGTCTGCCCATGATCAGCATTGATCTGCTGCGCTGTGCCAACATCCACCGGCTGATCCTTTTTTTTCTGTTGCTTTGGGGAGATATCCTCTCTCGTACTTCCGGCAAGCCTTGTTTCAAGACCTTCCATCCTTGAAACAATTTCCTCAACCGGTATCCGAGGCTCAAGATACGCCATCCTGACCACGGCGTATTCAAGATTTATACGTGGCTCCACGCTTCTGCGTATGTCATTCTCTTCCTTCATCAGCATGTCCAGTAAACGCTGTATGGTATCCCTTGATGTCCCCTGCGCCATTTTTTTCAGTTCCGTTATCTCATGGTCGGGAAGATCGCCAAGGACAAGGTGTCCTTTTCGGGCGCTGTCTCCTTCCGTTATCTTCACTGTAAGCAGATTCATGAAATGCCCCACAAACATCTGATAAAAATGCTTTACGTCCACGCCGGAATAGTAGGCTTCATCAATGATCTTCAGGCACGCCCCGGCATCTCGTTCAAGAACAGCGCGGGAAAGCTCGAATATGAGATGTCTGTCCGCAAGATCGAGCAGTTCTTCCACATCCTTGTCTTTGATGTCCGTTCCAGCGTATGAGATAACCTGGTCAAAGATGCTCTGGGCGTCTCTCAGGCTGCCATCACCTTCCCTGGCAATCCAGGACAAGCCGGCATCGCTTATGGTTATCCCCTCTTCTTTTGCTATATGCCCGAGGTTGTCCGCTATCTGCCTGACGGATATCCTCTTGAAGTCAAAACGCTGGCATCTCGAAAGGATGGTCGCAGGCACCTTATGTGTCTCCGTCGTGGCGAACACAAAAACAACATGCGAAGGGGGTTCTTCGAGGGTTTTGAGGAGGGCGTTGAAGGCCTGAGGGGTCAGCATGTGAACCTCGTCGATAATATATATCTTATAGCGCGAGGACACAGGCGAAAACTTAACGTTTTCTCGCAGTTCCCTTATCTCATCTATCCCTCTGTTGGACGCGCCGTCTATCTCGCGTACGTCCAGGGATATACCACCAGTAATCTCTTTGCAGTTCACACACTGATTGCACGGCTGCGCTGTCGGTCCCTTTTCACAGTTGATCGACTTGGCCAGTATCCGCGCCACTGATGTCTTGCCCGTCCCCCTGGGACCGCTGAAGATGTAGGCGTGAGCTATACGATTGAGATTGACTGCATTTCTGAGCGTCTTGACGACGTGATCCTGCCCCGCAACGTCTTCAAATACCTGGGGTCTCCACTTTCTTGCAAGGACAAGATATTCCATTTGTATGCCTGCGGGTGATTAAAAGCTGACAGCCGGGGAGTCCATAGCAAACGCCGAAGTTGCTGCCGCTGCTTCCTTCCGGATCTGACGGAGTTCACAATCCACCGTTCCACGGGTCCCGGCTGTCATTCCGTATGGCGGAGAGAGGGGGATTCGAACCCCCGGTACACCTTTGAGGGCATACACACGATTTCCAGTCGTGCTCCTTCAGCCTCTCGGACATCTCTCCGTTCTTCATGTCGGGTCTTGAGACCCCATTATGTTTATGGCGGAGAGGGTGGGATTCGAACCCACGTGAGAGCTTTTGGCCCCCAAATCGATTTCGAGTCGATCCCGTTACGACCACTTCGGTACCTCTCCAAGTAAAGCTATCCTGTTCGTCCTTATTTACAGAATTTGATCTTTTATCCTTTTTTCCCGGAAAAATCTACTCAAAATATTACCGCATTCCTCCCTTAGCACCCCTCCTGTTACCTTGACGAAATGATTGAGTTTTCCGTCATGAAGTATGCCATAAAGTGAAAGCGCTCCCCCCTTGGGATCCGTGGCGCCGAATACGAGTCTCTCCATTCTCGCGTGAACTATAGCACCCGCGCACATCACACATGGCTCAATGGTCACATAAAGAGTTGCCCCTTGAAGTCTGTAGTTATCTGTTCCGGCTGCGGCCTCCCGGATGGCAAGTATCTCCGCATGGGCAGTCGGATCTTTCATCAGGATGGGGCTGTTATGAGCCTTCGCAAGCACCCTGCCCTCCATGGTGAGCACCGCTCCAACGGGGACTTCGCCCGACTCGAGACCAGATTCAGCCTCTCTGAGGGCCAGTCTCATATAATACTCATCATCTTGCATTAGAAACCAGTATCATAGTAAGCAGGAAAAGGCCATTTACGGATGGAAATCATATCGAAGATATCGCTATATAATACTCCGAACGGCAGGAAATATGATTCCAAAAAAGATCTTCTTCGCAGCTGTAATGCTTTCACTTGCCGGCCATATCGCCTTTCTGGCATTGTCTGGCCACCTTGGAGATAATGACGCCCGGGAAAAAAAAGATGTTTTTTCGGTCAGTCTTGTTCGCAATATGAACAAGCCCGGGGAGAAATATAACTATGAGGACAAGACCACACCTGATTCATTGAAGAAGTCGGGCAGGACTGTTCGAAATGGTGCTATGGATACCATAGACCTTGACAGCACTGATACGAAGTACTATCCGTATCTGGTTCAGGTGAGAGAAAACATTAACAGGACGTGGTCGTATCCGGAGGATGCCTTTATCCAGGGACAGATGGGAACCACCGTAGTCGAGTTCTCAATAATCAAAAAAGGCACGCTTACTGATTCCCATATCATTACATCATCAGGCCATAAATTGCTTGACAGGGAATCTCTGCTCGCTATAAGTTCCGCGGCTCCGTTCGAGTCTTTTCCTGCGGAGTTCGGCCTGGCAAAACTTAACATAGTGGCAAGTTTCAGATACACGCTCGGAGATTGACAATGAATTACATAGAGCCGGCTACCCGGGCATCGATGGCCGCATGATCTGACAAAGAAGGGGCTTCATTTATGAGCAACGAAAAGAAGATAATGGTTTTTACCAGTGTGGCTCATTTTTTCACGCATTTTTACGAGATGATCTTCCCGGCTCTGGCCATACCACTCATGATTTCGCTTAAGATGAGCCTGGGCGACGTGCTGAAGATGAGTTTTTTCATGTATCTCCTGTACGGACTTACCGCTCTTCCCTGGGGCATGATTTCTGATCGATTCAATAACCGCCTTACCCTGATAATCTTTTTTGTCGGGACGAGCTTCGGCGCCATACTTACCGCTTTCTCGGATACCCGGACATCCATGATGCTTTCCCTCGCCGTCATCGGTTTCTTTGCCGGCAGTTATCATCCAGCCGGAATGGGTTTAATATCGCTCGGCATGAAAAACAGGGGGATGGCACTCGGAATTAACGGCGTCGCAGGGAACATTGGAATGATCAGCGCGCCCTTCACGGCTGGTCTCCTGAACTGGCTGGTCGGATGGGAGGTCACCTATCTGATAATCGCCGCCCTGGGCATTATCTGGGGAGTCATGCTGTTCATGGTGGATATCGACGAGACATCGGTGCACACGGATTCGATGGAAAACACCTCTATCTCCGGCAATGGTAACAGCAACTTGAAATATTTTTTGATCCTGTGTGTTGTAATGACCCTTGCCGGCCTTGTCTATAGAGGCAACAGTGTTGTCCTTCCGGCTTACCTTGAGACCAAGGCATCTTTTCTCTGGGACTTTCTCAGTGGCATGAACCTGCATAATCTAACCGGCGCGAAGACAGCAGCGGCCACGCTGTTGGCCTCGCTCATCTATTTGATCGGCATCCCTGGCCAGATTGTTGGGGGCAGAATGGCGGACAGATACGATCTCAGGTGGATATACCTCGCATTTCACGGCATCAGTCTCCCCTTTATCATCCTGATGGGTCTGTTAAGCCAGGAACTGCTTGTTTTATCAGCCGCCATTTACATGTTTTTCTCCCTTGGCATGCAGCCCATCGAGAACAGTCTGGTGGCAAGATATACGCCGCGCAAATGGCGAAGCACAGGATACGGCATAAAATTCATCCTGGTTTTCGGTATCGGGTCACTTGCTGTTTACTGTGTGGGATGGATCAAGGAAACATGGAGCCTCGGCGCGGTATACCTCTTCGCGGGAGGTCTGGTTGCCCTTCTGGTCTTCTTTATCGCCATCCTTATCCGGGTGTCGCGTGGAACCACCTGCAGGAATATTGAATGAGTTTAAAAACTCTCATAGCTGCCCTGTCGCTCGCAATTCTTTGCATCCCGGCTGGGTTGGATGCCCGAACTTACATTGATAAATTGGGGAGAGAAATATCCATACCCTCCTCACCACGAAGGATAGTGTCGCTTGCACCCAACATCACAGAAACCCTGTTTGCCCTCGGTCTGGATGATGAGATCGTCGGCGTGACCAGATTCTGCAATTACCCGCAGGGTGCCGCGTCAAAGCGGAAGGTGGGTGGCATTGTCAATCCATCCCTTGAGAGAATCGTATCGCTCCAGCCAGACCTTGTCATAGGCACCGCGGATGGAAACAGAAAGGAAACGGTTGACCGGCTTGATAGAGCCGGGCTGCCGGTTTATGTTGTAAATCCCGGAAGTTTCCCCGAGATCCTCGAAATGATACTGGATATAGGCGAGATTACCGGAAAGCGAAACGAGGCCACGCGGCTGGTTGATAATCTTCGTCGGAGAATTGATCATGTTGCTTTACTGACGAGGAATTCCCCCAAACCCACTGTCTTTTTTCAGGTGGGCGCGGACGCCATTATAACCGCCGGCAAAGATACATTTATCGACAGACTGATAAAATCGGCGGGAGGGAAAAATATCGCCGGGGATTCGACATTACGATATCCACGTTTCGGTATTGAGAAAATAATCCTGATGAATCCGGATATTATAATCGTAGCATCAGCAAAGAGCGGGGCTTCGGCCTCTATCGAAAAGACATGGGGGAAATGGAAGGATATTACCGCAGTAAAAAAGGGGGGTATCCATGTAATAAACCCCGACCTGGTCAGCCGTCCAGCCCCTCGTATCGTGGACGGACTTGAGACACTGGCAGGGATCATACATCCTGAGATTGTATGGTAATCTGCCAATTATCGGTCATAATTCTGCAATCAAGGTAATATTACCATCGCTCTCAGGGCTTTTCATGCAGCGACTTGTCAATAAGATTGACGGTCATGTACCCCCCCCCTTTTTTTTAATCTTCTTTCCCTCAATATGAATGTCAGGGCACTGCTTCCCGATGAAGACATTATGATAAAGGATCACATGAAGCGGAAGGTAATCCAGCCGATTCCGCAACTAACAAGCGGGGAATTTCTAGGTTTTAGAAGATTATTAGAAATTCTGGAACCTGTTTTCCATCAATTCTGTCAGGCCTTTTGTATCCATCCTGTCGATCAGACTTTTTAACTCGGACAGGTCTTTTATGTAAAGATCGAGGATTTTATGGATGTGCGGATTAAAGACTATTATTTCCGCATACAATCCTGGATTGCCGGCAAATATTTTTTGGATGATACTGGTTTTTGTATCAAAAATGGGTGTGGAAAATTTTTTCAATTCAGAAAGTTTCCTTCCTGTATCCCCGAGAATCAGACCCATTGTAATGGTATTCAAATGTGTCAGGCCCTGAACAATGGCCATTGCTTCATCGTGTTTTTCCGGTGTTGTTTCGATAATATGGGCACCCCTTCTTTTGAGAATTTCCGCTAACCAGGGAAGCCATTTTTTTGTCCTGACGGGACAAACGGCCACATTTTTTCCCGACATGAAGCGGATATTGGGCCCGAAAAGGGGGTGAAGACCGATAACCTCTGATATGGAAGATTTCAGCATGGCCGTGACAGGTTCTGTTTTCAGGGACGCAAGATCCATAAAGAGGGACTCTTTTTTCATTCTGGGTCCCAGTTGTTTAATAACTTGAACAGTGGCGCTGATCGGCACGCTGACGATGACAACCGGGCATTTTTCGGCCATTTCATCCATGTCCATGCCGGTTTTTCTTCCCGATACGTGAACAGTATATCCCTCTTTTTTGAAGAAATCGGCAAACCACCTGCCGATTCCGCCGGTGCCTCCAATAATTCCTATTTGAATATTTTTCATTTTGCCCTCTGTCTTAACAGGTGATCCGCCAGGACTATGGTGACCATGGCCTCGCAGACGGGGATGATGCGGGGTATGACGCATACATCGTGTCTTCCTTTGATCGATATAGTGGCCGGTCTTCCGTGAATATCAATGGTCTGCTGCTCTTTTTCAATGGATGAGATGGGCTTGCAGGCCACCCTGATAACAATTTCATCACCGTTTGTGATTCCGGCGAGGATTCCTCCGGCGTTGTTTGTCTCAAATCCTTCAGGTGTTATGGGGTCATTGCAAACTGATCCGGACATTTTTGCCGCCTCAAAGCCGGCGCCGATTTCCACACCCTTCACTGTTCCTATGCTCATGAGAGCTTTGGCCAGATCGGCATCGATCTTGTCAAATACGGGTTCTCCCAGACCCGGGGGGCATCTCCTGATTAAAATCTCCACAATCCCACCGAGAGAATCGCCCGTTTTCCTTGCCTCCTCTAATCTGTCCGCAATTTTATGGGCTGCTTCCATGTCGGGGCACAGGATACTGTTCCGATCGATGTCGGCAAGTGTGGTCTGTTCTACGGCAATGCCGCCTAACTCCCTGGTGTAAGCGATGATCTCCATTCCTTCACGGGCGATTACCTTTTTTGCTATGGCTCCCGCGGCTACGCGTGCTACCGTTTCCCGGCCGGAGGCTCTGCCTCCGCCACGGTAATCCCGGATTCCGTATTTTTTATAATATGTAATGTCTCCGTGACCCGGTCTGAAGATGTTCTTGACCTGGTCATAATCGGCGCTTTTAGTATCCCTGTTCCTAATCGTCAGGGAAATCGGTGTACCCGTTGTTTTTCCTTCAAACGTGCCGGATAGAATTTCTACTTGATCTTCTTCTTTTCTTGGTGAACTTGACGCATCGAATCCCGGCCTTCTCCTGTTCAGTTCTTCCTGTATATCCGGTTCATTGAGCGGAATATTAGGGGGACAGCCGTCAACTACCACGCCGATGGCTTTTCCGTGTGATTCTCCCCACGTGGTTACCGTGAAAAGTGTTCCTGTTGTATTTCCTGACATTTTTACTCCTTGTTGTGTTGGATTTCGCTTTGCTCAACCCAACCTACTTCCGGTCTGTTCAGGGTGGCATGGACAAATTTACTTGTCCATGCAATCTGTCGGGTTAAGATGTTTCAAAAAAGTGAGTATGTCATCAACTATACCTTCAATTCTTTTTCCCGAAGTATCAACGGTAAAGTTGGCCAGCTCCCGGTACGTGGGCTCCCTTTTTTTAAGAATCATGGTGGTCTCCCTATAAAAATCATCGCTGGAAAGGGAAGGGCGCTGACTTCGGCTTTTTTCATCGGAGATCATTCTTCTTATGATTGTCGCTGCGTCGGCGGTAAGCCAGACAAAAAGGCCGTTTCTTTTCAGAGTTTCTCTGTTTTCCTGATTTTCAAATGCTCCCCCTCCTGTAGCAATGATACTTTTCTTCATCGATGAGAGTCCTCTGATCGCTTCTTTTTCTTTCCTACGAAACAAATCCCAGCCGCCTTCTTCTACAATTTTGTTGATTGGCATACCCGCCTGCTCAACGATCAGATCATCTGTGTCAAAAAAGGGCAGACCAAGCCTTTCGGAAAGTTTTTCCCCGATAGATGTTTTCCCCGTGCAGCGGTATCCGATTAAAATAATATTCTTCATTTGTATAGCTGATCCAGAACATTCCAGAATTCCGGGAAGGATTTATTGACACATTTTTGATTTTTGATTTTTATTCCTTCTGTTACAAGCCCCGCCATTGCGAAGCTCATTGCTATACGATGATCGTCGTATGTCTCTATTTCGGCGCCATGGGGCGTTCCTCCGGTGATAACGAGACCATTTTTCAGTTCCTTTGCATCGA
The DNA here is from genome assembly GCA_964540715.1 of uncultured Syntrophaceae bacterium. Taxonomy (GTDB): domain Bacteria; phylum Desulfobacterota; class Syntrophia; order Syntrophales; family UBA2210; genus UBA2210. The sequence continues at coordinate 8,127 of CAZINZ010000030.1, read as the reverse complement.
TACCTGTCCGGTTCAGTTCATTTACAAGGGCTTCTATCCGATTGCTTTCCTTTAATCGCAGGTGGAAAATATTGTCAATTACTGTTTGCCCGGCTCTGAAGGCCGACAGAACGGCAAGAGTCGGGACCATGTCCGGCATGTCTGACATATCAAACCGGTAATCTCCCCCATTTAACTTTTTGCCAGTAACTTCTACCCAATCAGTTCCCCTTACTACATGACAACCCAGTTTTCCCACGATTTCCAGAAATCCGATGTCTCCCTGTAGGGTATTTGGATTTACATTCAGAACTCTAACCCTTCCTTCACAGAGAGCCGCAGCCAGGAAAAAGTAGGAGGCGCTTGATACATCGCTTTCAATCAGATATTTCTTTCCTGTGTATTTTTGATGAGCTTTAACGGTGTATTTATTTTTTCCACTCTTTGTTACTTCCACGCCGAAATGATTCATGACCCCCTCAGTCATATCGATGTAGGGCATGGAAGACGTCGTACCCCTGAGTTCTATTTCCACATCCCTTCCCGCATAGGAAGCGGTGATGAGAATGGAAGATATATACTGGCTGCTTTCGGTATTGGTGAAAGTTACCTTTCCACCCGTAATACCTGTACCCTGGACCATGACCGGTGGATAGCCGCTTTTATCCATGCCCTGGCAGTCAACCCCCAGGATGTTCAGTGCATCGAGAAGAGGTTTAATCGGTCTTTCTCTGAGACGGTCGCTTCCATCCAGTGTAAATTTGCCTGTGCCGAGAGAGACAACCGTAGTCAGAAATCTCAGGGCAGTGCCGTTATTCCCCAGGTAGAGTTTCTTCCCGGGATTTTTTATATTTCCATCGGTCCCGGTTACAATGATGTCCTTATGGGCAACCCGGATGTCGGCGCCGAGGGATCGGAGGGCACCCATCAGATATTTTGTATCTTCCGAGATCAGGGAATTGCGCAAAAAGGACCTTCCTTCGGCAAGAGATGCAATTATTAAGGCCCTCTGTGTATAGCTCTTCGAGCCGGGTATGCTCACGGTTGCATCCAGATTTGTTATCCGTTTAACTTGTCTCATTTTTCAGTTTTTCCAGTACAGTTTTTTTCATAAAATCTATGGGGGGCTGCAGTCCTGTCCATATTTTTATCTGTTCCGCTCCCTGATGGACAAACATTGAAACGCCTGTGATGGTCGAACATCCAGCCTCCTCGGCGTCTTTCAAAAGCTTTGTTTTCAGGGGATTATAAATAATGTCCATAACCCATCTGAAGTTTTGGAGTACATCCCTGCTTGCGGGCGACTTCTCCATGTCCGGAAACATCCCCACCGGGGTTGTATTGATCAGGCAGTCCCCCTTTATTTCTCCAATTTCCGTGAGGGGGTAGAATTCACAACCGAACTCTTTTGCCAATTCTTCACCTTTTTTTATCGTTCTGTTTAAAATGATCGGGGTTCCCCCTTCTTCAAGGATGCCGAAGATGGTAGCCCTCGCGGCTCCTCCCGCACCCAGGATGGCAAATGTCTTTCCTTGAATTTCGATTGATTCTCTCAGTGCGAGGGTAAAGCCCGTCCAGTCGGTATTGTCTCCCTTAAGCTTGCCGTTTGAATGCGTAACGGTGTTTACCGCACCGATACTGAAGGAACTGCTGCTGATTTCATCGAGGTATTCCATAATGGCGGTTTTATGAGGAATCGTTATACTTGCTCCATGGATGTTCGACTTTTTAATCTCCGCCAGGATATCCCGGACGTTTTCCACGCGTATCGCCATATAGCGGGCGTCGATGTTCATTTTTTCGAATACCGCGTTATGCATCAGTGGTGAAAGACTGTGTTCTAACGGATTGCCGAAAAGGGCAAATGTCTTTGAATTATTTTTCATCCTTTAAAATTCTGAAAATTTCTCTCATTTCTTCAACAGTTAACTGACCCGGAGCGGATTCCGCCCCCTTTTCAAGAGAAGCAAAGCTCAAATATGAACCAAAGTAAGGTGCCATAATCCTGCTTATTTTCCCCTTTTCTCCCATGCAAAGACCGATAATTTTCCGGTTCGTCTTTTTTGCATAACTGATCAGTTTCAATATTTTTAGATTATCCTCAGCGGAGTTGGCAAAGGTGGCTATCTTCACAATATGAGCCCCTCTGCCGGCACATTCATTGAATATGTTTCGCAGCTTGTTCTCTGACGGAGTCCCGTTAAAATCGTGATGGGAGACAATCAGTTTCGTTTGATCTCCATGTTTTTTTATGTCTTCTAAAAGCTTTTTTGTAAAGGTTTCATCTGTGCTCAGCTCTATATCAATAAAGTCGGCCCTTAAAATGACTGCCTCGCTCAGGAGAGAGAACCTTTCTTTTTCATCACCTTCGAAGTGTCCCCCTTCGTCTTTCCTGCGCGCCGTTACAAGCATCTTGCCGGTTTTCGCGGAAAGCAGCTTTCTTAGATTCACGTTTCCAATGAAGTCAATTCGCAGTTCTACAACATCGGCCAGGGGGAAACACTTATCCATTTGTTTCATGGCCTCTTCATTCGTTGCCGCGACAACGGGTATGCAGATCATGTTTTGGTATCTCCCATCGGGTAAGAGCCAAGCATTTTAACGAATGTGGATTGACCTTGAAGCTCTTTCAGACATTCTTTTATTTTCTCTTCCTCCTTGTGCCCGTTGAAATCAACGAAGAATAAATATTCCCACATCCTCTCTTTGATGGGGTAAGATTCTATCTTTACCAGGTTTATTTCCTTCCCGGCAAATGATTCTAATGAGTGAAACAGCGCTCCCGGCATGTGCCGGGTTCTAAAGAAGATAGAAGTTTTATCCCTGCCCGTTCGTTTATTTTCTCCTCTGCCGATAACGAGGAATCGGGTTACATTTGACGGATGGTCTTCTATTCCCTCCGAGATGATATTGAGTCCGTAGACGGAAGCAGCATTGTTGCTGCCGATGGCAGCTCCTTCATCGTCTTCCAGTACCTTCTGCGCGGCCTTTGCCGTGCTTTCCATTTCATGGAGGGGACAGCCTGGCAGATTCTTCCTGAGCCATTCCTGACACTGGGCCAGGGCCTGGGGGTGAGAATAAACCCTCTTTATTTCGTCCAGACCATTTCTGGTGGACATAAGGGAATGGTTGATCCTAAGAAAAACCTCGGCCAGAATATTCAGGGGTGTTGAAGTCAATCTGTCCAGCGTCGGCTTGACAGTACCCTCAAGAGAGTTTTCCACGGGAACAACGCCCCAGTTCGCCATTCTTCTCTCCACCCGGTCAAAGACATCGAATATGGTTGATTGAGGGGAGAAGGAAGCACTTTTCCCGAAATGAGACCCGGCCGCCGCATGGGTGAAGGACGCCTCTGGACCCAGGTAAGCTACCGATACAGGAGACTGGAGGGCTTTTGATGCAGATAGAATCTCGGTGAAAATTTCTTTCAAAGATCCTTCCGGCAACGGGCCTTCGTTGATCTCATTCAGATAATGATAAACCCTGTTTTCCTGCGAGGGATCGTAGATGTTCAAGTTTTGACTTTTTTTGATTTTTCCGATTTCCAGTGATATTCGGGCTCGTTCGTTTAAAAGCTTGACGATCTTTTCATCCCTGTTTTTTAATTTATCCCTCAATTCTTTCAGTGATCCCCGTGTCATTTTCTCAACCCCTCAATGGTTTTACGAATAAGTGCCTCTTCTACAGAGCCATTGATAAAGGGTAACCCGATCTTTTTCAGCAATACAAAGTGGATGGAGTCACCCTTCTTCTTTTTATCCGTTCTCATTTTTGAGAGTATCCCTTCCGTGCTGATTGATTCGGGGATATGATCAAGCAGATCTATCGATCTGACAAGATGTTCTATCCTGTCCCGGTCTCCAGATGAAAGATGCTTCAGCTTTTCCGATATTCTGGCCGATGCAATCATGCCGAGGGATATGGCATTTCCGTGGGAAATCTTATATCCTGACTCTGCCTCGACGGCGTGTCCTATTGTATGTCCGAAATTGAGTATACGTCGCACACCCATATCTCTCTCATCAATCTCGACGACACCCTTTTTTATCTTGCATGATCGTCCGACAATTGTTCCCAGAAGATCAGGGTCCCTCTTCCTGATTCCATCAGTTTCCCTTTCAAGCAGATTAAAAAGTTCTATATCATCAATAATGCCGTACTTTACAATTTCTGACAGGCCATTGTTGAATTCTCCGTCTGGAAGAGTATTCAGAAACTGAAGATCTACAAAAACCATCGTTGGCTGGAAAAATGTTCCCAGCAGGTTTTTACCCTCCGGCAGATCGATTCCGGTTTTCCCCCCGATGCTGCTGTCCACCTGAGCAAGCAGGCTCGTGGGTATCTGAATGTAAGGTATCGACCTCATGTATATGGATGCGATAAAACCTGTCATATCGCCAGCTACACCTCCACCCAGCGCGATCAGCGCGGAGCTTCTGTCTACGCCAAGACCGATCAGCTTTCGCACAATGGCAAGAATCGAGTCAATATTCTTCGACTTTTCTCCCGCAGGGAACTCGATCAAATCAACGTTAATGGCCATATCCCTGAGTACGGCAAGGAATTTTCCCCCGTAAATGGCGGACACATTGGAGTCGGCAATCACAATATAGCGATGGGCGAGATTGCTTTTCGCAATGACAAGTCCTATGCGATCGAGGATATTATAACCCATAGAAATCTCGTAGGAAAGGGAAGACCGCTTGTCAAGGTTTATCTTGATTCTTTTCATGCCGGCACCTTCGTTTCGTTTCTTATTAGTTTTTCAAGGTTTCTTATTTCTTCCATGAGATCATAGAACCTTTCCGGTTTCAGGGACTGCAATCCGTCCGAAACAGCCTTTTCCGGCTCGGGATGGACTTCGATTATGACACCGTCTGCCCCTACTGCCAGCGCCCCTCTTGTCAGAGGCAAGACATATTTCCAGTTGCCGGCAGCATGACTGGGATCAACGATTACAGGCAAATGAGACAGTTCCTTTAAAACGGGTACAGCGCTTAGATCGAGGGTATTGCGTGTTGCAGTTTCGAAGGTGCGGATACCTCGCTCGCAAAGTATGACATCGTCATTTCCAGACGAGAGTATGTATTCTGCCGACATAAGAAGCTCTTCAATGGTTGTCATCATTCCCCGTTTGAGAAGCACCGGTTTTTTCGCCATTCCCACCTTTTTTAAAAGGGCAAAATTCTGGACATTTCGTGCACCTATTTGTAAGATATCGGTATATTCTTCCACCAGATCCACATCGGAGGTATTGAGCACCTCGGTAATGATAGGCATTCCCGTTTTATCTCCGGCTCTTCTTAGAAGTTTCAGACCTTCCTCTTCCATACCCTGGAAACTGTAAGGTGAAGTTCTCGGCTTGAAAGCTCCGCCCCTGATAATATTGGCTCCGCCCTTTTTCACGATGAAAGCGCTTTCCATCATCTGTTCTGCACTTTCAATCGAACATGGGCCTGCTATGACGATGAATTCCGGGCCCCCTATTTCCAGGTTGCCTACCCGGATGACTGTATTGCCTTCTTTTGCCTCCCTGCTGGCTAATTTATAAGGTTTCAGTATAGGCATCGTTTTTTCGACCCCCGAAAGAGATTCGGCAAACTTCAGATTTTCTTTGCCACGGTTGTCTCCTACTGCACCTATAATCGTCCGTTCGATTCCACGGGATGGGTGGGTCTTGTAACCGACAGACTCAACCCAATCGATTACATTTTCGATCTGTGCTTTTGTTGCATTCTTTTTCATTACGATAATCATTTCTCAATCCTCCCTGGTAAAAAAAAAGACCATGATGTATCCGAAATCACACCATGGTCTTATAAACAAAAAAGCCATGGTGCAGAACCTCTCGGTCTACCCATGGCTTGAATTTTTTATTTGCTGAGCTTAGCTATTCATGCGCGATGGACAAACCGATCCGCCAAAATAAAAATAGCTAAACCAATAATTTAAATTAATAACTCTACCCATCATAAAAATAACCTCTTTGGAAGTGAGAGGGTGTATGGTCATAAATCCGGATTATTGTCAAGGGAAAAATATTTATTAATTTGTCATTGAAGTTTATTAAGTTTGTGATAAAAAGCGAATTTGTGGTTACGGAACGTGTCAATGAAAATGAGACACCTCCATCAATAATTTAGTGCATCACCGAACCACTTTCATCCGGTGACGGTTTGTTAATCCAGACAGCCTCTGGTAATGCCATCGGTTTCGAAATCTTTCCCTTGAAGCGGTTTGGATGTTTTTTAAAGGCTGCTTTCAATACCTTTTCACGCTCTTTGATAATCTGTTCAGCCCGTCCGTAATGCACATCTTCCGGTGTCAGATAACCGATACCGGAATGATAATACTCTGTGTTGTACCAGCCAAAGAAGTCCTGACAAAAGGATCTGGAATCTTGAATACAACCGAACCTTTCCGGAAAATCAGGCCGGTATTTCATGGTCTTGAACTGCGATTCTGAATAGGGGTTGTCATTACTGACATAGGGTTTTGAATGACTCTTGGTAATCCCCAAATCTGCCAGCAACAATGCCACCGGTTTCGATGTCATGCTTGGGCCACAATCCGCATGAATGATCAGCTGATTCCGCTGAATCCCCTGTTTCTTACAGCTCTGTTCGATCAGTTTCCTGGCCAGTGCCGATTTTTCTCTGTGGGCTACCACCCAGCCTACCACATAGCGACTGAAGATATCGAGGATGACATAGAAATAATAATATGTCCACTTTACCGGCCCTCTAAGCTTCGTGATATCCCAGGGCCAGACCTGGTTGGGCGCTGTTGCTAAAATCTCCGGTTTCTTATAGCCAGGATGCCTTAACTGATTTCTCCGTTCTCTTACCTCCTGATTCTCTTCCAGAATGCGGTACATGGTCCTTACAGAGCAGAGATAGGTTCCACCATTAAGCAATGCGGCATAGACCTCTTGAGGCGCCTGGTCGACAAATCGCTCTTCATGCAATGTGTCTAGGACATTTTTCCGTTCGTCATATGTCAGGGCTAACGGTGGCGCCGGACGGCAATGATCCTTCCTGACTGTGCGATGCACGCAGACAGGCATAGAATGTTTATCTCTGTCACGCCATCTATAGAGGCTGGCTCTTGGAATAACCAAAGCATCACAGGCGTTTTTTACACCAACATCTTTTGCTAACGATCCTGCTGTGGCATGAGCTCTTCTCTCCGTTCTTTGTGAGGGGTATCTGCAGGATCTCGGATATTTTTTTGAACGTCTATGATGGTCTCTGCCTGCCTGAACTTTTTCTGCAACTTTTGATTCTCTCGCTCAAGTTCGGCAATGCGACGGGCCGATGGATCGGGTCTTTTAACTTTTGGCTCTCTCTTCCTGGGTGACAGGGCTTCCAACGTCCCTTTCTCCATCTGACGTTTCCATAACCCTCGAAGATATTCCCGAGGAGGTGCGATTTCCCACCGCAACTGAAATGGCCGGCGGCCGCTCCGAATCCAAAGGCTCTTTTAAAAATATCCTTAAAGACAAACCGGAAGAGATAGAAAAGGATATGATCATGAAGGTCCTGAAAGAATCCGGCGGAAATGTCAGCAAGGCCGCCCTGCAGCTCGGTGTCAGCAGGAAGGGTCTTCAGCTGAAAATGGCAAAATATAACCTGCGAAAACAGGATATTTAACGAAAAAAAGAAGAATAGGACAACATCGATAATCTTTCAAAAGAAGGTTCCCGGCCCTGTTTACGATACATGCCGCATTATAAAAACGTCACCCGGTATTTCTTCATCGCCTTCTTTTCTTATTATTTCCGGCCGGATCATTTCCTCCACAAAATTATGTTTTGCGGCGGACGAGAGGATGTAACCCCTGCTGTGGGCGTAGCGTCCGGTAGGGCGCAGCGCATATCCATCTCTATCCAGAGTTTCCGTTGAAAAGGCAAGCCGGGCACCCTTTGTGGAGCATCGGTCAATTGACGTAAAGAAAGGTCCCATATCGCCGATGTATATGCAGACATCGGTTGCCACGAGCAGATCGTACTGTTCGGAGGTTTCATCCAGAAATTCCACAATATCACCAATATGCAGGACATCGTACACGTTCCTGCCCTTCGCCGCCTCTATCATTCCGGAAGACAGATCTACTCCGCTGAGACGGTCCGAGACGGAACGGAATTCC
>CAZINZ010000029.1:0-32068 GCA_964540715.1 uncultured Syntrophaceae bacterium | reverse complement strand
GATTTTCAGAACAAACCGGCGGCGGAAGAATCCGGCAAAGGGGCAATCCTGATAGACGACTACCTCCGAATCCTGAACAAAACCGGCTGGGAGCACTCCCACATTATCCAGGCCCCTATGTCCGCGCAACGTTTCAGCGCCGTGGTTGTCTCCGCAATGCAAAAGAAAAGAATACTTGGAGTAACATCCAGATATGTCATAATCCTGAGACAGTAGTTGGAAAAACCAGTCTGGAGTATAGTGGACCCCTAAAAAGTCAGAAAATACCATTTTTCGTCATTCCGGCAAAAACCGGAATCCAGTCTTTTTAAACAGTTGTGAACCATCTGGACTCCGGTTTTCACCGGAGTGACGACTTTTACAAGTCCGTCAAAGATTTGGAAGAGAAATAGAGTCACACTTTGGGAATTAAGGGGGCAGGATACTTAATTGAAGATATGCAAGAAATGTTTCCGGGAATTTGAGGTTAACAGATAAGCACAATGCTCATTTCGGTTTTCTGATTTCTGCGTCCTTCACTTAAAAAACCTTTGATAGGCTAATAGAAAGGGAGAGAATATGACAGCGATGAAAAAAACTTTTCACTGGAGAGGGTGGACCACATTTGTGGTTACCATATCCTTTATCGTAGACACTCTGTCGGGGATTATTCTTTATATTGCTCCTCCAGGAAGAATCGCCAACTGGACCAACTGGAAGATCTGGGGACTTACAAAAGAGCAATGGGGGGCAGTACACACCATATTTGGGTATGTCCTTCTATTGATTGTGGCTGCCCATCTTTATTTCAATTGGAGACTCTTTGTCAGTTTCCTCTGGAACAAGGCAAAAAAGGTTTTAAACCTGAAGTGGGAGCTGGCTCTGTCCGTCGTGGTCTGCCTCGTTATATTTCTTGGATCTATCTGGAATATTTCCCCTTTCAGCACCATCATGGAAATTGGGGAACACTTCAAACAAGGTTGGGAACAAAGTGAGGCGAGAGCGCCGCTGGCACACGCAGAGTTGCTCACTCTTAATGATTTTGCCGAGAGCATTAAAGTGCCGGTGGAACAAATAACGGAGATACTGAAATCCCGGGGGTACACCTTCGCTGACATTCATCAGACCGTCGGGGAGGTTGCCAAGGCCAATAATATTTCTCCCAACAAGCTCTATGAGAATATTAAGGCCGGTGGGGTCAACCCCATCTCTCCTGAAACAGTTGAGGGCTCAGGGATGGGGAGGAAAACTCTGATGGTAATTTGTCAAGAACAGGGTTTGTCCTTGGAAAAAGTCCTTTCAAGATTGAAAGAACAAGGTTTAGAGGCAAAACCCGATGATCGACTGAAAAACTTGGCCACACAACTTGGTAAGAAGCCTACTGAGATGCTTCATATCCTTCGTGAAGAATAGAAAGGACATTGATCGGGATTTATTGTTCAAGTATTGCTTGAGACGGTTGAATGGCTCGTCTTTATAAGACAACATGCCGCCCCTGCCGCCCCGGAAGATTCCACGAGCCGCTTCAGTTCTTCAAGCTCGTGTCTTCGGCCTTCCCCATGTGTCCACTGGGTCGGCATCTTCATTAAAGTTTAACGAGGCTACCTGTAGGTTCACTTTCGTTACGGCCTGCTGCTTTGCCAATTGGAAACTTACGACCCCTTGTTACCAAAACGCCGCTTTCTTGAACTACCGACCAGCCCCATCGCGTCAAATACCGGCCCTTGACGAACAAGTTACAATAATGAGGTGATGGAGAGAATCGTGTCGGGACAAATCTCCGTGTCGGGCGGTGATAAAGCATCTTGACCGGCATAACCTCTGCGGTATAGTGTGGAAAGGACACGACATACATGGAAGAACCATCTGTGAGTGAACCGATGGAGTGAGAGATTGACTATTGTACCGGACAGGGTACGTAATATCTCTATCAGGCAATCACGAATTATCCCTTTCATAATGGTTGATGGGCAGCGAGGCGAACACGATAGGTTCAGGAAAGGATACACATGTTTGGATTTCAGGAAATGCTCTTTGTCGCAGCTATCATTCTGGCTATTTTATTCATTCCGAAAATAATCTCGAAAAGGCCTGTGCGCATGCAGATGGAACGTACCATCCATCTGTCAGGCGTGTTGCGTTTTGGCATTGCGATTTCCTTTATTTACCCGGCTCTTGCAGGCATCTATCTTCAGCCGTGGTTGAAAGATCCGATCCAGTTCCTCTACATCGGCGTCGGTCCCGTCGTTCTGGGATGGCTTTTATTCTGGGTTGCTGTGGGATTCAAAAGGAAATAAGATTTCAGGTAGAGTAGAGAACTTGCTTTGTTTCCTTTAGACTGGCTTAAGAGATTTTAAAATTCTTACCACATTATATTGTGTCGGAAGAGGCTTATATGCAGCATATATAGTGGTTAAAAATTTGGTTTTGCATTCTCGTACAGCCTCCTAAGGAATTTGGATCCGATTAATCGCTTAAAGGTGTACAGTGTCCCCTTACATCTGCTATAGGTGGGCCTGTGCTGTTTTAGATAGGGCATGAAAAGAGGATGATTGCGGTTCCTCGGTCTCTTTATTATATCGTAAACTATAAGCTCCTTGCTAATCTCCATTCAGGAATAACCATGATCGACATCACACCCGATCGTCTGTATCTGACTTCTACAGGAAGGCTGGCTCGCAGTCTGATTCGACGTTTCCGCGCCCGGTGCATGGATGAGGGAAAACAGGGATGGAAATCCCTCAAGGCAATGAGTCTGAACGCCTGGTTCAAGCGAACATGGTCCGATTCGTGGCCCGAGGAGATGCCCGCTCCTGATCTCTACCGTTTGAATCTCTGGAAGGAACTTTCCGGCAGGATCACTCCCCCCTCCCCCCTGATTATTGGCACGAACCTGTGCTCCATTCTCGATGAAAATTACGGCACAATGGTTCGCCATGGGCTTGACCCCGCATCCGGGTTTCCATCTACCACACTCGTGGAATGGAGAAGAGAGATAAGCGGGGCGTTCAGAAAAACACTTGATTCTCATGGGCTCTTTCATCCATCGGACTATCCGGCTTTTTTACGCCGGGCCATAAACGAGAGAAAAATTGTTCTACCGGACAGAATCACACTAACCGGCTTTGAATCGCCCGCCCCTTTGGAACAGGAACTGTTTGTGACGCTTGAGGAAAACTCCGATGTCGAGTACGCTAATCCACCTAAGCGAAGGCCGGAAAAGATTGAGGCACTGGCACTTCCCTCTCCCGAACAGGAGGTCATATATCTGGTCCATCGTCTTGCCGGGGACGCCCGAACAATGCCCTTGCACAGTATAGGAGTAATCGTCCCGGATATGAACCGGTACGCTCAGACACTGGAGAGCAGTCTCAGAGACGTAACCGCCGAGGCCGCGCCTCACGGGTTTCACTGGTTCAACATTACAAAGGGTATTCCACTCATGGAAACGCACCTGATGAACGCGGCCCTGCTCCCCATGCGTTTCTTGCTGGAGGAACAATCCCGCGAGCTGCTCCTCTCCCTTTTTCTGTCACCCTACTATGGATGCTGGCAGGGAAAACGCCATCAGATCGCACGAGCCGACATAACCTGGAGAAAACACTCAATCGACTCCGGACTTAAGACTCTCCTCCAGACACTAAAGAGGAAAGATCCCCTCACGTATGGCTTTATCCCGCCGGAGAGCATCGAGCATATCTCCTCTTTCGCCCATACAATACAAATATCCGAAAAGGAAAAGGGTGCCTTCTGGACAGGACAACTCCGGAAAGTGTGGAACCGTCTCGGCTTCCCCGTCATATCGGGTGAAAAGGATACCGTGGACAGGAGGGGACTCGATGAGATCATGGGAGAAATTGACCGGCACCTGTCCGAAAAATGGATGGACGGTCAAGAGTTTATGGCATGGCTAACACATCTCGCGTCCCGCAAGACAGTCCAGACCGGTGCCGCTGAAGATGCCGGCATACAGATCATGGGAACGATAGAATCGCGCGGCCTGGATTTCGACAAACTGTACGTCCTCGGCATGAATGACCGGTCACTCCCGGAACCGGCGCGTCCCCTGCCCTTTCTTGACTCCACGGAGCGAAAGCTGGTCCAGGGGGGTACTGCGGATAGTCAGTACGAATTCGCAAAGCGGACCTTCGACAATCTGATGGCCCTCGCGCCTGATATCACCCTGCTCCGGGCCGAGATGGAGGATCTCAAGCCACTCGCGCCCTCGCCCTTCTGGCCCGATACTGAGGAGAAACGCTCCATCGACATCTGGAACATCCCTGATCCCGCGTGGCTGCGTGCGGGATGGCTTCGATCAGCCTATGAAGGTTTAAGTGAAGAGTCTCAGCCTGAGCCTCTGGAAGATCCTCTTCTGAACCCTGATATTATCCCTGAAACCATCTCGGTAAGCCGGTTTCAGAAAGCGGTAATCTGCCCGTACCGCTTCTTTATTGAAGGCATTCTGAAGATGGAACCGCTGGAACAGATCGAGCCGGACGCCTCGCCGCGTGAGAAAGGAACCCGGATTCACAATGTACTGGCCCTTTTTACACAGCGGCTGAGGGATGAGAGGATCGATCTGACCAGAGAAGAAGCGCTCACCGCGGCACGGGATCTTCTGACGACATGTGTGGACGATACGCTTCACGATGTGGCAAATAAGCCACACTGGGGTGTCGAACGCAGGCGCTGGATTGGTACAAAAGGTGATCCGGAAGGAGGCATGCTGACCGACTGGCTCGACCACGAAAGGGAACGTTTCGTGGAAGGTTGGCAATGCGTCGCGGAGGAAAGCGCGTTCGATGGTCTCACAGTTGAAGGACTCCCCTTCTCTCTTAAGGGACGCATAGACCGGGTGGATTTCAGCCGGGACGGAGGCATTCTACTCTGGGACTATAAAACGGGAGCATCGCCCAGTGCGACTGATATTGTTAAGCACCTCAAAGAACCCCAGCTTGTAATCTATCTCATGGCTCTTTTAGGCGGGCATATTCCCGATCTGGAGCCGCTTATTAAATCAGATACGCCCCGTTCGGCCGGATATATCCGTCTCAAGTCATCCGGAGATATTAAGATTTTTCCCATCAAGGGGATCGAATCATCCCTGGATGAGTGGACAAAGGCAATCGGGAAACTAGGGGAAATACTCGGATCGGGAGATTTCCGCGCGGAGCCTTTCCCCGTTTCGGAAGTAAGCGATAGAGATTCACCCTGCGAGAAGTGCCCGGTAATAACCCTGTGTATAAGAGGAGTGCTGGGCGCACAAACAGCGAAAGTAAAAGAAGGGTCGGATGAATAAACCTAACGACGCAAAACAGCGAACCGCCGCCCTTAATACGAGCCGGTCGCACCATGTGGAATCGCCGGCCGGTTCCGGTAAGACTCTCCTGCTCACCAAGCGATTTCTCAAACTCCTGGCAGAGGTACGTGACCCGGCTGAGATTCTGGCCATCACATTCACCGAAAAGGCGGCTGAAGAAATGCGCCAGCGCATAACCGGTTTCCTCAGTGGCAGGATATCCGCGAATGATCCTGATGGAGAGATGAAAGCGCTTGCCGAAAAAGCAGTCCGGGCACACAAAAGCAAGGCGCACCTTCTCACCTCTTCCGACACCCTTAATATCATGACATTCCACGGCTTCTGCAGCCATATAGCCCGGCGAGCGCCCATTGAAGCCGGAGTCGCGCCCGATTTCGAGATAATGGACAATGACGAGCAAACCATCCTGATAGAGGAGACAGTCCAAGCCGCGCTGAGGAATTTTTTCGCCTATCCCATAACCAACTACAAAAGAAAGGCGTTTGAAAACCGTCTCCTTTACCACAACAACAACTGGAACGGTATCTCAGAAGAATTCACCGGTATTATAAAAAACAGGGGCCGGTTCAGAGAACTTATAGAGATTATCCGGCAGGCTGGAGAACGAGGACTTTCAGAGTTGCCGGCAATCCTGGACAAACGGCTCCGCGTCTACGTAGAATGTCGCCTGAGCGCTCTTTCAGAATGCTTTCAGGAAATAGAGATGGGACAACGATGGCGCGACCTGATCAGCCACCTCAAAGATCAGGAGGCTCCGCTGGGCGCGCTCCTTCCCGCGTCTCTTCCGGGTAGCTCATGGGAAGACCTCCCTTCCTGGCAGACAATAGCGAATACCTTGACCACAAAAGCGGGGACGGCTCGAAAAAGCTTCGGTCCCAAAAGCGGATTCTACAGCAATTTCAGCAAGACACAGTGGGGAGTGATGATAACCTCCATGGGCGATCCCTGCGCCGCAGCTCTCGCCGAATCCAAGGCCCTCCCCTCTCCTGATGATATTGAGGCGGATATGGATCTGCTCTCGGACTTTATCGTTATCGCGGCGGACCTTATCGAACGCTACGAGACCACCTGCAGACAACGGGGCGTCATTGACTTTTCCGGCCTGGAACAGGCCGCTCTTCGGGCGCTGAGCGACAGCGACCCCTCCGATATTCAGCTTTATCTCGATCACCGGATACGCCACCTTCTTGTGGATGAATTCCAAGACACCAATCGCTCCCAGTGGAATCTAGTCAGCAGTCTTTGCGGCGGCTGGTCTCCCGAAGATGGAAGAACCGTCTTTATCGTGGGAGATCCCAAACAGTCGATTTATTCCTTCAGAAACGCGGAGGTGAGCCTCTTTCTGGAGGCGAAGAAAGGAATTCCGATCCCTGGAGGGGGAATAATACCCCTCGACTCTCACCTTCTGACAACCAATTTCCGTTCAGGCAAAAGACTGATCGAGTGGATTAACGGTCTGTTCGGCGAAATTGTCATGAAAGATCCCGACACCGACGCCGACGAGGTTCCCTTCAGCCCCTCCGAAACATACGGAGGCAAAGACGGCGGCGCGATATCGCTCAACCTGTTTACCGGCGACGATACGGAAAAAACAAAGGACAGCGAGGCATCCTGGCTTGCCGGAAAGGTCAAGGAGGCCATGCGAACGGCAGGTGATGACAGATCTATAGCAGTCCTTCTCTTCACAAGAAACCGGATCAGCCGTTATCTGCGAGCCTTCAAGGATCAGGGTATCCCAGTTCAGGTAAGGGAGGGCCTGGGCCTTATGGAGAGGCCGGAGGTGATGCACCTCATGAAAATCGCCGAACTTCTGGCACACCCGCACGACGATCTCGCCTGGGCATCTATCCTGCGTTCACCCTGGTCGTGGTTAGACGTGAATCTTCTTTATGAAACCGCCATACAGAAGCCGAAGGACTGGATGGAAAAGATCTCCCTGACTGCTCGTTCCCACCCCGAAATGGAACTGTTAACAAAAGCAATAGAAAACGCCTCACGCCGAGTCGGACGTGACCCCCTGGGCACAACCGTCAGAACATTCTGGGAAGATCTTGACGGGCCCCGAAAAACGGCATCGAGGTACGGCATGTCCGGGGTCGCAAACTGTATGCGCTTTTTTGAGATACTCAAAGACGCGCATCAGGGTACCCCCATCGAAACCCTCCGGAAGGCAAAGGCCACGATAGATTCCTGTTACGAGCCTGCCGATCCCGCCGCTTCCCGTTCTCCCGTCGAGATGATGACCATCCACAGGGCCAAGGGACTCGAATTCGATATCGTGTTCCTCCCCTTCATGGACTGGGCGCCCCTCTCTGACATACCGGCAATATCGCCCCCATATCTGATGGAGCGGGTTCCGGGAACGGAAGGAGAATACCTTGTCGCGATGGGAAAGGACAGGAGAAGCAAGGATACCCCGCCAGTCTTTAATCTGCTGAAGACTTTTCAGCGAAACCGGCGATGGGGCGAGGCAAAACGCCTCTTCTACGTAGCGGCGACTCGTGCAAAAGAAGCCCTCTTTATGAGTGGTATCGCAAAGATAAAAGACGACGATATCCTCACACCCGGCAAAAAGAATATCCTCGAATGGGTGATGGAACATGAAGGTATCAACGGAGCCGCTATCGAAGACGTATCCGCCGGAAGGAATATCCCCATAGAGATCAACCCCACATCCCCTTCCCTGCCGCCGGATGATACAACCAGCGAATCCGCCCTTCTCGAATCCTACGAACTTCAACCGGAGCGACCGGCATATACAATGGCTAAATCCCCCTCGTCATACGCGGAGGATAAACTTAGGTCGGAAGGGAAACTGGATGGTGATGAGGCCTCATTCAACCGGATACGCGGAACGGTTATACACGCAATACTGAGCACCGCCATACAAAGAAGATCTCTCCCCACTAAGGCAGCAGTAGCGCGCGCCCTGCATGTCGCAGGTGTCGGGCAGGACCGTGCCAACACAACAACCGCTGAAATCCTGGAAGAAGCCGAAAAGACCCTCGCCGATTCCTTTATCGCCAGCCTGACAGCACTTTCTGACACACAAAATGAATGGGAGATAGAAGACGCGCCCGGAGAAAAACGCGTCCGCTCCGGCGTCATCGACCTCGCGGCGCTCGATGGAGATACCTGGTGGATCTGCGACTTCAAGACATCACGACCGGGAGACGGCAAGCCGGAAGAGGAATTCATCGCCCACGAGAGAGAACTCTACTGCTCCCAGCTTGAAACTTACCGCCAGATGCTGGCACACCTCAAAGACATCCCGGAAACGAAAATCCGCGTGGGGATATACCTGACCGCCCTGCTGAGGTGGGAAGAGCTGTAAGCGATACTTATCAGCATAAACATCTAACCATACAAAATCAATTGACAGAATATTTTCAGGGTGTATGGTCGTTTTAGTGCTTCGGGGGTAACATTCCTGATCTAAAGCAAACAAAACAATTTGGCCAAAGAAAAGTCACCATTTTTTAGAAGATAATAGAGCAAGGCAAATATGCCCGAAAATACCGTCAATATCATCATATCAAGGCAGATCGGCCTGATAATAAATGGTTATACGAGGCTATGAAAACACATACTACTAAGAAAGTAATACTGGCTCAATCGACAATTCAGATATCTTGGCAAATCTTATATTCCGGTATACTGAGGATTGTTAATGTCTCAGATGAACCAAAATCCGGATTTAGTTTAGAGGCTCTTCCAAATATAATACTTGGGTGTACTGCACTGGAAGCCTTCTGTAATGAGATGTCATCTGTTGTGAATTCTTTGCTTTTTGAGTATCTTAGCGATCCAAATTCACCATTTTTAATAGGCTTGGAACGATTCGAAGAAAAAGTGGGTGTAAGTAAACAAGCTTGCAGAAAGCTGTCAGAAATTAAAACGAATTCATCAGGCAATATAAAGGATCGCTACAAGAAGCTTTGTTCAATCCTTAGCATTGAGTTGCCGGAAAATTATCAAGAGTTATGTAAGTTATTTCAAGTTAGGAATGGTGTTGTGCACTTTCGTGCATGTGATCGTAATGTAGTCGATAAAAAAGGGGTTATTACCTATGATCATGATCTCCCAGATTTTTATAAACAATTGATAGGTATAAAATATCGCGGGTATGACCTTACTTTTGTTGAAGATATAAAGCAAAAGGTTGCTGAACCTGGTGAAATTGATTGGGTAAGTCGCATATCAACACCAACCGTTGCACTTTGGTCGATGGAAGTAGTCTTATTAGCGATTCTAAATGTTATTGAAAATATTCCTGTGGGTGATTTGAAACAAAGAGTTGTTAATTCATATCGCCCGAGACTTGATGAGCATCAAACTCTCTTTATAGTGGACCCCAAAAATAAGACAGTATGTTAAGGTGTGTTTCCAACAGAGAGGAGACACAGAATGGGCAGGAAAAAACATAGCAAGGAATTGAAGTCGAGGATTGCCCTTGATGCAATAAAGGGACAGAAAACGATGTCTGAATTGGCTTCAGAATATGGGGTACACTCTAATCAAATAAGTAGATGGAAAAAGCAGTTGCTTGATGCAGCCCCTGATATTTTTACCCGTGGCAAAGACAAAGAGGCTGAGAATAAAGAGGTTGAACGAGATCGTTTATATAAAAAGGTTGGACAATTGCAGGTCGAAGTGGACTGGCTAAAAAAAAAGACAGGTTATCTAGGATGAACGTTGGCAAGAAGATAAACTGCATAGATCCCAAAGATTCAGATCTCAGTATCAGCAGACAGTGCGATTTGCTGGGGCTACCACGGTCATCATATTACCGGCCCAGGGGGTTCACTTTTCAAAGTAATGTGAATTTAGAATTAATGAGGGTTATCGACAAAGAATTTCTCAGACATTCTTTTTATGGAAGTCGAAAGATGAGGGACTATTTGAACCGCCAGGGTTTTCCTGTAAACCGCAAACGTGTTCAACGACTGATGCGTTTAATGGGAATTGAATCAATGGCCCCCAAACCGAATACAAGCAGGCCACGTAAAGAGCATAAGGTGTATCCATATCTTCTGAGAAAATTGTCGATTACAGAGCCTGATCAGGTCTGGTGTTCCGATATTACCTATATCCGGATGGCCCATGGATTTGTCTATCTGACTGCAGTTATGGACTGGGCAAGTCGCTATGTGCTGTCCTGGGAGGTGTCTGTGACCATGGATGACGATTTCTGCGTGAATGCCCTAAAGAGCGCTCTTCGCAAGCATAAGAGCCCTGAGATATTCAATACCGATCAAGGTTCACAATATACCGGCAATGCCTTTACAGGCGCACTAAAAGAAAGCGGTATCAAGATCAGCATGGATGGCAAGGGACGTTGTATGGATAATATCTTCATAGAACGTTTATGGCGATCTGTGAAGTACGAAAAGATATTTCTCGAAGAGTATGAGACAGTAGCGGAATTGATTACCGGGCTGAAAGAATATTTTGAGTTTTACAACTTTGAACGATCCCATCAGTCGTTCTCAAGAAAAACACCTGCTGAGGTGTATTGGGGAAAGGCAGTTGCCCAACAAATGGCAGCATAAATAACTTGGTTAAAAAACAAAAAGAAGTACACCTTAATCTAAGAGAAATTTGTCCTTGACTTGGGGTCCACTTCACTTCAACTGGGGTCTTAGCTTAATTGATGAGGGTGTGAGAAATACTCTTTGAATGTAAAAAAACGTATAACCATCGGTTCCAGCGGACGCGCTACGTGCGCCGCTGACCCGTTCGTTAGGTGAATATCAGAATCTGATGTTTCAGGGGGGAAATTATCCGCTATGGATATTCATAGTTCAAGAATAAGCGAAAATGATCTTTTTGGTAGGTTTTTTCTAAAGAAACCTAATGGGGTTAAATATGATAATTATTACAGTACTATAGTTGCAATATGTTCTCTATTACAGAGTAACGATTGGAATAAATGTGTAACAGGATACTACATTAATGTTGCCGGCAACATGGATGCTTTAAGATTGTCTTTTTTTACAGATGATCCCCAAAATGCTCTGAAATGTAAAAACGATATCTGTTCAGCAAATAATGTAGTCGAGATCCAACCATGCGAATATCCTTATGAGGTAAAAATATCAGAAGGCTATGGAGGCGAAGAATTACGCTTTAGAAAATATTTGTATATGTATACCTTGATTGGTATCGATTTGATAAACGCGGACTTGTTAAATGCGAGATGTTTGTTTGCTACATTCAGGCTTCAGGTTATGCGTTCAAGGCAAGCATATAAACCGCATTTCGAAGGAACTTTTGAAAAACAAAGTGAAACCTATTTATCTCTATCCGAAGAGGGTAAGGAACAGTTCTGGAGCGACCTGTCAAACTGGCCAAATCCACCTCAAGTAGACTGGGCTCATATGATGGTCAACATGATATTACCGGGCGATTTTGTTCCAGCCTGGAACAATTTTCTTTCGCCAAAACCTGCTCTGACAATAGGGCAAATAAACCAGTTTTTAGCACCAATGAATTTCCAGATACCAGTTGATTGGGAGCCTATGAAAAAACAGATCACCTAACAAACGGCTTAAGTCGGATTGCAATTCCGCTGCGCTTCATTGCAACCGCTTAGCCGTAGCGTTATACAAAAGATTTAGGAGTCTAAGGAGCTATCTATGGCGCTTTTTGAAATATCAGGAGAAAATCTTTCTCGGGTTAAAAGTAATCCTTTTCCCCTTGAAAAGGAAATTCAACAATTGACCGAAAACAATCTTCTAGAACTATTTAGTTTGGAATTTGTCAAAAGTGAATTTCCAATAAAAAATTTCAGAATAGATACCTTGGCTTATGACAAAGAGACAAATTCTTTTGTAATCATCGAATATAAAAAAGATAAAAATTTTAGTGTCATTGATCAAGGTTATGCGTATTTGTCAGTTATGCTGAACAATAAGGCTGAATTTATTCTAGAATTTAATGAAAAGTTTGATAAAAAGCTAAAAAGATCGGATGTCGAGTGGTCACAATCAAGAGTTTTATTTATTGCTCCATCATTCACTTCATTTCAGAAAACATCAATTAATTTTAGGGGTTTGCCAATAGAACTATGGGAGATCAAGAGATTTATTAACAATATGGTAATCTATGAAAGAATTACATCTGATGGATCTTCCGAAAGTATAGATATTATAAACAAACCACCAAAATCTGAAACAATTATCAAAGAAGAAATTAACATATATACTGAAGATAGTATTCTTAAATCATCTACCGATACTATTGTTGATTTTTACAACGATATTAAAGAAGAAATATACCAACTTGATAGTGGTATTTATGAAAAAATAACAAAAACTATGATTTGTTTTTATAGTGACGGAAAAGGATTAATTTGGGTTCATCCGCAAAAGAATCAAATTAGAATACATTTAAGAAAAGGGACGTATAAAGATAAATATAATAGAATAAATAAGGAAGGTTGGGGTGGCTATCCAGAATTAGCCATACATAAAGATGATTTTGATTTAGCTTACTTAAGAGATCTTTTTCAGCAAGCATATGAACTATAAAAAAGTATAACCCTATTTTGCACAGGACGCCAAACAACGGGCGCCTGTGAAAGTTCCGTTATGTTTCAGGAGATATAAATGGACATAGGGCTTTTATCAGCATTAATTGGCCTCGTGGCTGGCGCCTTTGGTTATTGGTTCACAACTTTCAATATGCAGCCAATTTTAAGGTTTCGCAATCTTCGAAATCAAATTTTGATGGATTTTATATATTATGCTCAAGTGATAAATGCAGAGGGTTTAAATGAGGAAATGCAGTCTCTGCATCGTGAACGCATCCTTGCAAACAGACGAGCATCTTCTCAGCTTACTGCGGCGATACAAGACTTGCCAAAATGGTATTTGATTTATTTAACGCGCAAGGGTTACTGCCCAGAAGAAGCCGCGCATCATCTCATAGGATATTCGAACACGACGGAATACGAGCAATCTCATAAGGTAGAGGCTGCAATAAGAAGACAACTTGGATTGCCAAAGGAAATATAACCCATGCTTCCACGGCGACGGCAAAAAGCCGCCGCGCGTGAAGCACCCGTTAGCCACCAAAGGACAATAATATGGACGCAGCAGTAATTGGAGTAGCAGGTACTTTACTTGGAGGATTAGTTGTGGGCTTGCTGACTCACTGGAACTCAACCGCCTTAGCAAGGCTTGAGATGAAATGGCAGCAAGTTCGGTTACGCCAAGAGAAACTTGAGGAAATTGCAGCACTTCTTGATCAAATTGATCAACACTATAAAAAACTAATGGGAGAAGTTATTCTCAAGATTGAGAACGACAAACCATTTGAATTTGGTGGCGAACGCATACCCTTTGAACGCCTCAGAATTTTGATGGAATTCTACGCCCCCACTATGGTCGCCGATTGGCCAAAATTAGAGAGTGGACATGAAATCTTCGGCAAAGTATTAATTGACGCACTCCCAAACGTGTCTCGAAACAAGCCTGAAAAGCAGGAGCTTAATAAAAGAGCAGTTACTGCTCAAAGTAAAGTCTCTAAGGTGTGCCGGTCACTGTCAGAGAAAGCTGCTTTCTTAGCGCATGAGGCGGTCAACAACGTAGCGGCTAACAAGACAAATTAACATGGACACAAAACCGTGTCGTACCTCCTTGTTTTATGCCTGTTATTTGCGGCGTTAGCTGAGAAAGAATTTACACCGAAATGGAAATGTTACCTATACAAAATGATAAACCAGCGACTGTGTTCATTTTTGGCGCAGGGGCATCTTATGCTGATGGAGTGCCACTTCAAGCCGATATACTGCCTCGGATAATAAAAGATGAAGATCCACAGCTTAAGCTTTCAGAAACAGCAAAGCGGCTACGAAAATTTTTAACTGAATATTTCGCACACGGTGAGCAGGCGCCGTCCTTGGAAGAAGTCTTTGGATTTTTAGAATTCTTTATAAAAAATGATCTTTCTCTGTCCAAAGATTGGACTACTAAAGAGCTTTTAGAAATAAAAGTCGATTTTACAAAGGTGGTTCACTACCTAATTAGCAAGAGCACTAAAGAAAGTATAGTATTTAAAGCATTTTGGAAGAAAATACTGTCTATTGAACCAGAGGTCGGGATTATAACTACAAACTATGATACTCTGATCGACGAAGCGTTTGATGCAATATATCCTCAATGCCTAATAGATTATTGTCTCGATTTCGTCAATTTTAGGCACCCTGATGCTGGAATACCATTTGACTGGTGGATTGATCCAAAGAAGCCAACTGAGCACTTCGAGTATAAGCATATAATTCGAATAAAGCTGATAAAACTACATGGCAGCTTGAACTGGAAGTATTGTTCATGTTGTGGGCAAGTTGCGCTTACCCCGTGGCAACATCAATACAATCTGAAAATAGATTCATTTAAGTCATTCATTGATACTCAGGGCTCTAATTGTCCCTTCGATGGGAATCGATTAACGTCACTGCTTCAGATGCCTACGCATCTCAAAACAAATAACAATTTCATTTTTAATAAACTTTACGACGAGGCTTCATATTTAGTTGGCAATGCGAAACAGCTTGTCTTTGTGGGCTACTCATTCCCGGAAGCTGATGTACATATTCGCGCACTTATAAGGAGGTGCTTTTCAGAAGACGGGCAAATCATAGTCGTTAATAAAAGCCGTGCAAAAGATTTACGGTATCGGTATGAAGGGTTGGCTAAAAACGTTGATTATTACGAGTATACCTTCGAAAGATTTGTTAAATCGAGATTATTTGATGAACTATTGTCAGCTAACAAAACGCTGCAGGGGACAGCTCGCTTCGCTCGCCGCCCCTGAGCTTAACGTTATAAGCCTAAAGGAATTTCAATGTATTACAAATATTCTAGCAGCGATAAGCAAACTGGAAAAGTCAGAATATCATTTCTCAATGATGGGTTTTTTAGATTTACACAGCCAAGATTTCTAAATGATCCGAAAGAGGGAAAGCCAAAAATGTTTGTTCATGAATACTCCCCAAAGGATATTGAACTGGCTAAACGTAAACTTGTGGATAGCAATTTCATCTCTTTTGGAGATGAAATTAAGGACGAGGATGTTATTGCATTTGGGTTAGCCCCCTATCCAGCAGGGAGGATGGGCGATGTGTTTCCACACCTTCTATGGCAGGACGGTTTTAGTAGTATGAAAGAATATGATGAATCCCAGCTTCTTTCTACTTATCAGGCATTCGATAAACAGTTAAACGATGAAATTGGAGTCTTTTCATTAACCACGGGGATTATAGGGACATAACACTTAATTCCATGCCGCGGTTAAGGCAATTATGTGTTATGTTTCCTTAATTTCAAGCAATTGCAACGCTAGCAGGCAGAAAAAAGGTTACGCCACCGTTTTATTCTCCGATTGCGCAGAGTTTTCCAATTTACATACATCATTATGAACCATTCGCGGTGGAAACCAGCAGTTTCTGTCCGGGATAAATTGACTGACGGCGTGTGATCTTGTTGAGATTGCAGAGTTTGTCCACCGTAAGTTCGTATTTCCTGGCGATTCGGAAGAGGCTTTCGCCGCGCACGACCACATGATATTGAGCCTTTTTCGCCTTGACTCGCCCAGCCGTACTGGTTTTGATGGCCTGAACTTTTTTGTCAACGGAACCCATCTTTTGTTCAAGCGCCTCCACTTTCCTGGTTAGCAAATCGAGTTGCTGCTCCAGTGCCCCGCCTGCGGTGATATCCGGCGTCAAACCCTTCTCCCTGGCAGCAATTCTCTCTTCAATTCCTTCCACATCGGTCATTTGCGCTTCGATCCTATCCACACGCTTAATCAGGGTATTGAAATCGGCCTTTGAAAGATTGCTCTTCTTCGGTAACCAAAGACCAGCAATAATGATGATAAAAAGAACAATTGCCCCACCGATTAAGAGAGTTTTTCCCTGGAGCTTAAAAGTCCGAGGCTCATCATCGTATCTTTCATCGGAATCTTCCTCTTCCCTTTCGTCGAGCTTGTTCTTCTCTAGTTCAGGTTCTTTTTCTATTGCATCGACAAACTCGGTAATATCATTCCTGTCCATATCACCCTCCTTTCATGTGAACTATTTCATGATTCACAGAGAATTGTCAATGAAGTATCACAAAACCCCCATTACGTGCATCGGTAAACCGACCCGAAACAAAAGAACGAATAATGCGATAAAACACCGTTTCACTTTCATAACCATTTTCCCTTCCTCTTGGTTTCCTCTCCGATATTACAACTTAACAATATGAAACCATCCACAAAAAAGCCCCATCTCTCATTTTGAGAAACAGGGCTTTAGATGATCAGACCATAATCCCCCCTAGGGTACAGCTGTTCAAAAGCACATATGATATATTTAGAATATGTTAGCTCATTGACTCCATTGTGATACCCTGTCAAGGAATATTACAGAGAAACGTTCAAGTGGTAATAGTCAATTTTCTCCTGAAATGGTTTTGAGGAGGTGAAGGGTATCGATGTTCAAAAATCATTACAACCTCACATCTATGATACAGCTTGTTAAAGCATAATTGACAGCCTCCTATTGCTTGCAAGAGCGATCGAATGTGGGTAAGAAGGGATATGGACAAAAATAGACGACAATTTATAGCTATAATGGCGGCGGTAGCCGGAGCTTCGGTAACTGATGGTTTCGGGATTTTCAGGGCATCGGCGGAAGCCCAGTCTGCTGCGAAGGTGGTTGTACATAAACCAAGCAGAAAGATAGCGGACTACCCGCACATTATCGATGCGATTCCATCCAAAGACATGAAGCGCTATTTCCCCTTGATTGTTGACGCCTGCGCTGATCCAAAGGCGGATTATTTGTCGAAAGTGCCCTTCCTGATTGAACTGGAAGTCGCGAAAATCTGGAACGAGTCGAGATTCGAATGGGATGCGGTCTCTTTTGCCGGCGCGGCTGGGTTGCAGCAGTTAACGGAAATCACGGCGCGCGAGTACGGCCTGACTGTAGTTAAGAGCACCGAGTTGAGAAAACTGAACTCGTCCATATCCGAGTACGTGAAGCTCAAATCAGCTACGGCAATAAAACGGCAGGAACTATACAGATTAGCAGAATCAGGGACTGGCAGAATTTCGGAGGATGATATCGACAAAATGAACGCTGCGCGAGCTGAACTGGTTGAACTGGAAGCGAAAAGGACGACGGCATTCCGGAACCTCCAGGCGACACGCAAAGTGTATGTGGAAAAAATCGGCAGTATGAGCGTGGATGAGCGTAAGAAAACGGATGCCAGGTTCGTTCCGGAACTGCATGTTCCAGCAGGAGTTAAGCACCTTGTCAGGGGCATCATGGAATGCAGGAAATTCTTCGGCGGCCCCGTAGAAATGAATGTATGGCGGGGTATTGCTGCGTATAATTCAGGACTGGCAATGGTTAAGAGATGGGGGGGATTTCCATTCATCGAGGAAACAGTCCTCTTCACCAGAAATATTGTCTCCGACCTCACGCGTGCTCTGGAAATGAAATATGCTTACTCCACTAGAGATCCCGTGCTAATCGCAGAAACAAGAAAGCGTATCAGGTTGAGAGCACCCTATTTTATATACGTCGTGAAGATAGGCGACAATTTCTCCAGGATCCTGCACGAGCAACTCATGGAAAGATACGAGCTCTCATATTCCGAAGCACTCCAGTATATAAAGGATTCGAAGGGCGACAGAATAAATCCAGAAAATATGTCAATAATCTTGCCTGACCAGCAATTCAGGATATATATCCCAGGGTAGGACATTGGTCTTATTTTATAATGGCTTTTCTGTTTTCATTCTTCGTGAAATAAAATACGATTACACGAAACTTCGGGAAATACCTGCTATGCATATTAATTGTTATGTTTCTAATAGAAGGAGAATAAAATCATATGACGGGACGACATTTAGAGGTTTCACAGGAAGCAGGGGCAGCATTATTCGCCAGAAATATCACTGGTGAAATTAATATGTTAAATCTACTGCGCTTTCGCGATGTGGCTGACTATTCAGCCAATCCGGAGCTTATGCCGTCCAAACCAATATCTGGAGTGGAGGCATTTCAAAGATATATTGACCACACTTTGCCATTTCTCAAGAAAAGCGGTGGGGATCTCGTATTTTTGGGCACTGGCGGTAAATACCTTATTGGACCTCAGGATGAGAGATGGGATTTTGTAATGTTGGTCCGTCAAAACTCGCTATCTGACTTTATGGCATTTTCATCAAATCAAGAGTACTTAGCAGGATTGGGCCATCGAACTGCCGCGTTGGATGATTCGCGACTATTACCCATCGTTGAATCAAAAACGGCAACATAACAATTCACTGCACTGGATTTTTATTTCGCTGCGCTTCTTAAAAACCAGTGGGAAATTAGGGGGACATAACACTTAATTCTTCAAAATAATTTTGTGGTCTCATGTTTATGGGTCTCTAATAATATTAGATAGTTCGCCTAACCAACCACTTCACCTAGCCGCCTACAGTGGCAGGTGAGTTTAGCGTTATGCAGTAAAGAATAATAAAGAATGTATCAATTATTTGATGACGTCGTAGAAGATATGGGAACAGGTGAAAAATCATCGGTAAGAGCATTGCAAGCTTGGCAATATTTAATAGGTAAAGCTACAAACCGACAGATAGTGCAATATGAAGAATTAAGTCATTTAATGGGATACTCTGACAAAGGACCTGCAACCTACGATGTTAAGAATAACCAAATGAATATCTCTGAAGGCCCCAACAGCAAAGGGAATTAAGAAAAATGCATAACAATCAGATGAACGCCGACCAGTAGCAAAGCGCGCCCTTCGGGCGCGGCTACTGGCGGGTTATCCGTAGAGTTACCTGCTTAATATAGTGGAGTACAGTAATGGATAAAGATCTCCGAAGACAAGCTGTTGTCGCAATCATCCAGCAATCGAATAAGTTTCTATTAGTAAAACGTTCAGACTATATAGAAACTGCAAAAGGATACTGGTGTCCTGTGAGTGGAGGAATAGAAGAAAACGAAACACAAGAGCAAGCTTTGAGACGGGAAGTTATGGAAGAAGTAGGCCTTGATGTGGTTGCGGTTAAGAAAATATGTGAAATACCATCACATGATAATAGCTCCTTATTACATTTTTGGACTACAAATATTATTTCAGGAAAAGCCAGAATAACCAGTAATGAAGCCACTGATATCAAGTGGGCAACAGTAGATGAGATGAAAAAGCTTAGTCCGATATTTAAAGAAGATATACAAGTATTTGAAAGTTTATCAGTACAACCTTAAACGTACTTGGGGTCAGACCCCTTTCCCCATCAAGGAAATTTCGGCAAACGTTTCAGCCCTTCAATTACGTTCGAAAAAATCCATCCGGTTTTGATCTGTTGATTTCTTATGACAAAATAGGATAGATCAGAAAAGAAAAGATGGATAGATCCCCATGAAAATATAAAAACAACATTTTAAATTGAATACGGATGGTTAAATCAAAAAATGATCGAACAATCAAATGATAATAAAGGAAAGAAGACGGCGGTCTTGTTTTCAGTTCAAACTCAGGGCGTTTCCGATGAGGAGAATAATTCGTCTCTCCTCGAACTCAGCCGTCTGGTTAAAACCATGGGCCTCAAAGTCGTCGCAACGCTAACGCAACGTCGTTCAAAACCTGAGACGGGAACCTTATTGGGTGCAGGAAAATTAAAAGAACTTGCCGACTATACCGGCGGCACGGGAATTGTTGAAGGATTTAGCCGGAAATCAGAAGATGAAACCTGCGACGACATGGACGAAGATTATCCAGTCGGCAGTCTCGCCGGCTCAGATGAAGAGAGTTCAAGCGATGACCTAATGGCAAAAAGCAGCGTGCAAGCCAATGTTGTTGTCTATGATGGTGAAATTTCCACTAAGCAACTGAAGAACCTTGAAAAAGCGACCGGCGTTGAAGTTTTAGACCGAACCGGTGTGATCCTCGAAATATTCAGCCGTCATGCCAAAACCCGAGAGGCCCTCATTCAAGTGGAGATCGCCAAGTTGACTTATTTGGCGCCAAGACTAAGGGCATCTCATATTGGAGGTGATCGTCAAGGCGGCAGTATTGGATCTAAAGGAGCAGGAGAGACTTCTTACGAACTCGATAAACGTCGTATTAGAGACCGCATATCCGAACTGAAGTCACGCCTTGTTGGAATTCGCGATGAGCAAAATAGACGGCGCAGCCGCAGGAAAGAAAATTGCCAAGTCTCTCTGGTCGGTTATACCAATGCCGGCAAGTCGTCGCTGATGCGAAAACTGACCGGTAGCGATGTATTGGTAGAGGATAAATTATTTGCAACGCTTGATACCCGTGTGAAATCTTTGCAGCCAGAGACTTTTCCTCCGGTACTCGTCTCCGATACCGTTGGATTTATAAAGAAATTACCTCACGATTTAGTTGCATCTTTTCAATCTACTCTTGATGAGGCGCTCGCCGCTTCGTTACTTTTATTTACGGTCGATGCCTCCGATCCGGCTTTTCGATCTCAATTGGATGTGACGCAATCGGTTCTGAAAGAGATTGGTGGTGAAAAAATTCCAAGCCGGATAATCCTGAACAAAATTGACAAACTCACAACCGGGGAGCTGGAAGAGCTACACCGTGAATTTCCCGATGGAATCTTCATCTCTGCGCATAACCCCGAGGATATCGCATTTCTACGAAAGAGAATTCTTCAGTATTTCGAATCAAATATGATCGAAACTACAATGGTGATCCCGTACGACAAAGGACACCTTTTAGGACAGTTAAGAACCAAAGCCGGCATCACAAATGAAACCTACGACGAAACAGGAACTGAAGTAACATTCAAGACTTTCCCGGAAACATTAACCTGGTTAAAAAAAGAGATGGAGTAAACAGATGGGAGGGATAACGGGGTTGAGATTCCGCTAACGAATAAGGTTAGTTTGTGAGAGCGGAGCGAACCACAATCTAACCTTATTCGTTGGGCTATGGTTTTTTCTTGCTATGAGAACAAATCCTTTTGATCCAAATGCCTCACCGGAAATAACAAGCACTTAATTTCAAGGGACCAGTCCTCATAAAGATGCCTCAAGGAGTCTTGCGTAATTCCAGAAGAACAGATGTTCCTGAAACGTCTGGAACCCGAAATCTCTAAGAATTCCCTTCCAGTCCCTCTTTATAAAATCAAACGCATGGGGGCATTCGATGATCTTGAAAGGAACACGCAGGGGCAGGGGCATATCCTGCAGTGAGAATTCGTTATAATCTAAAATGAAAAATTTGCCGCCCGGCCTGAGATGATCAGCAACATTTTGAATGGTTTTTTCTCTTACCTCGTGAGGAAATCCATGTATAACAAACGAAATAAATGCCTTGTCAAAAGTTCCTGTAAATTCAAACGGCTGGTCAATACGATTCTTAAGAAACGAAACATTTGTGAATTCTTTAAAACGAGAACAAAATTGTTTTTCCATTTCATAAGAGATGTCCATCCCCAATAACCCGCCTTTTTCAGAAAGGTATGATGTCATCAGGTAAGCATTCCTTCCTGTGCCACATCCCAGGTCAATAATCTTATCTTCCGGTTGTATCTGCATCAGGGAAACCGCTTTCTTTATAAAATGAGCATACCGACCAAGGCTCGCTAAATTCATTATGGAATCATAGTGTGCCGCGGCGAACCCTGTTAATTCAACCTTTGAATCTTTATATAATTTACCCATAAAGGCTCCTTTCCGGGGAAAAACAAGGGTCTCTGCGACCCTGGTCTCTGCTATAATTTTTTCGCAATCTCATAGCCATCTCTGATAGCGTCCTGGGCGTTTCCTATCCGTTGAGCATCACCAATAACATAGACCGGTATTTTCCCTTTTAACTCTTTTTCAAGGGGGTTATAGCTTTTCATCCCGGTTGAAACAACTACGATATCAATGTCATTAAACTGTATATCTTCCCCATTTCTCTCAGCGTAAACAGTTTTCCCTTCTATCTTTTTAATATATGTATGATCACTGAAGACAGTCCCTTTCCCCTTCATCATTTTAAGCGAAAGATTTTTGGCAATCATTTCCATATCTTCACCGAAATCGGTCGTCCTTTTTACAATGGTGATCTTATTGTTTCGGGGTATCAATCCTGTAGCAATGTCCACACCGATAAGGCCCCCTCCGATAATCAACACGTTTTTGTTTTCCGGTAGATTTTCCTCCAATAAGATATCCGCCCAATAGAATACACCCAATCCCGGAATGCTTAATTCAGCGGGTTTGGAGCCTGTTGCCAGAATAACGCCATCATATTCTTCCCTCAGGTCTGATTCTCCTGTTTCTTTGGATATTATATTGATGTTTTTTTCTTTTAATCTCTTGATGAAGTAAGGCACCAGTTTTCCCATGGATTTTTTGTTAGGAGTCAATGGTGCCAGATTGAATTGCCCGCCCAGTTCATTTTTTTCATAGAGGTCAACATCGTGTCCTCTTTCCTTCAAGATTATTGCAGCTTCCATCCCGGCCAGACCACCCCCTACAACAGCATATTTACGGGGTTCTTTTGCCTTTTCAAACGTTTGTGTTTCTTTCCCCACCTGAGGGTTCACAAGACAGGCAAGCCCCTGTCCTGATTTTACCCCTCCAAGGCAGCCCTCGGCACAGGCGAGACAGGGCATGATAACACCTTTTACCTCACCTTGATATTTACCGATAAAGTCTGGGTCTGCTATTAAGGCCCTGCCTACAGCGATGTAATCAGCAGGGAATTCAGCGCGCAATTTCTCGATATCTTCGATCATATTGATCTGCCCTACAAATATTACGGGGATCGTTATCTCTTCTTTAATTTTACCTGCCATTTCCCATGTCTTACCCTTGGGAACAAACATATGCTGAAAATACCAGGGAGGCGTGGAGCAGACCGTACCGGCAGATACATGTATAGCCTCAACACCATTTTCCTCCAATATTTTTGAAAAGGCCATCATCTCAGGCAATCTTATCCCACCAGGTACCATTTCGTCAGCGCTTATCCGGGCGATGATGGGCAAATCTACAGATTCCTTAACCACTCGCAGGACCTCTAAGGGAAACCTTATCCTGTTTTCAAAGCTTCCACCGTATTCGTCGGTCCTGTCATTTACAAAAGGTGAAAGAAATTGTGCTAAGAGATAACCATGACCGAATTGTAATTCGATAATATCAAAATTGGCCTTTTTTGCACGCAGGGCGGCTTTCGCAAACAGGCTTGTAACCTGCTCCATGTCTTTTTTATCCATTCTTTTTGGAGTTGCCCCACCATTCTCACAGGGTCTGTCTGTAGAAGAAATGAAATAATTACCAGGAATATTGGGGTTCGCCATCCGTCCGGGATGGTTCAGATGTGCAATGACTTTTGTGCCTGACTCATGGATGGAAGCGACCAATTTCTGCAACTCTTCTATTTTATCATCGTTATCTATTCCCAATTGTGTAGGGATCTCGCGCAATCCTTTATCGAGATAAAATGGTTCCGGAATAACAGCGCCCAGGTATTTACATCTGCGTTTGTAAAAAGCAATGTGCCTGTCTGTAACCTTACCACTTCCATCGCCATACCCTGTTTTTATCGGAGCTAATATAAACATATTCTTTAATTCCAGCATGTTGTGCCTCCTTATTGGCTGAAGAAATAATTTTTTACCATACCGATGATGGACCCTATCTAAGCTTGTATAACCTCGTAGCGTATTGTCTCTCCCATTGTAAATGTTACCCCTTCTTCCATGAAAAGCCTCCTTCTTACCTTGAGATACCTTCTTCTTTACCGGATTCAGACAGGGGATGACATCGTTGCGTTATATTAGCACGTTCCTATTTTATGTTTGACAAAAAAAGAACTGATATTATATTAGCACCATGGAATATGCCATAGTTCTAATATAGATGAGATTATGGACATTGTCAATTATGAAGAATTGCGAGTATTTTAAGACGAAAAAGAGTTTTTTATAATACTACAAGCGGGATAGGCGAATAAAAAAGGGGAAAGAAAAAATGGTGTTTGACGACAAAACAAAACAACAAATCAGGGAAAAATTTGATGCAGAGCTCAAAGATGATGTTTATATCAAACTGTTTTCCACCGACCTTATTTCGGGCAACAACAACAATGAGTATATCGATTTTACAAAAGAATTTTTGAAAGAGCTATCAGAGATAAACAGTAAGATTCACGTAGATTCTAACGGTATGTACGAAGAGGAAGCAAAGAAACGGGGTATCACTGTTTCTCCAACCGTCATTATCGGTTACGGTAACGGCTGGTATCCGGTTCAATACTTTGGAGCACCCGCTGGGCATGAGGCAGGCTCTTTCATTGAAGCTATTTCGATGATTTCACGCGGGGACAGTGGCCTCGATACTTCATCCAGAGAAAAACTGAAAAACATTGACAGAGATATGCTGATAGAAACCTACGTCACACCTAATTGCCCACACTGCCCCAAGGCAGTCATTCTGTCCAATCAGATTGCCATCGAGTCCGGTGGGAAGATAGTTTCACGATGTATAGAAGCCCAGGAAATGATGGACAGGGCAAGAATGTTCAATGTTTCATCCGTCCCCCAGCAGGTCATCAATGAAGGTAAAGAGTCTGTTACTGTAGGCGTGCAGCAAGAGAAAACATTTGTCAATCAGGTGCTCAGCTACGGATCAGACAGCGCAAAGGAGATATTAGAAAAAGAGGAGAAAGAGAAGAAACTGAGGGAAGTTTTATCAGACAATCCAGATTATCCGGTTGTTGTTACTGATGGAAACATGGATGAGGCGATTGCAAAATATCCGTTTCTGGTTGTTGACTGCTGGGCTGAATGGTGCGGGCCCTGCAAGATGATAGGCCCTGTTATTGCAAAACTGGCCTCGAGTCAGAAAGGTAATATCGTATTCGGAAAGCTTGATGTCGATAATAACCGGGACACGTCGGCCAAATTCAATATCCGGTCCATACCAAACCTTCTCGTTTTTAAGGACGGTAATAAGGTGGGAGATATTGTCGGAGCCATGCCGGAAGCAATGTTGCTGGAGAAGATAAACGCGTTCAAATAATACACTAAAAATACGGAGAAAATGTATGGAATTAATTGTTGCTTTTTGCACAGATGATGGAGAAAATTTTAATGACGATCATTTTGGAATGGCAAAGTATTTTCACATCTACAAATTTTCTGACGGCAGAGAAAAATTTGTCGAGACACGGGAAAATGTGAAATACGAAGAAGATGAATCATTAAAACATGGAGACCCCGGTAAGGCCAGGGCCACGGCGTCTGTCATGAATGGTATTGATGTTATGGTGGGCAGAAAATTTGGACCCAATATCTTAAGGTTACTGAATAAATTTGTATGCGTTGTGGCAAAAACAGACAGAATAGCTGATGCCGTAAAGCTGATAAACGAGAATATGGAGAGGATAGTAGAAGAAAAGAATAAGGGCGAGAATAGGAAACATATAATTCTAAAACCATGATTGCCTGGTAATTTGAAATCAACAGAAAAGGAAACAAGAGATTCATTATTCCTACATAGATATGCCGAATGTAGCCACCAACCATCGGGAAGTTCCAAACGATAGTTGGTGGCTTATTTAGTGGTGTGCATGCTCGCTGTAGCTTGAAACCTTGTTATCGTAAATATCAGTTCAATCCTTTTATTGGAAAGGCCGGAAAAATGGAAATCCTGCCTGTTTTTAAACATGCTTTAATGATCAGCTTTTTCGTCTTCGTGATGATGCTTCTGGTGGATTTTATAAACATTGCCACCAAAGGACAAGCATCGAGCGTTCTACGGGGAGGCCAATGGCGACAGTATGTGCTGGCATCTTCCCTTGGTTCTACCCCGGGTTGCCTGGGGGCCTTTATGAACGTAACGCTTTATGTTCACGGGATGATATCTTTTGGCGCCATCGTGGGAGGAATGATTGCCACGTCAGGCGATGAAGCCTTTGTGATGCTTGCCCAGTTCCCCGGCACAGCTATGTTGCTTTTCGGGTTGCTATTTGTATCCGGAATTGTCTTTGCGTGGATAAGCGATAAGATAATTAAAGTTACAGGAATTATTCCCTGTGAATCCTGCAGTGGGGCGGACTGTGAAGAATGCCTGCCCGGAGCGAACAGCACGGAGAAAGTGAACCAGATTTTTCAATCCGGGAACCTGTCAAAAAATTTTCAGCACCTTTCCTTCACCCGTTTCCTTCTGCTTACCTTGATAGGTTCCTATCTTACACTGCTTTTATTTGGAATAATAGGCCCGGCTGATTGGAACTGGAAACGCATCACATTTGTATTTTTATCCGTGGGTTCTTTATATATTTCAGGGGTTGCGTCCGAGCACTATCTGCATTCCCATATCTGGGATCATATTATAAAACAGCACATGCTTCGTGTTTTCCTGTGGACTTTTGGTGCGCTCCTCTTTGTTCACTGGGGCATGAGTTTTTGGAATTTGGAAGTTCTTATCCGCGAACACATGATGTGGGTGCTTCTGGCCAGTGCCTTGATCGGAATAATCCCCGAGTCAGGACCGCATCTGATATTTGTGATGCTGTATGCACAGGGCCTGGTTCCGTTTTCCGTGCTCTTTACTGCATCGTTTGTTCAGGATGGGCATGGAATGCTACCAATGCTTTCCTATAGCATTAAGGATTCAATCCTTATTAAAGTGTTCAATCTGGCCTTTGGGATTGCGACAGGATCTGTTCTCTTTACCATGGGACTGTGACAGGGCCTGGCTGTCATACTTTCAGTGGCAAATAATAATGGCGCCTTAATGACAACTGTTTTAATATACATGTTCAATAACCGCTCGATATTTTCCTTATCAGCGAGAAAGGGTGTAAAAGATGTCTGATTTTTCAAGAAGGGAATTTTTAAAACGGTCTGCCGCGGCCGGTGTGGCAGGTGGAGTCGCTCTGACGGGTTTTGGCAAGAATGCCGGGGCGTCTGATATTGTACAAGTGGGCACCATGATTGACTTGACAAGGTGCGACGGCTGCAGAGGGTTGGATACCCCTGCCTGTGTAACCGCCTGTCGGGAAGAAAACAAAGATGTATTTCCTGAACCCATCGAAAATATAGGCAATTACTGGCCACATAAGAAAAAAGAGGACTGGTCTAAAAAACGGGGGCTTACCAGCAGACTGACACCGTATAACTGGACCTTCGTGCAGAATGTAAGTGTAGAGCACGGCGGCAAGAGATACGATCTATCTGTTCCCAGACGCTGTATGCACTGTGATAATCCGCCTTGCGCAAATGTCTGCCCTTTCAGCGTACAGTATAAGACACCCGAAGGTCCTGTTATCATCGACCATGATCTCTGCTTTGGCGGGGCAAAGTGCCGCGACGTATGTCCCTGGGGAATACCAGCCCGCCAGGCCGGAGTTGGAGCATATCTGAAGATAGCGCCAAAGCTTGCCGGAGGTGGGGTAATGTATAAATGTGATCTCTGCTACAGCAGGACAAAGAAGGGACACGAACCGGCTTGTGTGGAGGCATGTCCACGCAATGCTATCATTTTTGGAGAAAAAGAAAAAATGCGTGCATTGGCCCATAAAAGAGCAGCTGAAATCAACGGCTATATCTATGGCGAAAAGGAAAATGGGGGGACATCCACTTTTTACGTATCACCGGTACCCTTTGAAAAAATTGATGCTGAATTAATGAAACAGAAAGCGGCGCAACCCAACCCGAAGGCCCCCGGTTTTCCGGGTATGCCTGTTAATGTGAAGAATTTCACGGAAACCGCAAATGGTATAGCCTGGAGTATGGCGATAGCCCCTGTTGCAGGCATTGCCGCCGCAGCTGGAGCGGCATACAAGACCATGAAGGGAGGGGGAAACAATGATTAAAGAAAAAGCTGTTAAGAAAACGATTAAGCGTCATGGCCTTTCCATTCTCTTCGTGCACTGGACAGTGGCGATCTCTACATTTATCCTGATCTTCAGCGGGTTTGGCCAAATGCCTCTGTATAAACGTTATATGCTGGATCGCCTACCCGGTTTGTCCTGGGTTACCAATTTTTCTGTGACTCTCTCCATTCACTACTGGGCGGCGGCTGTGCTTATATTAGCCATTACTTATCACATTGTTTTTCATGGCATACGAAGAGACTTCGACATGTTGCCTCGCAAGGGTGATATGAAGCAATCGGCACAAATTATTATGGCCGTTTTCGGTTTTGGGAAGGAACCCGAAAATGATAAATATCTGGCCGAGCAGCGCCTGGCATATGTATTTATCGGCGGTTCCCTGCTGATCATGGTCTTTACCGGCATAATAAAGGTGTTAAAAAACCTGCCGCATATCAACTTTTCCGAAGGCTTTATTTACTGGATCACCCAGATGCACAACCTGGGCACTTTCCTAGTCATCATCGGAATCGTAGTTCACCTTGGCGCTTTTATATTCAAGGAGAACTGGCCCATGCTGCCGGGAATCTTCACGGGTAAGATCGACCTGGAATATGCAAAACGAAGGCACAGTATCTGGTATAATCGAGTATCCGGGAAAAAGGGGTAAAAGCCTGAAGGATATTGACACTTGTTTTCTCTCCTGTTAGGGTGCTTATTATTTATTGACAAACGGGAGCAGAACATATCAGTCCAAATAACAATACCTATAAAGGAGAAACAGCGTATGGCTACAAATCAGTGGGATAACCCGCCGGCGATGCAGATTGACCCGGAGAAGGGTTACCGGGTAACAATGGAGACTGACAGAGGTGTCATTGAGCTGGAACTGTACGCCCAGCATGCACCCAAAACCGTTAACAACTTTGTCTTTCTGGCACGGGAAGGATTTTACGATGGGATTTTGTTTCACCGGGTGAT
This sequence comes from uncultured Syntrophaceae bacterium, assembly GCA_964540715.1. Lineage (GTDB taxonomy): Bacteria > Desulfobacterota > Syntrophia > Syntrophales > UBA2210 > UBA2210. Next base: position 2,926 of record CAZINZ010000029.1, on the reverse strand, counting down.
CAGTGATTTCATGGTCCAGGGGGGAGATCCAACCGGCACCGGAAGCGGGGGACCGGGCTATCAGTTTGAGGACGAAACAAAAGGAAATCCCCTGAAGCATGAGGATCATGTAATATCGATGGCGAATGCCGGGCCGGACACCAATGGGAGCCAGTTCTTCATTACACATTCACCACAGCCGCATCTTGATGGACATCACACGGTTTTTGGAAAGGTGACAAGGGGTGAGGACATTGTGGACGCGATTCGACAGGGCGATAAGATAGAACGCTTGGAGATAACGGAGTATTAAAATGATAGAGACGAGGGTAACCAGAATCCTGGGCATCAAATATCCTGTTATAAAGGGAGGTATGGTGTGGGTATCAAACGCTGAGCTTACAGCGGCAGTATCCAATGCCGGAGGACTCGGCGTCATGGGTGTCGGGGCCATGGACACCGATGTCCTTAACGCGGAACTGGACAAACTCCAGGCAATGACAGACAAACCATTTGGTATAAGTTTTCCTCTGATAAGACCCGATTATGAAGCTATGATAGGTGCGGCACTCGACAAGGGGGTAAAGGTAATCGTCACTTCCGCTGGAAATCCCGCAAAGATATATAAGACGCTCGAAGCTGCAGGGGTCGTCGCGATACACGTGATAGCAAATGTAAAAATGGCAAAGAAGGCCAGGGACCTGGGATACCACATGGTAGTTGCCGAGGGCTTTGAGGCAGGCGGACACGATGGAAGAGATGAAATTACAACCTTTGCCCTGATACCGCAGGTGGTCGATGCTGTTGATATACCGGTTATTGCTGCAGGCGGCATTGCTGATGCAAGGGGTATGGTCGCCGCGTTTGCCCTCGGCGCGGAGGGTATCCAGATGGGTACAAGATTTGCCGCAACAAAGGAATCCCCTGTGCATGCAAGGTTCAAGCATGCCATCATCAATGCCATGGACACGGACACTACTGTTACCGGCAGAAGATTAAACGACCCTGTAAGGGTCATAAAGAACAAGCTCTCCCAGGAAATCTTGGACGCGGAGGCTGCAGGGACCTCCCCCGAAGATATCCTTGACATGATAGGACCGGGCAGGACTGAAATGGCATCTTTAGATGGTGATGTGGAAAACGGCTCGGTGATGAGCGGCCAGATCGCAGGTATGATAAAGGAGATCAAGAGCGTGCAGGAGGTTTTTGATGAGCTGCTATCAGGAATCGAACTTGTCATTAACGGAATAAAGAAACTATCAGCGGGAACACAACATGATAAGGATAAATGAGAACTACCTGAAACTTCAGTCCTCCTACCTTTTTTCGGATATTGCAAAACATGTAAAAGCCTTTGCCGATTTGAACCCCGGCAGAGATATGATCAGACTTGGAATTGGCGATGTGACGCGAGCCCTGCCCGCTGCATGTATAGATGCGCTCCACAGGGCCGTTGATGAGATGTCAATCGACAGCTCCTTCCGCGGCTACGGCCCTGAGCAGGGGTATGATTTCCTGCGCGACGCCATCGCGAAGAATGATTTTCAGGCGTTCGGGGCGGACATTAATCCGGATGAAGTGTTTGTCAGTGACGGGGCAAAATGTGATACCGGAAATATCCTGGAGATTTTATCTCCCGATCTGAAGATTGCGGTGCCTGATCCGGTGTATCCCGTATATGTTGACACAAACGTCATGGCGGGCAGAACCGGTCCCTGGAATAACGGGCGATATGAAGGATTAGTGTACCTCGAAGCAACAGAGGCAAACGGTTATGTCCCGTCGATTCCGGATGAGCCGGTCGACCTTATCTACCTCTGCTTCCCCAACAATCCCACGGGGGCCACCGCCACAAGGGAGCAACTCACGCAGTGGGTTGAATACGCGAAAGAAAACAGGGCATTGATACTGTACGATGCCGCATACGTGGCCTTTATCCGGGACGAATCCATACCGAAGAGCATCTACGAAATCGAAGGTGCCAGAGACGTGGCGATTGAGTTTCGGTCTTTTTCAAAAACCGCCGGGTTCACGGGGACGCGATGCGCGTACACCATCATACCGAAATCATGCGTCGCCTTCGATTCGAGCATGAATACATATGACCTGCATTCCCTGTGGAACCGCAGGCATACCACAAAATTCAACGGCGTTTCCTACCCGGTACAGCGTGCCGCGCAGGCAGTGTATTCGGATGAGGGGGGAAAGCAGGTCCGTGAGCTGACGGATTACTACCTGAAAAATGCTTCTCTGATCCTCGAAAAGATGGCGGGACTTGGTTATACCTGTGTCGGAGGTAAAAATTCACCCTACATCTGGGTCAAAGCGGGAATGGATTCCTGGGAACTTTTTGATATTCTACTTGATAAGGCCGCCGTTGTATGTACCCCCGGCAGTGGTTTTGGTGCGTGCGGTGAAGGATATATCCGTCTCAGCGCTTTCAACAGTTATGAAAATGTTGAAACTGCGATGGACAGAATCTCTGAGATGCTGGAGAGGTAAGCTGCACTCTTTCCCCTCCCCTACCCGACAACGTCTTTCAGAATTTCCACCACCAGATCGATCTCTTCCGCAGTGATTCCATGATGAGTGACCATCCTGAACTGGCAAGACCCCCGGGAGAGAAATTTTACTCCCCTTTCTTCAAGTCGAGTCATGAAATCATCTTCGGTCAAACCATTATTCTCAAGGCTAAAAACAATGATGTTGGTGCGCACATTTTCAAGATCCACCTTTAATCCGGAAATGCCCGCAATTCCCACAGCAAGACGGTGCGCGTTTGAGTGGTCATCCGCAAGACGCTTCGTCATTTCTTCAAGCGCCACAATACCCGCGGCCGCTATAATACCGGTTTGACGCATACCTCCTCCCAGGATCTTTCTAACTCGGCGTGCCTCGGAGATAAATTCACGAGAAGAACAGACCATGGAACCCACCGGGGCCGACA
>CAZINZ010000028.1:30394-32174 GCA_964540715.1 uncultured Syntrophaceae bacterium | reverse complement strand
AGGATGCAGCGGAACGCAGGAGTTGGACTTCTAAGTAACTTAATTTCGCAAACGCGTTGTAGCGTTGCCCCTCCGTGGGCAACATGTTTGAGACGTTTGCATAACTATGATTCCGGTCATTTCGAGGAGCTCTCAGCGACGAGAAATCTTAATGATTCACATCTGTTAAGATTTCTCCCTTCGGTCGAAATGACAAATAACGGCAGTTGTGCAAAGCTCTCTGTTTGTGGGTGCACAGAATCCCCACGCTGCTCAATAAGTTGGTTCCCGTTATAAATGCCGCATTGTGGCATAGCGGGGCTTTTTACAAAGCCATCAAGGTTGGTTGTACTTTAACAAAAGTCTAAGAGAGAGGATAAACAAATGACGACAAAATCGGTAACACCGGAACTGATCGAGGAAATGGGATTGAGCGCCTCTGAGTACGAAAAGGTACAAACGCTCATGGGCAGGAACCCAAATTACACGGAGCTGGGGCTTTTTTCCGCAATGTGGTCAGAACATTGCTCGTATAAGAATTCCAAGAAAATATTGAGACTCCTCCCTACCGAGGGAAAAGGTGTGTTCCTCACGGCCGGTGAAAATTCGGGGGCCGTATCTATAGATGACGAATATGCTATTGTTTTTAAGGTAGAATCCCACAACCACCCCTCTGCGATAGAACCTTATGAGGCAAGTGCTACCGGTGGTGGCGGCTGTCTCCGCGATATCTTTACGGTGGGTGCCCGCCCTCTTTTTCTCTTGAGCTCACTGCGTTTTGGATTGCTCAGCGATGAAAGAACCAACTGGATTTTCAGAGAGGTTGCGCGCGGATTTACTGATTATACCAATGCCGTTGACCTTCCAGCCATAGCCGGTGAGGTATATTTTGACGAATCATACCAGGGGAATCCTCTCGTGAACGCGATGGTGGTTGGCCTTTTGAAAAAGGATAATATTGTAAGGGCCAAGGCCGAGGCCGCGGGGAATCTGGTAATAATCGCGGGTGGCGCGACAGGACGGGATGGAGTGGAAGGCGCCAGTTTCGCGTCTTCCGGTCTGGATGAAAGCGCGCTCGAAAGAACAGGCGCCGTTGCGCTCGGCGACCCTGAGGTGGGGAAGAAAATCTGCGAGGCCTGTATCGAGCTTGCCGAAAAGAATCTCGTTTTAGGTATGCAGGATATGGGTGCAGCGGGGATCGTGTGTTCCACGTCGGAAATAGCGGCGAAATCGGACCTTGGTATGGAAATCGATATCGCGCTCGCGCCGCGAAAGGAAGAGGGAATGAACGCCTACGAAGTAATGCTTTCCGAATCACAGGAGAGAATGCTGATCATCATTGATCCTGAACGGCTGGATGACATTGCTGCCGTTTTCAATAAGTGGGCCGTTGAATTCAGCACGATCGGAACAGTCACCGATGACGGGATGCTCAGGGTAAAAGAAGGAGGCGAAGTAGTCGCGGAAGTTCCGGCAAAGGCCCTTGTAGGTGCCCCCGAATACGACAGAGAGGTAAAGGAACCGGGATACCTCAAAGACACAAGAAACTTCGACATGGGGAAGGTTGATGCACCGGAGGATTATAACGCGGCGCTTGCCGCATTGCTTGCATCACATAGTATTGCTTCCAAAGAGTGGATTGCCAAGAAGGTTGATGAAAAGCTGAAAGATCCGCTCTGTGTGGGAATCGGCAATGACGCCGGTGTCTATCACTCCAGGAAAGAAGATAAAATTATCGCGGCGACAATAGACGGAAATGGTCTCTACTGCTATCTTGATCCCCTTGCCGGTGGGAAGATCG
>CAZINZ010000028.1:27708-30294 GCA_964540715.1 uncultured Syntrophaceae bacterium | reverse complement strand
ATAGACGGAAATGGTCTCTACTGCTATCTTGATCCCCTTGCCGGTGGGAAGATCGCCGTGGCGGAAGCGGCGCGAAACCTTGTCTGCTGCGGTGCAAGACCGCTGGGCGTTACCGATGGACTGAATTTCGGAGACCCCTTCAACCCGGAAATTTACTGGCAATTTGCCAATGTAGTCAAGGGCATTACCGAGGCGTGCAAATTCTTTGACATCCCCGTGGTGAGCGGAAATGTCAGCTTTAACAATGAAAACCCGCAGGGCGCGGTCTATCCCACCCCCGTAATCGGAATGGTGGGCATAGTTGACGACATCAAAAATGTAACCAGCGCTGATTTCAAGAATGAAGAGGATATGATTTTCCTGATCGGAGAAAACCGTGAAGAGCTGGGTGGATCACAGTACCTCAACATCGTGCACGACTTGCGGACAGGAAACACTCCGGGACTGGATCTGAAAATGGAAATGAATGTGCAGCAGGCGGTATCCGAAATGATTTCGGAAGGCGCTGTCGCAAGCGCTCATGACTGTTCGGACGGAGGCCTGGCCGTGGCGCTGGCCGAGTGTTGCATCATGAGCGGGCGGGGTGCCAACATTACTCTTGACGGTGACATGAGAACCGATGCCCTTCTTTTCGGTGAAACGCAGTCAAGGATAGTTATCAGCATATCCCCGGATAACAGAGAGAAGATAGAGTCCCTTTGCCGGAAGCACGGTGTGTCCTGCACACTCCTGGGCCAGGTAAAAGGCGATGCCCTTATTATTAATGATTATATCAATTCCGGTATAAGGGAATTGACTGACCTCTACACACGTGCGATACCAGCGGCAGTTGACGCAGGCTGAACAGAAAAACTGAGCTGAACGGCGAGCGCGTTCCCCGCTCACGGTCTGCCTTTATGAGGAGGTAAATCCGTTTTGGCTGAAGACAGAAATGCACCCATCGCCTTTTCAAAGATGTCCGGTCATGGGAATGACTTCATTATTATAGACGACAGCTCTGGAGATATCAGCAAAAGCTGGAGTGAACGCGCCTCTGTGTGGTGCAGACGCCACATCTCCATCGGGGCCGATGGCCTTCTGATAATTGAGCCGAGCAGTACCGCTGATTTCAGGCTGCGGATATTCAATGCCGACGGGAGCGAGGCGGAAATGTGCGGAAACGGGGCGCGATGCGCTGCCGCATTTGCCTCACGAAACGGCATTGCCAAATCCCGGATGACCATGGAAACAGAAGCGGGAATAGTTGGAGCCACCGTGCAAGACAATGTAGCTGCCATTCAGCTTACAAACCCCTCCTCGCCGGAAGATCAGGACTTACTGGATATTGACGGTGAGAGCATCCCATTTTATTTTATAAATTCGGGGGTCCCGCACACCGTAATATTCAGAGAAGGTGTTGCTGAAATACCCGCGAATGAAGTGGCGCGGGCAGGCCGTGCGGTCAGGATTCACCCGGCATTTGAACCAGCCGGGACTAACGTTGACTTCGTGGAGGTTATCGAGCCGGGTCGAATACGCGTGCGCACCTACGAACGGGGTGTTGAAGAGGAGACACTGGCTTGTGGAACAGGGGCGGTGGCATCGGCCATTATCAGCAGCAGGTTTAAAGGCGCGGGCGATTCTCCGATTCAGGTTGAGATGCCAGGCGGAATTCTCACAGTTGATTTCAAAAACAGAGGCAATTCCTTTGAGGACGTGTGGCTTAAAGGGAAAGTCGAATTTGTCTATGAAGGCAGAATGTAACTCTTTGGAAAACACATGAAAAACACATGCGTTGAAAGGGATTGATATGAACAAGACATTTACTTTTACAGGAGCGAACAAGATCGTATTCGGCAACGGGGCATTTGAACAATTGGCCGAACAAATAGGGGAGCTTGGCGGAAAGACGCCGCTGATTGTCCTTGACAGGAACCTCTCCGTCTCGGGACTGAAGGAGAGGGTGTCCAACTATTTCAAAAATGCCGGCATGGGCATCGTCATCTTTGACAGGGTAGAGGGGGAGCCGCCCCTGGAACTGGCCGATGAAGGCGCTAAGGCGGCCTCGACCGGAAAGTGCGATATCGTTGTGGGGATTGGCGGCGGGAGCACAATGGACGTGGCGAAGGCCATAGCGGTCATAACAGCCAACAGGGGAAAGGCCAAAGACTACCTCGGACTGAACAATGTGCCGGGGCCGGGACTACCCACCATTATGGTCCCGACAACCGCCGGCACGGGGAGCGAGGTTACCTTCACCTCCGTCTTCATACGCAAAGACCTGAACAAGAAGGAGGGGATGAACAGCCCCTATCTCTATCCCGACATCGCCCTCCTCGACCCGGAACTCACACTGAGCATCCCGTCGCATGTAACGGCGACCACCGGGGTTGACGCCCTGTGTCATGCCATAGAATCATATACGTCGATTACGGCAAGCCCCATGAGTGAGTTGGTGTCGCTCGAAGCGATCGGCATGATTTCGTCAAGCCTTCGAACGTGCGTCCACAACGGATCCGATCTGGAGGCACGCGGACAGATGCTCCTCGGGAGCATGTATGCCGGGCTTGGTCTGGCAAACGCCGGGGTTACCGCTGTGCATTCCCT
>CAZINZ010000028.1:0-27608 GCA_964540715.1 uncultured Syntrophaceae bacterium | reverse complement strand
TATGGATTTGATGAGGAGAGAAAGGGTGTCTTCAAGGTAAAAGAATTTGAAAAGGCATTCACCGATTATCTTGGCGTCGGATATGCCCTGGGTGTGACATCAGGGTCCGCGGCCCTGAAGGTCGCCCTTACAGCCCTGGACGTGGGACCGGGAGACGAGGTTCTTGTCCCCGCGTTTGACTTTATCGCAACCTATGAGGCGATACTGGAAGCGGGTGCAATACCGGTAATGGGCGACATAGACGATTCGCTGAACCTTGACCCGGACGATATCGAATCGAAGATAACACCCTCCACGAAATGTGTGATTCCGGTGCACATGTGCGGGGCACCCGCTCGTATAGATAAGATCGTGGAAGTTGCGAGAAGGCACAACCTGCTCGTCCTTGAGGACAATGCCCAGGCCTGCGGAGGAAGCTATCATGGAAATAAGCTGGGGACATTTGCGGACATGGCGATCCTGAGTTTCGATTACTATAAGACTATGACCACTGGCGAGGGAGGGATGGTACTGACAAACAGCCAGGACCTCTATAACAGGTCTGACTGGTACCATGACCACGGCCATGACCACAACCCAAATGTAGGCAGGGGAGATGAAGGACGATCTATCCTTGGGTTCAACTACCGCATGAATGAATTCCAGGGCGCGGTCGGCCTGGCCCAGCTCAGAAAGCTGGACTATATCATCGGGCAGCAGCGCAAGAACAAGGCAGCCATTAAGGATGCCCTGGCCGCGGTAAGCGGAATCGGCTTCAGAAAACTCTTCGATCCCGACGGCGACACCGCGACATTTCTGGGGTTCAATCTCCCGGATGAAGGAACCACAAAACGTTTTCAGAAGCTGCTTGCCGAAAGAGATGTGGGGGCCATATACTACAGAGACAACGCGTGGCATTACGCGCCGCGGTGGGAACACCTTATCGCCCGGGCAACCGCCAATTCAAAGCAGTTTCCATTTACCAACCCGATGTACAAAGGAACGGCACGGTACCGTGTGGAGGACATCCCCCATGCCGAAGAGATTATGGGCCGGACGCTCTTCATGATCATGCCTGTCATGATGTCCGAAGAGAAAATGAATGAGACGGTAGATGCGATAGGAAGGGCGGCAAAAGAACTTTAAAATCGACGGACAGAAAAAGTTATGCCGAATGTAATCTGCATTATACCCGCGAGATATAAGTCGTCGCGGTTTGAGGGGAAGCCGCTGGCGGACATCTGCGGCAAACCCATGATACAGCATGTGTATGAAAAGGCGGCCGGAATCGGTATGGTATCTCATGTCGCGGTGGCCACGGATGATAAGCGAATCTTTGACGGGGTGGAAAAGTTCGGGGGGAATGTCGTAATGACCTCTGAACATCACCTGTCCGGGACGGACAGGATAGCAGAGGCCGCGGAAAACCTCGGCCTGAATGACGAGGATATCGTCGTGAACATCCAGGGGGATCAACCCCTCTTCGTCCCGTCTCAGATAGAAGAGGTGGCCCGGCCCCTTCTGGACGACCCGCTGGTGAATTTCTGCACTCTTATATACGAGATAAAGAGGGAAGAAGAGATACATCATCCCAACGCGGTAAAGGTTGTCTTTGACAGGGATCACTACGCGATCTACTTTTCGCGCGCGACAGTACCTTACGACCGCGACGGAAGGGAAGCTGTTCCATACTACAAACACCACGGGATATATTCATACAGAAAATCATTTCTGGACATCTTCACAAACCTGGAGGTGGGGCATCTCGAGGAAACCGAGGCCCTCGAACAACTCCGGGCACTGGAAAACGGGTACAGGATAAAGGTCGTTGAGACCCTCCACGACTCCGTCGAAGTGGACACACCGGAGGAGCTCGAAAGGGTCAGGGCAATCATCGCCGGCGAAGGCGACTGATCTTATCATCCTTAATAAAATAGCGGCAAATTCAGAATGAATAAAAGGGCGCAGGCCCAATTACAACTAAAAACAGAAAGAGGAAGACATGAAGGTTTTGGCTATCAATTCAAGTCCACGAGGCAAAGATCAGAGTAAGACAGAGCTATTGCTGGATTCTCTTGTGGAGGGTATGCGCTCGGCGAATGCCGAGGTAGAGGTTGTCCATCTTCGCGCCAAAAAGATCAATTATTGTATAGGCTGCTTCACCTGCTGGACAAAGACACCTGGAATATGTGTTCACAAAGACGACATGAGCAGAGAGCTGCTTCCAAAATTTCTGGAATCAGACCTTGCCGTATTTGCCACACCGCTCTACTACTTTGGAGTAAGCGCCCAGCTAAAAACATTTATGGATCGCACTCTCCCGGCAATTGAGCCGATCATAATCGAACGCGACGGAAAGGCCTCCCATCCCCTGCGCGGACGTCATCCATTAATGGTTGCTCTTTCAGTAGCCGGATTTCCCGAGAATTCCATATTCGACCAGATGTCCTCACATTTGAAATACATCTATAAGGAAGCGCTCGTTGCGGAGATATACAGACCCGCCGCTGAAACCATGGTTCAACCCGGTTTTGAAAAAGTTTGTGCCGACATTCTTGACGCGATAAAGCAGGCCGGAGTGGAGATCGTGCAAAACTTCAAGATATCAGATGACACGATGAAACGAATCAAACAGCCCATTATCGATTTAAAGACGATGAGCGAGTTTGCAAACATAATGTGGCAGACTTACATAGATGCGGGTGTCACTCCGAAAGAAGCAATAGAAAAAAATATAATAAAAAAGTAGTTGTCAGGTGGGGCGAGTAAGTTTCCTCATGGACTGAACTTGAAACCATCAGTAACGGCTATTCCCGTGGTGTACTTCCTTAAAACAAACAAAACCTAAATGGGCCAGCGTGCAGTAAATTACGATTGGCAAACAACAACAAAAGTCATTGGTAACGTTGCCCTTATTATTTACTTGCCAATAATTTAGTATTGATAAACTCGTAAAAAGTCAAACACTCGCTAATCTGTCATTCCCGCGAAAGCGGGAATCCAGTAATTACAAGCAGTTATAGATTCCCGATCAGGTCGGGAATGACAAAACGACAGAAGTTCGGACTTTTTACGAAACCGTCAGTATTATGTCCCCCGAATTTTCATATTATGTCCCCCAAATTACGGTATCAAGAATTGATGCGCCGCTAAAAGGCGAAATATACACAATTTTGAGTCAGGTCTTGTAGAGACTTCACTTTAGTGCCGGCCACGATTGCCTCTTTTGCTGCCGCGTGGGCGGGTGAAGTTGCCCTGGGGTCGTCCGCTGCCGCTGTTGCGACCGAAATTCTTCGGTGCGGCCTGGTTCGACAGGCTGGCCGCGTCGCAGTGATAAGCGTGCTGCATATCGGCGGGCACCGGCTTGCCCAAGAGGTGCTCAATTTCCCGCAGGTACGCCCGGTCCTCGGCGCAACAGAAGGAAATGGCGTCACCATTTGCCCCCGCACGAGCGGTGCGCCCGATACGATGTACGTAAGTTTCGGCCTCTACAGGAAGATCGTAGTTGATCACGTGAGTGATGTCGTCCACATCCAATCCCCGTGCAGCCACATCGGTGGCGACGAGTACACGAAAGCGGCCCTTCTTGAAGCCCTCAAGCGCCTTGGTGCGTGCGGACTGGCTCTTGTTGCCGTGGATGGCAGTGCCTTCAATGGAGGCGGAGCTCAACTTTTTCACCACCTGGTTTGCTGCGTGTTTCATCTGCGTGAAAATAAGTGCCCTCGTGATGCGTGGGTCCTTCAAGAGAGAGACCAGCAGGGCAGCCTTGTTTTTTTTCTCCACAAAGAGCACCTTCTGCGCGATGCACTCCAACGTGGGTTCGTCGGGCGCGATGCGCACCCGTACGGGGTTTCGGACCATGGTATTGGCCAGCTCTACCATTTTCGGGGCCATGGTGGCCGAGAAGAACAGTGTCTGGCGCTCGGCCGGAATATGGGTCACCACCCGCTTGATATCGGGGATGAAGCCCATGCCGAGCATGAGGTCCACCTCGTCGAGAATGAAAACCTCAACCGCGTTCAGATGTATGAATCCCTGCTGCATCAGATCAAGCAGCCGTCCGGGGGTGGCAACGAGGATATCGACGCCCCGATTCAGTGACTTGACCTGGTGGACCTGGCTGACTCCGCCGAAGATCACTGTATGGGTGAGGCGCAGCCTTCGTCCATAGGTCTGAATGCTCTCCCCGATCTGTGCCGCCAGTTCGCGTGTGGGGGCGAGAATAAGGGCCCGGGGCGTTCCTTTCTTCGGTTGGCGGAAGTTGACGGTAAGTCGCTGCAGGAGCGGCAGGGCAAATGCTGCCGTCTTGCCCGTGCCTGTCTGGGCGCAACCCAGCAGGTCCCGTCCTTTCAGCAGGTGCGGAATGCACTGCTCCTGGATTGGTGTGGGAGTGACGTATCCCTCTGCGGCCACTACCCGTTGAATCTCGGGAAGAAGAGCGCCAAAGGCGCCTTGCGGCAGTTGGGCTTGTAGTTTTAATGTAGATTGACTGGTGCGCGTGCGCGGCGCGTAAGCGTGTGCAAGTTCTCTCATGTTTTTCCTGGTCCGGGGTTATACAACTCTCTACCCGCCGGACGCGTGGAAAAGAAAGGACCGCAACGATCACGGCAACTTCGGCATCCCTGTCTCGAAGGCCGGGATGCTCGATTTTAATTGGTTAGAAATAACTTCTTGGGCGGGGCGGACAAATGGCCGTTGAAACCGTCGTGAGAAATAATTTACGTTGGAGGGCTTATACAGTAATTGGAGGGGGAATGCAAGTACAAGATAGACGTCCGAATTGTTTACGTAATTTAATCATCATAACAGGATTTCTCACCGTTTAATAGCTACATCGACTTTTTCTTCGTTAGTTTTCTGTCGAGAATTGCCGCAATCCCTTTGATGAAAATCTCATCAAAAATAGTCGCTGTACTATTTAACCCATAAATTAACAATCGACTCCTGATATGTGAGCGAATGGAATTCCCAATTATTTGTTAAGTCCAAGCAGATACAGAGCGTTCTCGTGTGCGATTTTCCGAGCCGTGGATGGGCGAAGGTAAGGTAAAAGTCCACTTCGCGCCGCGTTGATGGCGTTATCATGTTCTCTTCGACTTAGTATGTCCGTCCCAATGAGAAAACGGTCAGGGTTAAAAAGGGCGCTGTTCCTATTTTCTCCCAGCCTCAAGTATCAGATTTAATTGCAGTTGGGTCCGGGATGGGGTTAAAGTTGGGTTAAAGGGGAAGCTTGCTTTTGTTGAAGTTATTTTTCTTGACACTAGTAAAAAAAACAATATACAAAGCGGCGCGGATTTTGGAATTTCACCTTCCGCTAACCCATAAATCTATCAGAAAAGAGGAAAGTATGTCTGGTTTCAGAGAAATTACCATGGGCGATCTCTTGAGGGAAACAGTATCGAGATTTCCCGAGAATGACGCACTTATCTGTCCCGAATTCGGTGTCAGGGAAACATATGATGAATTTTTGATTTCCTGTACGGAAGTAGCCAAGGGTTTCCTGGCGATTGGAGTGGAAAAGGGAGATCATGTATCCGTCTGGGCCACCAATGTTCCGCAGTGGCTTCACCTTCAGTTCAGTTTGGGGATGATAGGGGCCGTTCTGGTGACGGTCAACACGAATTACAAATCGCATGAGCTCGAGTACATACTGAACCAGTCCGATTCCACAACACTGGTTCACATTGAGGGATACAGGGACACAAGCTTCTCGCAGATAGTGGAGGAGATTATACCGGAGGCGGAAGGCGCCGGTGTGGGAGAGATACGATCGGACAGGCTCCCCTCTCTGAGAAACGTTATATACATAAGGAATAAAAACAAGGACAGGAGCGCCTTTTGCTTTGAAGATATTGTACGTTTGGGCGGGGCGGTATCGGATGAAGAGCTGAGAAACCGTGAGCTGTCTCTCGACACGGACGATGTGGTGAATATGCAGTACACCTCCGGAACCACCGGATTCCCCAAGGGAGTCATGCTCACGCACCGCAATATTATCAACAATGCCAAAATGGTGGGGGACGTTACGGGGATGACAGAGAATGATCGGCTACTGGTCCAGGTCCCTCTCTTCCATTGTTTTGGTTGTGTCATGAGCTCGCTCAATTGTGTGTACCACGGCTCAACGATGGTCGTATTGGAGAGTTTTGATCCCCTCAAGGCGCTGGAGTTCATAGAAACAGAGAAGTGCACAGCTATCAACGGGGTACCCACGATGTTTATTGCCATTATGGGCCAGCCTGATTTCGAAAAATTCGATATGTCCTCCCTGAGGACCGGTATCATGGCGGGCGCTCCCTGCCCGGAGGAGGCTATGAAAAACGTTATGACCGGGATGCACTGCACCGAGATCACTATCGCATACGGCCAGACCGAATCTTCTCCCGTTATGACCATGACACGGAGAGGCGATCCGGTGGATCTCCGGGTATCGACGGTGGGAAGGCTTTTTGACGGGATTGATGGTGGGGTGGTTGATCCGGAGACAGGGGAGGCCCTTCCCCCGGATACGCAAGGAGAGATTGTCACCAAAGGCCCCTGCGTTATGAAAGGGTATTACAAGATGCCCGAGGAGACCGAGGCCGCGATTGATACGGATGGCTGGCTTCACACAGGTGACCTGGGAACGGTGGACAGAGACGGCTATTTCAGGATTACCGGACGGATAAAGGACATGATAATCAGGGGGGGAGAGAATATATACCCCCGGGAGATAGAGGAATTTCTCCATCGGCATCCCAAGGTGAAGGATGTGTACGTGGTCGGGATCCCCGACGAGAAGTACGGCGAACAGATCCTCGCATCCATGGAACTGGAAGATGGTGAAGATGCGGCCTCAGATGAGTTCGAAAAATTCTGTACCGGCAAAATCGCCCGGCACAAGATACCAAAATACTGGGAATTCAACACGTCTATCCCCATGACGGCAAGCGGAAAAGTCCAGAAATTCAAGCTGGCTGAACAGTTTCTGGAGAGGAACGGGAAGTAGAAACAGGTGTGCCAGCTCAACGACTCCACCTTTTTGCTGCGATCACGTTCATAGGAAGAGGTGTCTATGATCAGCAACTTTTCCCTGTCTTCGCTTGTAGGGGGAGTGAAAAACTGATTGATTACTTTCTGTGTCAGTCGGAAGAGGAGATTAAGCCAGTTGAACGTCGGTGTGTTCAGAAACCGGTAAATAGTTGATTTTTCACATCCGGCGAAATTCCGGGGACGCGATACTAAATTATTCACGTCTCCATGTTTTTCCATGAACCATTTGACCCGGTCGTTTTCTTACGAGGCTATTTCCCGAACAGTGCATCAAGCTTATCAACAGGCAAATTACCGCCAAATGGTCTGCCTGTTAGTCCATGCTGACGAAGTTCCTGGTTGTCCTTCTCCTCAAGCACAACCGTAATTCATTCGAATATTGTCAATAATTTAGTATTGCGTTCCTGGAATTCACCCAGTGGGTGAGACTTTTTAGTTTTTTATGTTATCCAATATTTTTTCGGCAGCTCTGCTTCCTGACCAGGCGGCTCCCATCAATGACGGGTCGCCGGTATAATCCCCGGCAAAAAATATCCTGCCGACAGGCTTCCTGAGAGCCTCTTGATTTTTAGAGGCATATCCCGGTCGCCATGTGGGAACTGCCCGTTTCCATCTTTTGATTTTATAACTCAAGATATCTGTTTCAGGATTGAATACTGGGTCGATCTTCTTTAAAGCACCGCCAATACGTTCCAGGAGCGCTTTATCATCAAGTTTTAAAACATCAAGATCTGATACAGTCACGCTGATTATAGTACCTTCTGCCGGATTCCCCACAACAGAACCAGTCTGATTTAGATACCCGGTAATATCTCCCTTTACGCAAAGAGCAGCGCTCAGTTTTTCTCCAGTGGGAAAGTTTTTGAGATGAAGACCGATCTGGGCAATCGGACCGTAGACGGCTTCGGATAAAACCGATATTTTTTCTGTAGGAAGACCTTTTACTATATCCGTTGCAACATTTGCCGTTGTTGCCACAACTACATAGTCGGAAGCAAATTCCTGTCCATCCTTGCATTCTACATTTACAGAATCTTCGCTTTGCTTTATCTTTGTAACTTCAGAATTCAAATATACTTTTCCGCCAGCTTTGAGGAAATCCTCTTTCATTTTTTCGGCCAGAGCCTGGTTCCCGCCCTTAAGGATAAATTTCCTTTGATTTTCGTCTCCATCCCATCCAACAAGCACTACGGCTGACAAATATTTAATATCACCCCCTGTTTCTGCACCCAGCTCCGTATTAATAAGGTCGTATACATCTGCCGGGAATTTTGCGAGATATTCAGCGCAGCTCATTTTTTCAAGCTTATTCCACAAATCATTTTTAGGCTCTATGTCAAAAAACCACTCTTTGCCTTTACCTGCTAACTTGTAATCAATATTTAGCTGCTTATAAGCAAGAGCCATTTCTCCTTCTAATTCTCCAGGTATTGGAAAATCCTTCTCATTTTCTTTTGACTTGTAAAATTTACCTTTCCAAAAAATGCCCAACTTATCTATGGGTTGAACATCAAAAGATTTTACATAAGAATCAACTACTGGATGTATACCGTCAAAAAAATACTGTGCTCCCATGTTGCAAACAAATCCGTCGAAAACTACTGAATACAATCTTCCTCCAACCACGTCCTCTTTTTCTAAGAGGATTACATTTATTCCTTTTTCAGCCAGCGAAAGAGCACTCATCAGTCCCGCCATTCCTGAGCCGACTACGACAACTTGGGTACGTTCCGCTGGCTTATCAGCGTTTCTACAGGCACCAACAGTGATCAACCCCAGAACAATAACAGAGACTATTGCAACTCTTATTATCGACCTTACCATATTCCCCTCCTCTTTAAGTTTATTAAGTTTCAGCTTCGCCTTCCATTTTCAGAAATGTTCATTAATCCATTAATATTCAGATTCAGAGAAGCCCAAAATACTTAAATCCTGTAATCAACGTTACCTAAGAGTTTTCAATAACCCTTTCTTTTAGTGGCTTTGATTTCATGTAATTATTCCACTAACGTTTGAAATGACCTGCCTCTATGGAGCACCAGCGGAATAGAGGTCAGGTGGATTGATTATTAGGCAAACATGTCGATTTTATTGCACTTACGAACCATTTTAAAAAATTAAGTATCATGTCCCCCGAATTACCGCAGGCTAATGTCTTCTTCCTGAAGGCTGCAAAGCTTTAATCGAATAAATAATAGAACATTACAAGAGGTAATCAGTAACGCTCAAGCTAAGCCGCAGGTCCGTTTATGGCGGGACTGTCGACATGAGTACCTTGTTGGGTCTCTATCGAGACTTCGTTGAAAAACTGAAACTCAGTCTCGGAAATATTGACGTAGTCTCCGATTGTGACTAAAAAACCTTGATTGCATATCGTCTTGCCTATTGTTTTTAGGTAATTTAAATGTGGTTGAAAACTCCCCAACTTAAGTATCTGCTTACCGATTGATGTCAACATGTAAGCATTTAATTTTATAATCTTTTTAGGATCATCGTGCTTTACTATTAGCACTTTACCGTTCGATCGTAGGGCTTGGGAGAATTTATCAGGCTGGTTTGTTGACCACGTCATTTTTATGCCGAGCGATTCAACTCCGGAAATGATTCCTAATTCCTGCATTTCCAAAAGAGTTGATAACGTAATTCCCTCTGATTTAAATAAATTGTCTTCGTTCCTCCACAACATATTTTCAAGGACGAAAGGTGAAATTTTCTCAATCTTTTTGGCTTCACTCTGCGAGAGATTTCTCAGAGAATCGAGACACCGAAAAGAATACGACCCCGGTGCTTTCAATTCTCCAGCCAGAAGATTGCCCCAGAGTTGCTGCATTTCTTCTGCTGAAACATCGCTGGCGTAATCCCGCCATCGGTAAAGCCAGTCATCGTTGATTTTCTCCTTGGGGGGGTCTTGTGAGTCGCCCCTGAGGCGTTGCTCTGCCTGGACAATAGCCTTGGCCACGTTCACTTGTCGCCGGACAGAGTCCTCTAACATTTGCCGCGCAGATGCTTTGGCAACGGCTGGCAGACTAATAGTTGGCTCGATAGGCTCCTTGTGGTCTGCCAGAGCTTGCTCCGCGATACTAAACTTCAAGCCAGGTAAAAAGTCTTCAATGCGTTTCCGTCCCGTGCGAATGTCTTCGGCGTCATTTTCTGTTTGCGCAATCGCAAGAGTCTCGGTACGTCGTACTTCGATATGAGCGCGGCCCTCACGCTTTATTTGCCACGGCGTCAATAGAGATCCTATTCCCTTCTCGACAAGGGTTCCCCACAATCGGATTATCAACTCTTCGCCGGGCCATGTCATGACGGATCTCCCCGTTCGCCTATAATTTGTTTCTTTGGCTTATTGTTCTATCAACCGCAGTATCAATCCTAGCTATTCACAAAAAAAGCCCTATCTCTCATTCCGAGAAACAAAGCTTTAGATAATCAGACCATAATCCCCCCAAGGTTACACCTGTTCACAAGCACACATAATAAGTTCAAGATCAATGTTCTAACCCACTAACTCCATTATGATGTCTTGTCAAGGAGTATTACACTGAGACTTTCAACCAGTAACCCCTAGTATTCCCTTTGATCAGGATCATTTGTTTGTAGGTGGAGACAATATCTGGCTCATGTCACATTTTCATGATCCACACTCACTCAATAGCAAATACAAGTCAACGCCATTACCATTCGGACCAGATCATTGAATGTGGTTTGAACTGTGCAGATTATTGATCGTGATTTTTCCCGGGTGACGTAATATTTGTAACTTCCTGAAGTATTTTTTTCATTTTTTGGCCTATCTATAAAACTTTTCAAGTCGTAATCAATGAATTGCATGTTGCCGATTGTTTATTATTACATTGACATACAAAGCCGCTTGTCCTACTCTCACACCGTCAAGAAGTAATGCGTTATCATTTTTAAAACACTTCTTTCATCTTCAGCATCAGAAACGGCAAACTGGAACAGGTAACATAATGCTTGTTAATCATTTTCTGGTGTTTTAACCAATCATTAAAAATAGGAGGCGACTATGTTTGCTTATCGAGTAATATTGGCTGCCTTTCTTACAATCGTTACGGGTTGTGCGAGCATGATGATGACTACCCCGCAGATAAGTCTCGATTCTAACGATAGAAAAATGGAGGTTAAAAGCGAAGTTTCGGCTGTCGGTGTACTTGACTATTCGCCCGATGGGAAATATCTGGTTTCGGGCGGACTCAGGCCGTCGCTAAGAGTATGGGATGTGGCCAATGCCAAAGGCGCGCGAATCATCCCCTTTCCCGTCGAATATGGAGTCAGTGATGTGGCCTATTCTCCAGATGGAAAGGTGATTGCAGCATCAGGTAGAAACAATATGCTGAGCGGCGATATAACAAAATTGTGGAATGCGGGTACCGGGCAGGAGATACGCACTATCGGCGGCGATTTTGGACTACAATTATCGTTTTCGCCAGATGGGAAACTTCTGTCAGGCACAGCCCAGTCTGGCAATATATTCAATATTATTTACACCACAAAATTAGCAGATACACAAACGGGCAAAGTGCTCAGGGTGTTTGATGGATACGATCTCGGCGCTATTTCGCCCGATGGCAGGTACATCGCTCTTGTCCCTTCGATGTTCAGTTCGGACAACGAGGGCCTCAGATTGTTAGATATTAAAACAGGCCGGGAAATCTGGCACAAGACTGATCTGAGGGCAGATGCAGTGGTGTTTCCGCCAAATAGTAAGTTCATTCTTGCCTCGCGTTCTGAATTCAAGGGTATCTTGGGTAATGAGGCAGTTATATCCATTGTGTCGCTGGACATTGCAACGGGAAACCAAACAAAGGAAATTGTCAGATTTACCGTCCCTGGCACCTTTCTTGCCCATAAGAAGGCATACCAAAAAATCAACAACCTTACAGTCTCTCCTGATGGCGCACTCGTACTAAGTGGGAACATGTTCGGAGAATACAAATTATGGGATATCGCAACCGGAGCATTGATCAGGCAATTAAAGCGACCCGACGAGAAAATCATCATGGGAATGAGTCCCGCCCACGCGGCTTTTTCCCCAAACGGAAAACTCGTAGCAATTGCATCCGCCGCTTCCTTGCGACTGTTCAACGTTGCAAGCGGTGACGAAGTTGCCGCAATGATCGCTTTTGATGATGGTGAATGGCTCGTAACCACACCGAGCGGTTACTACAACTCTTCCGAAAAAGGCGATGAGTATCTGAGTGTCAGTGTTAATGGGCAGCCCTTCAGCATTTCGCAACTCCGGGAATCATTTTTCCGTCCAGACCTCGTAAAGGTTTCGCTTGCCGGCGGGTCTTTAAAGAAACTCAAAAAAGTAGCGGATGTAAAACCGCCTCCCGTTGTTGCAATAGTTGATACACCCAAAAGCATTGACAAGAATGAAACCCCCGTAACTTTAAAAATTACTGATGCCGGAGGAGGGGTTGGCGATATCAGGCTTTATCTCAACGGTTCCGCCGTTATGCTTGACAGTGCAAGAAGCGTAAACGTTGTCGCATCTAATCAGAATGAAATCTATAAAACATATACCCTGAAACTTTCCAATGGCGTGAACACAATAAGAGCCATTGCCTTTAATGCCGACAATACCATGCAGAGCACAGACGCTATTCAGGAAATAGCAGCGTCCTATCAGTCCGTTGGCAGGCCTTCACTTTACGCTCTTGTCATTGGCATCAACGAGTATAAGAATCCCAAGCTCCAGCTTAATTATGCCGTAGCAGATGCAACACTCTTTGCCGACACACTTAAAAAGGGTGCGTTGTCTCTTTTTGACAAGGTCGAAGTAAAAACACTTTCATCCAAAGAAGATACGACAAGAGAAAACATATTAAAAGAACTTAAGGCCATGCAGTCTTTAAATCCTGATGACCTGTTTGTCTTATATGTGGCGAGCCACGGCACCGTTGACGATGGAGAATATTTTCTCATCACCTCGAATGTAGGATCAACGCGGACAAAGAGACTCAAGACCGACGCTATTGGTCAGTCGGTAATCAAGGAACTTATCGGTAATATCCATGCCACAAAAAAGCTGATCATCATCGACACATGCAATGCGGGGGCTTTGGGTGATGCAATCCAGGTGGCACTCCTGACGAGAGGCATGAGCGAGGACACGGCGATGAAGATCCTGAGCCGGGCGGTGGGCTCGACCATTCTTTCGGCATCTACTTCTTTACAGGAAGCGCTGGAGGGCTATCAGGGTCATGGATTGTTTACTTACGTGCTGGCAGAAGGATTGAAAGGAAAAGCCGACAAGGGAAATACAGGGTATGTTAAGACGACAGAACTTGCAGATTATGTGGACAATGAAGTTCCTGCCTTGGCGGAGAAAATATACAAGAAAGCCCAGTATCCCACGATATCAATAAGCGGGCAGGCCTTCCCGATAGGAAAAGTGAGGTAAAATTATTATTAGCGATTAATTGCTCCACGGAAAAATGTTGATCAAACTCACTGCGCGGACAACAGGATTTCATTTCGTAATTATCAACATCTGGGCTTTTCAAAGTTATTTAGTAGTAGGTGACACCAATAACCGGCACATTCCTTTTTCCCCTCGATCACTCCTGAACAGTACGGATTGAAATCTGCTGCACAAACTTTTTCATTCAAAATCTCGACTAGCAATAAATAATAGGTAAACTTACGGTACGGGCAAGGACGTTGATAACTTGGTCGCAAGCAATGAGCCAGCTTCGAAGGGGATAAGCTTTTGGCACGACCTTTATGGATAAATACCCTGTTTGAGTTTATCATTCGATGACCGACGGACTCTTACCTTTTACAAATAAAGCAAAAGGCCGGGTTCGAAAAACCGGCTCTTGGACAGCTGATTTTTAATATCAGGATGAATCTTGACTTTATGTAACCATTATAATAGGAAAGGCAGCGGTCATCGCTGTCATGAATTTCATATCCTCTGATCCAGCATGTCCATGAAGACGAGGACGTCTTGGAAAGGGAAGGAATATGTTGTCATCTGTAAAAGAAAACCCGCTTTACGAAATAGTTAATCCTGAAAGTATCGCTTTTTTCGGAGCTTCGAATAACGTTTCCGCCATGGGTACCACTCAGCTCAATTCACTCAGAGCGCTTGGTTTTGAGGGGTCCGTCTATCCGGTACATCCCCGTGAGACGGAGGTTCAGGGGATGAAAGCATATAAGAGTGTCGAGGAGTTACCCGAGATTCCGGATCTTGCCGTACTGGTATTACCAACGAAGATTGTATGCGAGACAATGGAGGCGTGTGGAAAGAAGGGGATCAAACATGCCATAGTAGTCTCTGGAGGATTCAAAGAGTCGAGTGAAGATGGCGTTAATCTGGAAAAAAGACTCATCGAAATAGCGAACAGATACGGTATGATTTTTATAGGTCCAAACTGTCTCGGCGTAGCAAACCCCCATCATAAACTGAATACAACATTCCTCCGGTATGAGGGCAAACCCGGTTTTATCGGCATGGCTTCTCAGAGCGGCAGTTTTGTTACCCAGGTTTTCCAGTATCTCTCACAGTATGGTCTCGGATTCAGTACGGCTTTTAGCGTGGGAAACGAGGCAACTGTGGATATTGTTGATTGCATGAGATATCTCGGTTCGTGTCCCAATACACGGGTGATCGCACTCTACGTAGAGGGGATACGGAGGGGCGGAGAATTTATTGAGACTGCCCGGGCAATTATCCCGGAAAAACCAATTGTCGCCTACTATGTGGGTGGTTCGGAAACAGGTAGAAAAGCGGGGTTTTCGCATACCGGGGCAATGGCCGGGCCGGATCGTCTGTATGATGGGGTTTTCAGGCAAAGCGGGGTTATACGGGCCGATTCCGTAACGGAAATGTTCGATTATTGCTGGGTCCTTGGAAATCTGCCCAAACCGGGAGGACGTAGGGTGGTGATACAGACCCATTCCGGCGGACCGGGTGCGGAGGCAGCGGATATTTGCGGAAGGATAGGGCTTGAATTGCCGGGTTTTTCAGATGAAACTACTTCAAAACTGTCCGCCTTCATACCTCATACGGGAAGCATTCAAAATCCGGTGGATATCACTTTCAGCAAGAACTGGATGGACTTTTTTTCGGGCATCCCTAAAGCACTTCTTGAAGAAGAAAACATGGACATTCTTCTGATGTATTTTCTTCTGCCTTCGGAAATGGTGGAGCAGTCGATGGCCCTGATGGGTATGTCCAAGGAGAAGGTCGAGATTGAAAGTAAAAAATTCATTAAAATGTGTTGCGATGCCATTTCCGGAATCTTGAAAGAGCATAACAAACCGCTCGTTGGCTTTACGTACCGCAGTTTCAGGGATCATTTCATACAGGAGCTTCTCAGTCGTGGAGTTCCCATCTTCCCCGGCCCCGAACGCGCCGCCAGGGCGATAAAAGCCCTTGTCCGTTACTATGAATTACGCGAAGAAATAGTGAAAGCGGGTGGACAGGGGATTAAGGGCTGAAGAATGAATGGGAAGTTCTGTTAGGGTGACGAGAAAGATATCGGTTTTTTTCCCGAATTACGATATTCGATTTACTGGTTTGTCACTATCCAGTATTATATAAAATTATGAAAAATCGTTTGGCAAAAGATAAGTTCATCTATTTTGACAATCCGGCAACGTCCTTTCCAAAACCCACCGAAGTGATCAATGAGATGGTTAACTATATGACCCGAATCGGAGGGAATCCGGGCAGGTCGGGACATCCGCTTTCAGTAGAGGCGGAGGAAATTATCCATTCCACGCGAGTGAAGGTGTCGGAACTCTTCGGTATTTCGAATCCCGCGCATGTCATTTTTTGCGCAAACGCCACTGATGCCCTGAATCTGGCAATTCAGGGAGTTGCAGGGGAGGGATATCATGCAATCACATCCTCCATGGAGCATAATAGCGTGATGCGGCCGCTTACAGAACTGGAGCGGCAAGGAAGGATTACTCTTTCCACGGTACCCTGTTCCCGTGAAGGTATTATTGACCTGACGATTCTTCAAAAGACCATCAATCCTGAAACGCGCGTCGTAGTAATCAACCATGCCTCCAACGTGAATGGGTGCATTCAGCCCATCAGGGAGATCGGGAAACTTTGCAGGGCAAAAGGAATTATTCTTATTGCTGATTGCGCACAATCCGCCGGTGTCGCAGATATCAACATGAAGGATGATTGTATTGATCTCCTTGCATTCTCCGGACACAAAGGACTCTATGGACCAACAGGTACGGGGGGGCTTGTTATTGCCCCTAATTTTGATATCTCGCTGTTGAAGCCCCTGAAATTCGGTGGCACTGGAAGTTATTCCGATAGATTGCTGCAACCACCTTTTCTGCCTGACCGTTTTGAGAGCGGTACACTTAATGTTGCCGGAATAAGTGGGCTGCGTGCGGGAATTTCCTATATTATGGAAAGTTTTCCAGGTGGAATCGAAGGTATCAGAGAGCATAAAAAGAGACTCGTCCATTATTTTTTCGAACAGGCCGCGAAGAATGTGAAGGGCCTTATTTCTTATGCCCCTTATGAATTGATCGAAACAGGTGTCGTATCATTCAATGTCAGAAACATGCTACCCTCCGTGGTGGCAAGGGCGCTTGCAGACGAGTATGGGGTCATGAGCAGGGCGGGATTGCACTGCGCGCCGCTCGCCCATCAGACCCTGGGAACATATCCGCATGGGACTGTCCGATTTGGGTTCGGAATTTTCAATACTGAAAAAGAGGTCAAAAGAGGAGTTGAAGCGCTTGGCAGGATTGCTGACCGTGGAATAGAGGAAAGAGAAAATTAACCAGGTTTTTATCTTTGTGCTATGTTTGATGTTGACTATAAAATTCATTAGTAATAGATGGGCGCCTGCAATTGAGAATGGAGAAATCAATGAGTTTTGACAGTTTGTTTTACCCGAAAAGCGTAGCGGTAATCGGAGCCTCAGCAAAGTTTGGTGGGGGGAAGATTCCTTATTACCATATATTGAAACTAAGAGGATATAAAGGTGATCTTTATCCAGTAAATCCGAAGTATGATGAAATTGACGGTGTGAAATTTTACCAATCAATAAACGACCTTCCGGAAGGTATCGATCTGGCAATTGTTACTGCGCCGTTCAAGGAATCTCTGGAAATAATGAAGTCGGCGGCGCGGAAAAAGATAAAGTTCATACATTTCTTTACAGCCGGGTTCAGCGAGACTGGCAACAAGGATCTCGAAGAAGAGCTTCTGAATGTTGCAAAAAAGAACGGGACAAGGATCGTCGGCCCGAACTGCATCGGAATATACTGCTCCGAGTCGAGGGTAAGTTTCGGTTTCACCGTTCAGGAAAACTCATCAATGAACACAGGCTTCTTTGGCCAGTCCGGAGGGGTAACGAGCAACTTCGTTAGGGCTGCAATATCAATCCGCCTGGGCCTGAATAAGGTTGTGTCTTACGGAAACCAGATAGACATAGGGGCGGAAGACTATCTTGAGTACTTTGCAAAAGATGAAAAAATCAAGATTATTGCGGGGTATGTCGAAGACCTCAAGGACCCGCGAGCCTTCTTGAATGCCCTGGGACGCGCGACAAAAGTCAAGCCGGTTATCCTTCTCAAGGGCGGGATGACGGAAGTGGGTGCAAAGGCAGCGGCAAGTCATACCGGGGCCATGGCCAGTAATTTTCTAATCTGGTCATCGGCTATGCGCCAGCATGGAGCGATTCTCGTAGAAAATTTTGAGCAAATGATGAATATTGCCATGCTGGGAACATGCAAAAACCCGCCTCGGGGTCCACGGGTCGGCTTTATGGTAGCAGGAGGTGGAGAGGCCGTCACATTTACAGACCTGGCAGCTCTCGGGGGATTAACTCTTCCTGAACTACAGAAAGACACGCAGGAATTGATCAGTCAGAAAATAAGTGCTGTCAACACTTCTACCCCAAACCCGGTGGACCTCGGGATGTTCGGCTTCGATTTTAACGTAATGTCCCACACGATAATGGCAATGGCTCAGGACGACTGTATAGATGTTATTATTCCATTCCTTTCGGTGGACTTCATCAGCACGTTTCAGAGAGACCAGACAGATGATGGGCCGGGAATTATAATAGAAGCGGCAAAGAAAGCCGGGAAACCGGTTATTCCTATATTGTCAAAATGCACGCAGGACGATATTGACATGGAAAAGACCCGGATATCCATGTTCTCTACCTTCAGGGAAGCAGGACTTCCCGTGTTTGCGACCACACAGGACTGTATCTGCTCGATCTCAAAGTATCTTGAATGGGTCAATAAGCATTGATAGAAACCGGGCGGGGACCCTGCCAGATGCTGAAAAGGGGCAGAGTCCTGCTCAGTTTAAAGTAAGCTCGTTCTTTCTGAAAAGAAAGCCCGACAGCTTTTACCTGAAAAGTTCTCTCGCTATGATCATCCGGCGTATCTCGGAAGTCCCTGCGCCGATTTCGTACAGTTTTGCATCCCGCCACAGCTTTTGAATCGGATATTCAAGGCAATAACCGTATCCGCCATGGATCTGAACGCCATCGCAGGCTACCTTTGTGGAAGCCTCGGCGGCAAAGAGAATGGCGGCGGCGGCAAGCTTGTCCAGTTCAGTTCCCTTTCCGCCCCTCTTTCCTTCCGGTCCGTCGGCGAAACGTGCTGCCCTGTAAACCAGCCCTCTCGATGCCTCCACAAGGCAGTACATGTCTGCAATCTTCTGCTGGATCATCTGAAAGTCTTTAATCGGTCTTCCGAACTGTTCCCGTTCCTTCGCATATTGAATCGAATATTCGAGGGACTGTTCCGCAATTCCGAGAGAACCTCCGGCCAGCACTATCCTTTCATACGCAAGACCGGACGTTATAACGGCAACACCGCTGTTTTCCGCGTAAAGCAGGTTTTGAGCTGGCACTTCCACATCTTCAAAGCTGAGCTCACAGGTCGGTGAACCCCTCATGCCGCATTTCTTCAACTTTTTTGATACCGTTACACCGGGTGAATCGGCCTCGATAATAAACGCGCTTATCCCGTGCGGTCCTAATTCAGGCGCCGTTTTTGCGTAGACAAGCAGAGTGTTTGCAATGCTTCCGTTTGTAATAAACATCTTTGTGCCGTTGATAATATACTTGTCACCACTTTTTTTAGCCAAAGTTCTCATTCCACCCAGGGCATCGGAACCGGCATTCGGTTCGGTAAGACATAATGCGCCGATGTGCTCACCCGTGCACATGGGCGGGAGGTATTTGTTTTTTTGCGCTTCAGTGCCGTTCTTGTGAATATTATTTGCACACAGATTCGAATGGGCGCCGTATGTCATGCCCAGGGCTGGCGATATCCTGCTCAGCTGTTCAACGGCAAGTACCTGCATCATAACGCCCTGTCCTGCTCCTCCGTATTCTTCATCAATAGTAATTCCCAGCATACCCAGTTCCCCGAGTTTCTTGAAGAAATCCTCAGGAAGCCAGTCCTCGTCGTCGATCTTCTCCTGCAGGGGGGCAATTTCCTTAACAGTCCATTTATACATGGTTTCCGCCAGCATTCGTTCCTCATTTGTTAATTCCATCATGTCCGTCTCCTTTTGTTATCTCTGATATGCTCAGGCCTTAATAGGGCAGTACATGTTGTCCCTCCGCCATTTGTTTCATCGGGAGGGTGTTCAGGATGGAGAGTAACTGCGATCCGGCCTGTCACGTTCAAAAACCAGATTATCCCATATCAACAGAACTTGACACGGATGTCAATAATTAATTGACATCAAATATTAAGTAGTGATATATTTTTACCATTACGTAATATTAATAAGGATAAGGGTGTGCCATAACCATGAATATGGGTTCGATATTAAGAGACAAAAGAAAGAATAAAAAACTTACGCTGAAGGTTGTGGCTGAAAAGGCCGGTATTTCGGAGGGCTTTCTGTCTCAGGTCGAAAATGATGTTAATTCACCTTCGGTAGATACGCTGGTAAACATATGCAGCGCCATAGGCATCCATGCGGGCGATGTCCTTAAGCTTGCTGAAAAGCAGGAAAGATCTGTAGTAATAAAAAAAGCCGACTGGGGGGATGTTGAACTTCCGGCATCAGGTTTTGTGACAAGGCGTTTCTTGTCGCCGGAGAACAGAAGAATAATCGACAGTGCGGTAATTGCCATTGAATCGGGAGCAAGCATCCCCGCGAGGAAAAATTTGAAAAATACACAGGAGGTGCTCTGTGTTCTGAAAGGGTCGGTGGAGCTCTTCCATGGAGGAAAGATAATAAAACTCGACGAGGGCGATTCCGTCCATTACTGCTCTATCCAGCAGAGAGAAACAATCTCGAACAGGTCAAATGGGTTAGTCGTGGTTCTGTGGGTAGGCACCCTGTAAAAATCATGGCATATACCACCGGATGCCCAACCGTATTGAGGCCCGTGTGAAACTATGCGCTTTTCCCCTCCTGATAGAACGTATTGCAGAGATCGAATGTAATGATGTATGAAACAGGATTCAGCACATGGTATAATATCTGAGAATAAAAACCCAAAGCATTCACTGTCCGGTTTTCTCGTATTCCTCTTTTAGTGTCAGTTTCATAATTTTACCCACGGGTGTCAGGGGGAGCGATTCTCTGAAAACAATCTGTTTTGGGATCTTGTAATCAGCAAGATGCTCCCTGCAATGGGCCTTGAGCTCGTCTTCCGTGGTGTCCGATCCCGGCTGTGAAATGATATAGTAACGCCCGACCTCACCCAGAACCGGGTCGGGAATCCCGATCCCGGCAGCCATAAGAACTTTAGGGTGTTTGGTGAGGAGGTTTTCCACTTCCGCGGGGTAGACATTGAAGCCACCCTGCAGGTACATCTCTTTTTTTCGCCCCTTCAGGGTGATATATCCTTCTCCGTCGACATATCCCATATCGCCGGTGTGAAGCCATCCTCCGCTGTCGAAGGCCTCGGTTGTTTCTTCGGGCATTCGGAAGTACCCCCTGCACACGGCGTCACCTCTGAAACAGAGTTCTCCCGTTTCTCCGGAAGGCACCTCATTTCCTTCTGCATCCACGACCATAACTTCGAAATCTCCGATAGGCTTTCCGATGGAGCGCACCGTTGTTTCAAAATCGCTCTCCCATGGGCTCAGGACCACGGCGCCGGAGGTTTCACTCAGGCCGTAAAGATTCAAGACCATCGCGTTGGGAAAGACTTCATTTATCTGTGCAAGAAGGGCCGGCTCCGCGTTAGAACCACCGGATATTGCGACACGCACGTTACTCAAATCAAGTGATAAAAAGTCTTGATACATAAAGAGAAGAGTGTAGAGCGTGGGGACCCCTCCGAAGATATTAGGTTTATAGGCAGCAGTCTGTTTTATTATATCATTCATATCGGGTTGGGGAATGAGGATGCCCGTTGCTCTTCCGATCAGACTCGAAAGTACGGCACAGGTAATTCCGCCCACATGATTGAGAGGAACAACTATGAGCATGCTGTCTTTGCTAGTCACTTTCGCGTGTTCCGCCTGGGCTATGGCCGAAGCCAGCTGGCTTTTATGCGATATGGCAGCGCCCTTGGGCTTTCCCGTCGTTCCCGAGGTATAGATGATAATTAGCAGATCATCGGGTTCGACTTTCGCTTTGGCCTCGTCCAGCAATTCACGATCAACAAGTGTCTTTAAAAGAGAACCAAAACTGATGCTTCCGGGAAAACCTCCGTCTCCGATGAAAATGAAATCAGTAACAGTAGGTATTTCAGGTCGAAAGGATTCAAAAAACTTTCCATAATCAAAATCCGTCAGGTTAGCAAGGCTGATCACCGTCCGAGCCTCGCTCTGATTTAGCATGTAATCCAGTTCCGTGTCCCGATAACGAACATTGAGCGCAACGATAATCGCACCAATTTTGGCCGCGGCAAAGTACGTGTATATCCACTCAGGCTGATTATGGGCAATGACACCGATTCGATCCCCCTTTTTGAATCCCAGATTCAAAAGACCTGATGCAACGTGGTCTGATGCGTCATCAACCTGCCTGAAGCTGATTTTCTCGCCCTTGTAGATGTACATGACTTCATCGGGCATACCCTTGCCGGCCTCGTCCAGAGCTTTCCATACCACTTGCGGATTCGCAAATTTACCCATTATCTGTTCCCCTCCTTTTTATTTAAGATACCCCGAATTGCAGGCGGGGTAATTCAATATTGCACAAGGCACTTCTTGTTACCACAAATAAACCCTCAAGATTTTCCACGGCAACGCACATCAGGGTCGCAGAGTTTGTTGTTTCCATACGATAAACCATAGATCTTAACCCAGTATTCCCCTGCCTTTAGTGCGTTATAACGTTCCTGAGCGATGATCTTTTCGGCCCACCGCTTATTTTCCTGGAAATAATCGATTATGTCGTATATCCGGTCATCTACCAGCTTTTTAAAGATGATCTTCTGGATGGAGTGGTGGTCAAATTCCAGGACATAAAAGAAACCACCCTCCGAGACCCCGCCGGTCAGTAGTGTAACCTCGCCAAAGTTGGATGGATTCAGATAGATGGTCTTTTCGCTAATCTGGAAACCCCAGTCTGCATGAATATGACCGGTCAGACAAGCCAGGACAGGGTTGTTATCGCAGAAACTGCGAAGGGCCGTGGGCCCCGGATGTTCCGAACTGCAGCACCCGGTCGTGGATGCCGTGGGCGGGCTGATGGGTTACGATCACATCGGGATTAACTGCCTTGAAGAAAGTAATCATCTCATTTCGTTTACCCCCGGCGCCGCTGTTGTCCTGATAATCCACCACATACCGTTCCGGAATGCCGGGTGTCCAGATGTTCGCCCCTCCATACCCGGCAATTTTCAACCCCTGGACATTGTGCCAGTGGAGGTGCAAGTCCCTTTCGTGCAGAGAAGTGTATTTCAGGTTCATGTCGTAGTTTCCCGGTAGTGAAAAGACGGGGGTTGTCTGCGTTATGGCCATTATATTTTCCAGCACCTTATATTTCTGCTGAAGAACGCGCCGGGCACGGATGGTGTATTGCTGATACTTTGAGCCCTTCTCTTCAATCTCTTTAGAAGTATCGGGCATGTCGACAAGTTCATCCACAAAATCATCTATCTTCATTTCCTCTTTCTTCATCCGAAAACGCAGACCGTGAAAAAAGGATTGCAGTTCGTGATAGTTGATTGCGGTATTCATGGTGTAAAAGGGGATATCTATGAGATCTCTGGCGATGATGTACAGATCGGCCACGGTTTCGGAAAGAAGAGTCTTGACTCTTTCAAAGGCTCCATGAATATCGGTGGCATAGGTCAGTCTCATATTATTTTTTTACAACTGAAACAAGTGGTTACGAAGGTCCCTGGTCCAATCTGTTAAGCATGGTGTATTTCGGTTCTTAGTTGCTCTCGCTGGCAGGCTATTTAAATAACGCTAATAACCGGGCACCGATTCTCAGATGCTTCGAGAACACACGCCCCATATAGTCCCATACACCCATATAAAAGGATGAGACCACGCTTCGAAGGTAGCTTTTTACGTCAGGATAGTCAAAGTAAAATAGCAGAGATGTCAAAAGCATGCAATCTGTCCAATATAAATTTCAAAAAAACCCTGTCAAATGACAACTGTAAAAAAACTGTTAAAAAACTGTTAAAAAGCTCTTGACAAATGCATCTTTTAGATTTAGTCTCCCACTCTTGCATTCAAGGAGGCAGGGCAGTGCTGTACTGTGCGAATGAATGTAAAGTGATATAAATAGGTTAACGCCACGCTGGCGTAGCTCAGTTGGTAGAGCAGCTGATTTGTAATCAGCAGGTCGCGGGTTCGAGTCCCATCGCCAGCTCCAGTTACCGTCAAATAGCGTGGAGGGGTTCCCGAGTGGTCAAAGGGAGCAGACTGTAAATCTGCCGGCGAAGCCTACGGAGGTTCAAATCCTCCCCCCTCCACCATTGTTTTGTAAATTTGAGGTTGCAGCAGGCGGGAGTAGCTCAGTGGCTAGAGCGTCAGCCTTCCAAGCTGAGGGTCGCGGGTTCGAACCCCGTCTCCCGCTCCATCTGTTTGATTTATCAGGGTGTGGATGAGGGAATTTTTGTCGGCCCACGTAGCTCAGTTGGTAGAGCACATCCTTGGTAAGGATGAGGTCACCAGTTCAATCCTGGTCGTGGGCTCCATTTTGGTGAAAGCGGGTTTATTGAAATGAGAGATAATGTGATACTTGCATGTGGCGAATGCAAGCAGAGAAATTACACGTCGACGAAGAACAAGCGGATAACGAAGAATCGTCTTGAAATGAAGAAATATTGCAAGTTTTGTCAGCGACATACAATACACAAAGAGACGAAATAGAATATCCGGGGTAATTTGTAGATAAGCCGGGCGGCAGGATTGTCCGGCGGTGCTGATATTACGGGGTGTGGGAATTCGGGAATGGGCCATTGTGAGGTTTCCGAGTTCTCAAATCAGGGATTTATTGATTGAAACAGGCCAGTAGCTCTAATGGCTAGAGCACCGGACTCCAAATCCGGGTGTTGGGGGTTCGAGTCCCTCCTGGCCTGCCATAATGTTTTTGTCGGGTCTGTCGAATGGAAAAGATAAAATTGTTGTTAAACCAGATCAAGCGGTTTCTGAAGGGAGCAAGGGTTGAGCTGAGAAAGGTTACATGGCCCACTCCAAAAGAGGCGCTTGCCTCGACATCTGTTGTGATAGTCGTTGTTATTATCATGTCCCTGTTCCTCGGAATAGTGGATCTCGGTCTTACCAAAATAATAAGATTGGTGCTGGGCTAAGGATATGGCGTTCAACTGGTATGTCGTTCATACGTATTCGGGTTTTGAAAACAGAGTGAAGCTCTCTTTGGAGGAGCGAGTGGTCACCTTTGGTGCGCAAGACCATTTTGCTGACATACTGATACCGGAAGAGGATGTTGTCGAGCTCAAAAAAGGTGAGAAGAAAACCTCTAAGAGAAAGTTTTTCCCCGGGTATATACTCGTAAACATGGAACTGAACGATGACACATGGCACTTAGTTAAGGATACCCCTAAAGTTACTGGATTTATAGGGATGAGGGACAAGCCGTCGCCAATATCTGATGAATCTGTCCAGTTACTGAAAACCAAGATTGATGAAGGCACATTGAAGCCCAGCCCGAAGTTTAAATTTGAGTACGGAGATCACGTGAGGATTGTAGATGGTCCCTTTACAAATTTTGATGGGACAGTTGATGAAGTCAAGCCTGAGAAGGGTAAATTGAGGGTCATAGTGAGTATTTTTGGAAGATCAACGCCTGTAGAGCTGGATTTCATACAGGTTGTCCAAAACTAAAAAAATCATGAGGTAATTTCGAAATTGGAAATAAGTAAAGGGGAATCAAATGGCTAAGAAGGTTATTGCGAGTATAAAACTTCAGGTTCAGGCCGGCAAGGCTACACCGTCTCCGCCGATTGGTCCTGCCTTGGGCCAGCACGGGGTTAACATAATGGAATTCTGCAAGGCATATAATGCCCTCACTCAGAATCAGGAGGGCATGATAATACCGGTTGTGATAACCGTATATGCTGATAAATCGTTTACCTTCATTACCAAAACACCTCCTACATCTGTTTTGTTAAAGCAGGCAGCAAAAATCGCTAAGGGTGCTGGAGATCCAAAGAGAGAAAAAGTAGGGTCGGTAACCCCAAAGCAGCTGAGGGAGATCGCGGATATAAAATATGAGGATTTGAATGCCATAGATATTGAGGGCGCTATGGCTATTGTAAAAGGTACAGCAAGGTCCATGGGCATTGAGATTGCCAAATAAATCTACTTCGGAGTTTTGTGGAGATGTCAAATAAAGGTAAGGGATACTTGAAAGAAAGAGAAAAGGTAGAGTCAGGACAGCGTTATGCACTGGCAGAGGCCGTTGAGCTTGCGTTATCGACCGCAAGGGCAAAATTTGATGAGACTGCCGAGGTTGCCATTAAACTGGGTGTAAATCCTAAACACGCAGACCAGATGGTAAGAGGAAGTGTAGTACTTCCTAATGGTCTCGGCAAGTCTGTGAGGGTTCTTGTATTCGCAAAAGGAGACAAGGAGCGAGAAGCCCTTGATGCCGGGGCCGAGTTTGCCGGTTCAGACGATCTTGTTGAAAAGATCAAGGGTGGCTGGATGGAATTTGACAGGATTGTTGCCACCCCGGATATGATGGGCAGTGTTGGAAAACTGGGCAAAATCCTTGGGCCGCGTGGCTTGATGCCCAATCCCAAGGTCGGCACTGTCACATTTGATGTAAAGAACGCTGTTGAAGAACTTAAGGCAGGGAAGGTTGAGTTCAGGGTGGAAAAGGCGGGAATTGTTCACAGCCCTGTAGGGAAGGCTTCATTCGGCGCGAGCAAGCTGATGGAAAATATTCTGGCATTGATGGAGTCTATAATGAAGCTGAAACCTGCATCCAGCAAAGGGACATACCTGAAGGCCATCTCTCTTTCCACTACCATGGGGCCTGGGGTTAAAATAGATCCGATGGATGTCAGAAATATTTTAAAGGCCGGTCAAAAATAAAATTAAGAAGTCAGAGACAGCAGGTACGGAATGTTTAAGCGAGCACCGGGTCGGCCTGCCGAGACTATGAGGAAGTTTAAGCAGTATCTTTTCCTGTATAGCGGTCTGACTTTCAGAGAATCCTGGTCGTCTTCAGACGACAGGGAGTTTTGGAATTCAAACATTGAAAGGAGGCCATGTATTGAATAGGAGTACAAAGGAACTTGTTGTTACCGAGCTTCATCAGAAGCTTAAGGAAGCGAAGCTGGCAATTCTTGCGGATTACAGTGGTATCAAGGTTAAGGATATCACCGACCTGAGAAATGGGTTGCGCAAGGCGGACAGTGAGCTAAGGGTGATAAAGAACAAACTGTTAAGTATCGCGCTGAAGGACACGGAGTTTACGCTGCTGGATGACCATCTCAAGGGTCCCAGGGCTCTCATGATGAACTTTGGAGATGTGGTTGAACCGACCAGGATACTTGTTGAATTTGCCAAAAAGAATGACATGCTTGAGATAGAAGCTGGTGTGCTGGACGGCACGCTTTTAAGCAAGGATCAGATATTGGCGCTGGCTGAATTGCCGAGCAGGGATATCCTTCTCGGAAAACTGCTTTCTGTCCTGGTTGGAGTACAGACCCAGCTCGTTACGGTGTTGAGCGCAGTCCCCAGGGGACTCGTTCAAGTTCTTGAGGCACATAGAGTAAAAAAAGAAGAGAATTAAACATACTGGAAAGGATATAGCAAAAAATGGCAACAGCAAAGAAGATTACAAAAGATGATGTTATAGGGTTTCTCGAAGGCATGACAGTTTTGGAACTGTCCGAACTGGTTAAGGAGTTGGAGGAAAAGTTTGGTGTCTCCGCAGCAGCGCCTGTGGCCGCAGTAGCAGCCGGTCCGGCAGCAGCAGCGCCAGCGGAGGAAAAAACAGAGTTTGATGTTATACTCACCGGATTTGGCGAACAGAAAATACAGGTTATCAAGGTTGCCAGGGCCGTAACAGGGCTGGGCCTCAAAGAGGCCAAGGATCTTGTTGAAGGTGTTCCAAAACCGGTTAAAGAGGGTGTGTCAAAAGAAGAGGCCGAAGAAGTAAAGGCCAAGCTGGAAGAGGTGGGAGCAAGCGCGGAGATAAAGTAAGTCAGCAAGAA
>CAZINZ010000027.1:0-32410 GCA_964540715.1 uncultured Syntrophaceae bacterium | reverse complement strand
TTTCTTGTACGTCGCGGTATCATACTTCCGGGCCATCGCTCTTTCTCCTTTCATATGTGTTATTGCTAATACCTTTTTAGGAAATATCGATGGCCTATTGCAATATATCAAATTGCGAACTTTCTTTTACACTACAGTATTTTACCCAGTTATAATCGTTAACATATAGGGTTTAATTTGTCATATTGATCCCGATTTGCTAGGAAAAAAGTGACAGTGACTATTTTCCAATGATTATAGGAAAGAAATCTACTACTATTCCTTTGCTCTTGAATCCATCAATTACAGGAAGACATCTGGATTTCATAGGAACTAAAAATAAGCTGTCCCACCTTTGCATGTTGTCCACCCGTATTCAATGAATTGATCAAAAAATCCGACATGCACCTTTGTCATTTGAAGTCTTGGATATCTTCGGTAAAGGCAGTCTTAAATAGTACAGGAACCAATGCTCAATCACTACATCCCGCTTAGTTGCCTTGGTTACAGGTGAGGAAAATAAATATTACCGGTTACTACAACAATATAGGGAAACATGGATTCCAGATCAGGCCGGCAATAACAACATGGAATACATTAACGCGCTATTTTTACGGATGGGGTCAAGATGACGTGGTTATTTTGTGAGCAGATATATCCACCATGGACAGGCAAGGGTCCTGGCTTTAACCTGCCGGGCAAAGCAGCTGTTACTACATAATACGAAACCGTCAACTATTGGTAAGATTTACTTTTTTTGTCTTACCCGCAGTGAAGATGATCTTCTTTCCGGCTATTTTAATTGGAATTTGTTTCTCCGCGTTGCCTTCAATTTTTATTTTGACATCTTTTTTTGTGAATGCAAAATGATACCAGATGTTTCTAAAGTATATTTTAAAAGATAGTTCGTTCCAGTGTTCGGGCATGTGTGGATTTAGCTCAAGCACCTCGCCTGAAGCATCTATCCCGGCAAAACACCTTCTGATCATGCCGATTGTTTCGGCCATCATACCGCAATGTATCCCCTGGCCTGTGCTTCCCTCTTGGATATCAAAGATATCCGATTTTATG
Organism: uncultured Syntrophaceae bacterium; assembly: GCA_964540715.1. Classification (GTDB taxonomy): domain Bacteria; phylum Desulfobacterota; class Syntrophia; order Syntrophales; family UBA2210; genus UBA2210. The sequence continues at coordinate 31,360 of CAZINZ010000027.1, read as the reverse complement.
GCCTCTATAAACCGATCCCACACCATCTTGTTTCCGGCACCCGGTATATCGCTCGAGATTACTCCATGGACTGGATTGCTGAGTGTTGATCCATGAGATGTTCTTTTTTCATAATATTCGTAGTTACGCGTCAGGAGTTCATTGTGATCACCTGTGTCAAAACCGAGTTTCTCAAGAATGCGGCATACTTCCTCAACTCCGATGAGATAAAACAGCATCAGCGTATCGGCCTGTTTTGTCACTTTATAGGCATCCGGAGAATCGCCTTCGGCCTTCAGGATGCGATCCATGCGGTGAATATTACCATATTTATTGCGGTAGTAATCCCAGTTCAACTCCTTGAGGTCCATGTATCCATCGAATTGATTGATGATGTTTTCCTTCGATAATATCACATTCATCTTCTCTGTGATTCTTTTCCATTTTTCTGTTTCCGCGATCTTGAATGTGAGCTTTTCCGTGAGCGTTTTTAATACGTTCTCCGGAAGCCGGTCAATCATCTCAAGGGCCTTTTCAAGCAACCAGACAGTCATTATATTTGTGTAGGCATTGTCTTTCAGACCAGATTCTTCAGAACCGGGAAGTCTTTCATGATACTCATCCGGCCCCATAACACCCTCGATATGATACCTTTTTGTGTTTTCGTCATACACTGCGATGCTGGCCCAGAAACGCGCAATCTCCAGCATGATCTCAGCGCCGTAATTCTCCAGAAACCCTCTATCTTCCGTGTCCGAAACGTATTTCCAGACATTATAAAATACGGCAATGGATACATGTCTTTGAAAGCGGCTCAGATCCGGTCCCCATGTGTCGTCTTGTGGATTATAATGAAGAATTTGTGTTTCTTCTCCGCCGCTGTCAGCCGTTTGCCAGGGGTACATGGCGCCTTTATAGCCATATTTCCGGGCATAAGATCTCGCCGCGTCAAGACGCTTGTATCTATACATGAGAAGGGCTCTCGTTATTTCAGGCGTGTGAAGATTGAAAAAGGGGAAAATATAAAGTTCATCCCAGAAAATGTGTCCCCTGTATGCCTCGCCATGAAGACCGCGGGCCGGTATCCCCGCGTCGATCTGTGTATTGTGTGGCGATGCTGTTACAAGCAGGTGGTAGATGTGCAGACGGATAGCCTTTTGGGAAAAGCTGTCGCCTTCAATCCTGATATCAAATTTGTCCCACAGAGACTCCCATGCCTTTACATGGGGTCTGTAGAGGCTGCCGAAGTCTTTATATTGAAGGAGTGTGTCGGATGCCGTCTTTTTGATATCTGTAACATCCTGGTCCAGGGATGTATAAACAGTAACAAGTTTTTCCACCGTATAGGTAAAATTTTCGCGAGCGGAGAATTCCATCTCTTCACTTATTTCGGCCTTCTTCTGAATGGTTTTCTTCTTAACTGAAAGCGGTTCGCCATTTTCAGAAACAGCGACTCTGGCATTCATGATGATCCGGTGTTTTGAATGAATTGTTTGAACGTGAAGAAATATCCCATCTTCAGTTTTTCCCTGATCAATCCCGCTCAAGTGTCTTGAATGGAGCTGGCGGTAACGGGGGACACCATCATTTATGACAGTCCCGTCGAGAGTGGAACGTACTGTAATTTTCTCAGAGTAGTTCACTGGGGTGATGTTATACCTGATCGCGAGGAGATGCGGATCTGCCATGCTCGCGATTCTCTCACTGTGAATACTGGTAATCCTGCCAAGCGCGTCTTTGCAGACGATGGAACGTTTCATGACACCCCTTTTCATGTCAAGGGTCTGCCTGTAGCTGAACAGCTCCATCTTAAGGGGACTTATGTATTTTCCATATCCAATCTTGAATTCGATGGGAAGCCAGTTGGGACAGTTTACAAAATCATTATTGTAAATGATTTTATTTTGTACCTTTGTCCCCGGTTTATTATATATGCCGGCAATATAAGTTCCGGGATAGTGAACATCCGACGCATGTTCTCCTTCAAAACATCCCCGGGTACCCAGGTATCCGTTTCCAACTGTGCAAAGGGTCTCCCTCAGATTTTCCTCATGTAAATCAAAACCATCATATTCGAGATGCCAGCCATTTTTTTTGATACCTTTTTTAAACCAGTCTTCTATCTCCCTGGCGCTGATTTCAGCAAGATCATATAGAACAACATCCGCCCCATTTCGCTTAAGAATCTCTCCATTATGTTTCCGGGCTATTCCAAGGGTCAATCCAAAATTGCCGCTTTTGCCAGCTTGAACACCCGAAACAGCGTCTTCAACAACCATGCACTCACTGGGCATTAGTCCCATTAGCCTGGCGGCTGTGACAAATATATCGGGGTTTGGTTTTCCCTTCAAATTGAGTTCGCGTGATACCTGGCCGTCTACCCGCGTTTCAAAAAGGTGTTCTATCCCTGTAGCTTGCAATACAAGTTGGCAGTTACAGCTTGAGGATGCCACACCCACCTTGATTCCCTTTTTTTTGAGATTCTTAATAAATTTAACCGTAGTTTCATAGATACGTGGTTTTTCTTTGCGCAACATCTCCTGAAATTTCAGATTTTTTCTGTTTCCCAATCCGCAGATGGTTTCTTTTTCGAGAGAATCATGAAAATCTCCATAAGGAAGGATGATATCCCGGGATTTCAGAAAGGACGCGACACCCTCCATCCTTGGCTTTCCGTCGACATACTGGAGATAATCTTTCGCGCGGTCAAACGGTACAAAAGGCTTATTTTCTCTTTCCGCCAATTGTTTGAGGAATTCGTTAAACATATCCTCCCAGGTTAACGCGTGAATATGGGCGGTATTGGTCACAACCCCGTCTAGATCAAAAACGGCACCCTTAAACTTTCTCAAAATTATTTACCCCCTTTATAGCTTCGACAGAAAATTCAAAATCGTTATCAGGATATCCGGCTCTGTTGCGATTATAGAATTTGGACAAACATCTCTTACCTTTACGGCAAGTTTGTGGTCTTTTGTTACGAACATGGCCCATATATTGTCTGTTTTTTCCTTCGCGGCTTCCAGCATGGGAATATCTGAATACGTATCACCACAAATGAGATGAGGCCCATCTGTCATGCCAAGCTGCAATTCCTCATTGAGGAATTTTACCGCATCGCCTTTATCAAAATCTTTGAACCCGGATCGTGAATCTCCAATTGTAAGGATTATTTCGATATCCAGACCGGTGTCCTCTATTCTGAAATTTTCATTCTGAGGATCTGAATCAGACACAATACTTTTGATTTTTTTCAAAAAATTGTCCGATTCATCTTCTGGTATGGATTCGCTGATATCCTGCCTGGCTAAGGTTGTCTGGCCAAATTTGCGCTGAAATCCGGAACCGATCAATGAAAATTTCTCAAAAACCGGATCCTTAACAAGCGATAAAAGCCTTTTATTTAGATTGTCTAATTGATCCTGCCTCTTTTTATCTATCGGGTACGTTCGTCTCACACCATAGAGGTCGACAAATTCCCTGCCCTTCGAAGCCGCATAGATAACACTCTTCTCCGGATTGATGCTGACATCCATGACCCCAAAATTCTGAAGCGGGGCAGAGGTTACGATTACAGGGCTGACGGTTCGTTTTGCCGCAAAGCGGACTAAAAAAAGAGAATTATAAACGGATTGAACAGAGGAACGGAATCTGCCGCAGTAGTTGTTTATCGTCCCGTCCCTGTCGGTAATAAAGCAATTAAAATTCAGGCCTTCCAGCAGTTTTACACTGCTGTTCACCTGCTCACGGAATCCGGAATGAAGATCTTCAAGATATTCGATAAATTTCTCCTCGCCGTTTTTAAGATAGAAGAGATCTTTTTCCAGCTCGGTTATCTCATAAACAAGATCGACGGGCATTTTCTTTGAATCATCTAAAAAGAGGACCCTTTTGCCTCTCTCCATGGGAATGCTTATAAGAGATGCAAGAGCGTTCTTAAGTGATTCTATCCAGTCCGGTCCAATCTGCTTGTCATTAAAAATATTTTTCACAATCCGCACGCGCAAATCGCGGGTCTTGTCCATCAGAGCGTAAAATTCTTTTATCGTGCGTATTTGCTGTTTATTAATAACGGCGTTGTTCATTATCCTGGACATCCTTCAGGTAACCGGTACAATAGATTTCCCCCAACATTGACAATATGAGGATAATAACCTATTGTCAATATTATGTGAGATAGATTCCGTCAATTTTAAAAATTCATAGATTAACATATATGTGACGGAGATATTATTGTCAACTAGGAGGAATATCGAAAATCGAAGGTTAATGAATCATCTATAGCATCCAGACAATTATGCAGGGGGAACAATTATGAGTCCCAAAAGCGTTGTCATTGTTTCAAATCGTTTACCAATTATTGTAGAAAAAGTGAAAAAAGGACAGTGGGTTACCCGTTCGTCTGCTGGAGGTCTTGTTACTGCCATGGGGCCGGTTTTACGTAACCATGGGGGAAAGTGGATAGGATGGCTTGGCGCGCAAGAAATGCCTGATGAGGCTTCCCTTAAGAGCATTCTCTCAAGATCGGCTGAAGAACTGGGACATACTCTTATTCCCGTTGATATTACCAGTGAAGAAATCGAAAAATACTATTATGGGTTCTCCAACGAAATTCTATGGCCCCTTTTTCACGATTTTTTATCAAATTGTAATTTTGACCCTCAGTATGCGGATGTTTATCGAAAAGTTAATCGCAAATTTGCGCGTGCTGTCGCTGAAAGTACCAGTGAGGAAGATTTTATATGGGTGCATGATTATCTTCTTTCCCTGGTGGCACGTGAATTGAGAGAAATCGGAGCACAAAGACAAACCGGTTTTTTCCTTCATACCCCATTTCCCCCATTCGATATTTTTATAAAACTTCCGTGGCGCTTCGAAATACTTGAGGCAATGCTCGAATATGATTTGCTGGGATTTCAAACGGAACGTGATAAGAAGAATTTCCTCAGATGTGTGCGCCGTCTAATGAAACTCAAAACTCCTGGAAGAAAAAACATTAAAAAGATCGTTACCAAAAAAGGTGAGGTTCAGATCGGGACTTTTCCAATCAGTATAGATTTCAAGGAGTTTTCAAAAAGTGCCGCTGCTGAAGAAGTAACGAAAGAGGTAAGAATCATACGTCAAAATCATGAAAACAGACAATTGATCCTTGGAGTAGACCGTCTTGATTATACAAAGGGAATTCCTCATCGTCTGCGTGCGTTTGCGGAAGCACTGGCACGCTACCCTGAAATCAGGGGAAAAATAGAATTCATACAGCTTGTGGTACCAAGCCGGGTGAATGTAGACAGCTACCAGAACCTCAAGCAGGAGATTGAAGGGCTCGTCGGTGAAATCAACGGTCAATACACGGAAGGAGGGTGGACGCCGGTTCATTATATGTTTCGTTCTGTAAGTCGTACAGAACTACTTGCATACTATAGAGCATGCGAGATAGCTTTTGTCACACCATTGAAAGACGGCATGAATCTTGTTGCCAAGGAATACTGTGCGAGTAACATTGATAGAGATGGCGTCTTGATCCTGAGCGAATTCGCAGGGGCGGCTGCTGAGCTTCAGCACAATGTGCTACTCGTAAATCCTTACGACATAGAAAGTGTTTCTCACTCTATTTATCAGGCCTTTTCAATGGGATTAGATGAGAAGCGAGAAAGAATGAAAAAGCTGAGAAGGTCTATTTCCAGAAATGACATTTTTCACTGGGTCAATTCGTTTCTTGGAGCGAGTGTTAAGGATTCCAGTGATGTCCCGGAGGTGGATTTTTTTGTGCCAACGCCATAGCAGATTATGACGCCGAACCGCTGATAGTTATTCTGCTTTTCTGTTAAAAACTCATCCTATCTCCGGTGAGGCATTCGGATCAAAAGGATTTGTTCTCATGGCAAGAGAGAATAGGAATGGGTAGTTGCCATTCAGGTGCTTCATGTAGGCCAGCCATTCGGTGGTTAATAGGACATATGCCCTCTTCATGTCGCCGGCAATGTGTTCATAATCGGCATCTTTTAAATCCTTGACGTCGGTTCTGTATGCCAGCTCTTCGGTGAGGTGAAACACCGCCCAGAGGAGGTCGGAAAAAGTTTCATGTTCCAGCAAAGAGGGATTCTGTAGGAGTGTGACGAGGAAGTGCCTTTTATTTATGAGCAGGTCTTTTAACTCCTCCACATCTTTTTTATCGATATCAATATTATAGTCATAATTCTTGCACGCTTTAAATGCGGTTTGAAATTGTTTATCATACCAATCCATACATGAAGATAAAGTTTCCCGCATTTTTCCCGAATTCTGGTCAAATTCGGAGAAAAGTTTAAGAAGTTCTGTCCCGATTTCACTGAAGAAAACACCTATAATCATGTTCAGTTTGTAGCGCTTTTCCTTTTTATCTCTGTAACTCAGCAATTCATGAATAATAATGGTGACGAGTAATACTTCGATGAACACAAAGGCGATATCTCCCACCATGTAAATGAAAATATGATGGGGGTCTCTAAAAATCAGATAGTGTACGAAATAAAAAAATGCCGACAACAGGATTAAGGCTGCGCCCCAGAGAATTTTCCATTTATCAAGCTTCATATGAACTCCTTATATTTTATTGTATAGTAGTTATTCTGCCGCATTCGTCCAGGAAAGATGTCATGTCCGTGTCCTTCCTTATTCCCAGTCGTGATAGTGCAAAATCATATCGTACTGGGTCGTGTGGGGCCATCGTTCGAAACGCATCGGTTATCTCCATGGCTGTTTTTATGTCTGCCTGTCTTCGGTTCGTAAATCCCAATGAAAGGGAGATCCTGTGTAGATGCGTATCAAGCGGAACCACGAGATGTAAAGGTGATATATCCTCCCACCCTCCGGGATCGACATCGTCTCGCCTGACCATCCATCGGAGAAATAGATTGAGTCTTTTACAGGCGCTCCCCTTTGCGGGTGACGGCAGCAGGCTGTTGTTCCGGCAATTAAACCCACTACTTAGCTCTTCCGTAAATTCGGTAATGGCCGGCAAGATTGATTCGTCGTTATTTATAAATCCGGTTTTAAAACACGCATAGAGAGAACCATATTTCATAATAACGTTTTTCATGCCGAACATCATTGCCGCGATTTCATCTCCGGTTGTGAACCTGTGCTTAAAGCCGGAATATATATCCAGGAGCGATTCCATCGTTGCATCTTGAATAAAGAGAAAAGGGGACGGAGTCATCCTTTCAAGGACAAAGGAAACACTTCTGATTATCTGAGAAACCCTGCCATAGGCAAGAGAAGAAGCAACGAGGCCGGCAATCTCCCGGTCACGAAGGTCCTCGTAATCATAGAGAAATTCAAGGGGATCGGGATGTATGAACTCGCGTCTGTTGTACGTTTGGTACAGATTTTCAAGTACTTCTTCTAAACACAGTGGTGACATGTCGGTATTCCCCTTTAACAGGGATTGTGCCTGTTTATTTGAGCTTTTCCATCTCTTTGACGATAGACTCCAGCCGAGGTCTCTTATTTATATCGTGCACATCAATATAACGAATGATTCCATTCTTATCAATGATGAATATCGCCCTTTCCGTGGTTCCATCGGTACGTAATACACCATACCTGTCGGCAACACTGCCGTGAGGCCAGAAGTCGGAAAGAACGGGAAACCATAATTCCCCCATCTGATTGGTCCACGAAAACAGGGTTGGAATACTGTCCACTGTAATTCCAAGAAGTATGGCATCGTTGTTATCAAATATGCCTTTTACAATATTGTAGCCGGGCCACTGGTCTGAACAGACGGGTGTCCACGCGGCAGGAACGAAAGATATGACAACATTCTTTTTCCCGCGGTACCGGTCAAGGGAGATTTCTCCCCCGGAAACCGCCGGAAGCGTGAAGCCAGGGGCACAATCCCCCACTCGAACCTTCAAAACACTATCTGTAGCCTTGAGTTTACCCGGATTGTAGATGTTATCCTTAAAGGCTTCTGAAAGACCGTGGGAAGCCGTATTCAAAAAGAAGACCAGTACAATTCCTGACAACACAATGAGACAGCTTCTTTTTTTCATTTTGCACCCCTTTATCTATTTTCCGATAGCCTTTAGTATCTCACGGGCAAAGTCCATCTCCGGGTGTACACCCACTATGCTGTGCTCTTCATTAATGACTGTGTGGGGTACTCCCTGGACATTATACTTTACCGCCAGGAAAGAAAATTCTGAACTTTCTACCATGTCAGCGGTAATGTGGTCACTGGCTATGGCAAACCTGTGAACGGTGCGAACCGCACCTGGACAATAGGGTCAGGTAGGAGAGATCAAAACCTGCATGTGAACGGGTTGATCAACTTTTGCCAGCTCAGCCATCACAGCTTTTCCCAGTCCCGAGTCTCGTTTTCCCACATCCATGATATCCTCTATCAGGACATTGAATTCATAACCTGCAGGAACTCCGTAAAAGCGGATACCGTAGTCCCTGTCTCCTGAGAGAACAATGGCCGGAATCTTGTCCACTCCGTACTTTTTGGCCAGGTCAGCCTCGGCCACGAAATCATGTACCTCAAGGGAAAGCTTGTCCGAAAGACCGGATACTTCCTCAATCATCATTCTGGTCATCTCACAATGCAGACACTCCATCTCCTGGGTGAACATTGCGATCTTGACATCTTCCTTAATTCCCTTGAATAAAGTTATCAGCTTTTCCCTGTCTTTTTCTTTAAGCATTCCCATGACACACCTCCTTAAATTAGAGATTTGTTGATAAGGTAATCATATGCAGACAACGCAGCCTTGGCCCCCTCGCTGGCGGCGATTACAATTTGCTTATGCGGAACAGTAGTAACATCGCCGGCGCCGAAGAGGCCTTCTACACTGGTCCGGCAGGAGCAATCTACAATCACCTCGCCTTGCTCATTTAATTTGACGAGGTTCTTGACAGATTCATTATTGGGCAAAAGCCCTATCTCCACGAAGAGCCCATTCGTATCCAGATTTTCTTCCTTTTCATTTTCCCGGTTCTTGAGAACCACAGCGGTCACTGTGTCCTTACCCTCGATTCTGACAAGTTGGTGGTAATCCAACAAGATCGCCTTGTCAGACTGTTTCACCCTTTCTTGGAGGGCTTCATCTGCCTGCCACCCTTTGATGAAGTTTATAAGGGTTACCTTCGCATCCACCTTCAACAGGTCTATCGCAGTAGTAAAGGCCGAATTTCCGCCACCTGCTATAACCACCTTTTTCCCCTTGAAGAACGGGGCATCGCATGTAGCGCAATAGGCTATGCCTCTTCCTACTAAATCTTTTTCTCCAGGTACGTTGAGCGGCCGGTGGCGTTTACCGGTAGCCACGATAACGGTGTGACTTGAATAAGTTTTGCCATCATCTGTATGAACCTTAAAGGTTTCTTCATCTTTCCTGACTTCGGCAATAGCAGGACCCAGGCTGACAGCAATATCAAAGCCTTTAACATGCTCCTCAAACATGTCGACGAGATCTTTGGCATTAATGCTCTGAAATCCAAGCCAATTCTCGACCTCAGAGGTTTCACGCACCTGGCCTCCGAAATCCTTTGTGATTATAGCAAAGTTCATCATCTTTCGGGCAGCATAAACCGCCGCGCTCATGGCTGCCGGGCCTCCTCCCAGGATGAGGAGATCGTAGGTAACCTCCGGTTCCGGCTCCTTTGCTTTTTCCAACAGTGAAATATCCAGGGAAAAATCAGGAAAATCCATGGCACACCTCCTACTTTAAAGTTATTAAAGATTCTCTGCTCTAACCGAAATCATCTTTTTAAAGCATCCCAGGTTTCTCTTTGAAGGAAACTGTTATCCACGTGAGATTCCATCTCCTTAAACATCTTCAGAGGAACGGCAAATGTGAGCATATCCTTACCCAGTTGCTTTCTAACATTTTTTCGTGCAGTTATATCGGTAAGGCCGATTACCGCTCGTGGGTTTTCATTTTCAGCCTCCCTGTATGGTAAAATGCCGATAGTCTGGCATCCCGCGGCATAGGGAATTATAACGTTTTCAAAACTTCCTCTTCCGTAATTAGCCAGGATGACCAAGGCAGAAAGCTGATCAGGGTTGGCTAAGAAGACAACGATAACAGGTTCTTCTTTTTGTTGATTCACTTCTTTCAAGGGCTTGAAGACAACATATTCTGCCGGGACATCAACGATCGGCAAAGACTCGACGAACTTTTTTACCATTTCAGGAGATTTTATATACCGTTCGCCATGCATGGCTTCCTTTAGCAGACCATTGCCGACAAAATTGCAAATTTGTTCGGCTGCCATTTTGCGCATCCCGCTAATATGGTTTCCCGTTGATAAAAAATGGTAAAATTCCTCTATTCCGCCGGGTACTTTCAAATACTGATTCCCAAATCCTAACCCGACACCACCGCCCCAGCATCCGAAGGTCTCCCTGTCAAATACTGCCGTATGTCCCTTCGCCGCATGTGCAAAAAGAGACATGACACATCCCCATTTCCTTGGCTTAAACTGTAGCGCATCTTCCGGTTTTTCGTCAGACCAGATAATAGCAACGGGATGGAATTTTAGATTAAGCTCTGAAACAATTTTGCTGTCCATGCTACGCTCTCTCAAGAAGAGTTATTCATATATTAAATTCGATAATTTTTCTGGTTGCAAAGACTGCAGCAGACAAAGGTACTGTCCAGCCTGAGGAATAGGAGTATATGATAAGCATGACCGTGCTATCTCGTATGAAATGTGCTGGCTGTTCAGTTTTACACAATTCCCCCCAGAAACAATCCCGATATAATATTAAGAAACAGCATCGTAAGCGTCAGACGGCCCGACCACCGATGTATCAGTCGTATCCTTGCTGCTTTTTTCTTTACCTTGAATTGAATGATTCCCATTGCGTATGTGAACAAGACAGAAAGGATTGTAACAAGACCCATATGAGCGTGCGGTACGGCAAAGTGATGGCCTGTCCATTGGGAAACCATAAAGAGCGCCGCCACAAATCCGAGAAGAACGCACGCAATCCCTGCGGAGGCGAGTCGCCGATGAACGCGAAGCCACCATTTTCTCTTTCTCATGAACATTGCTATGGTAATGCCGGCAGACATTGAAAGGAATCCTGCGAGCATACAACCTGCGTGGATGGTGACCATAGTGCAATCCCCTGCTTTCGATTCTCAGTCTGGTGCCCTTTTTACTTACCGATAGTAAGCTTTCTTGTCTTGGATCCAAAATAATTACATTTAGCTTTAACTTTCAGCGTATCCCCCTCTTTTGCTTTTACGTTATAAGTGTACGTAAAGGAAGAAGGGCCTGGCTGGCTCTTGTATTCATATGTCTCAAGAGCTTTGCCGTTCTTTGTGATCGTTATTTCCTTAATATAATGTTTCTGAGGATTCGATACGGAGTGAGAAATAGTTACGCTTAATGTGTGGGAGTTTGAATCATAATTCAATGTGACGTCACCTGGGCCATGTGCATAAGTCGCTGCAGGCCAGAAGGAGATTGCCATAAAGCATAAAAGCATGCAAAAGATATATGCCTTAGGAGATACTCTATTGAAAGACATGAGGTTTCCTTTTACCCTTGTTTGTTTTAAAGATGACATTTGATATACTCCTCCCTTTTGTATTATTTTACCTTTAATATTCACTCATATGGTGACAAGGCAAGGGTTAACCGCCCGCTGTCTGCGGAAAGGCGGTATTGCTATACAAATATTCCACCTTTTCTTTATGTTTCATTTCTTCATTGGCCATCTTGAGGAACATTTTTTTTGCCTCACCGTCCGGGTGCAGATTAGCAAGGGCTTTATAAAAATTGTATGACAGGAGTTCTCTGTGAGCAGCCACAAGATATACATCCTTACTCTCCATGTCCTTTTTGATGTCCGGTTCTTCCAGATACTCAGCTATTTTATAATCGACGACATCAGTCAACTGCAATGAATCCGGCCCATAATGGCCTTCACGGTAATTGACCAGAAACTCCTTGTGCTTTTGCTCCTCATCTGCGAGAAACTTCAGCGTGTCCTTAACACTTTCATCCTCAATCCTGTTACATAGGCCCATGTAGAAACCATAGGCTTCATCTTCTCTTTCTATTGCAATGTCAATAAGGCTTCCTAATCTTTTTTCTTGCATATCCTGGCCTCCTTTCTTCATTCGAGGTAGTCGTGGATAGCCACAGGTTCTCTCGATTACAAAGATATGGTATATTCCGCATTCATTCTATGGCACCCCTTTATCATGAACTATTTAAACAGTTTCTTATAGTTGCTATATCCTTCTTTTTCCAGATCTTCTTTCGGAATAAATTTAAGAGAAGCAGTGTTGATACAATATCTAAGGCCATCAGGCTCTGGGCCATCATTAAATACATGGCCAAGATGTGAATCTGCCTGTTTACTTCTTACTTCCGTTCTAACCGAAAAAAAACTTCTGTCTTCCTTTTCTATAATCGCCTCAGGTTCAATTGGCTTTGTAAAGCTTGGCCAGCCGCTCTTGGAATCATATTTGTCAAGTGAACTGAAAAGAGGCTCACCGGATACAATATCAACATAGATCCCGGCTTCTTTGTTATTCCAATATTCATTATCAAAGGCTGTCTCAGTGCCATTCTCCTGAGTGACTTTATATTGGAGAGGCGTTAACTTCTCTTTAAGTTCCTTATCAGATAGCTTCTTAAAATGAGATTTAGCGGTATCCATGTCATCGCCCCATATCTTTTTCAGGTACTGGTCACGCCCTGATCGATATCTGTAATACTCATACTTTAACGGACTTTTTTTGTAGTAGTCTTGATGATATTCTTCCGCCTCATAAAATCTGGAAGATTGGCGAATTTCTGTATCGACAGGATTCGTATATCTGCCTGATTGATCAAGCTTTCCCTTTGAGATTTCTGCTAACTGCTTTTGTTTATCATCATGGTAAAAAATAGCGGATTTATATTGAGAACCTCTGTCTACGAACGATCCTCCTGCATCCGTTGGATCGATTTGTTTCCAATAGATATCAAGCAGCTCCTGATAAGTTATTCTATCTGGATCATATGTAATTTGAATTGCTTCAATATGCCCCGTATTTCCTGAAGATACTTCTTCATAGGTTGGGTTTATTTTATGACCACCCGTATAACCTGAGATTACTTCAATAACACCGTCAAATTTTTCAAATGGATGTTCCATGCACCAAAAACATCCTCCTGCAAAAGTAGCCTTTTCAACTTTTTTATTTTGCTTGTTCATAGTAATATTCTCTCGGTCATTATGTGCGTTGGCATTAGAGCAATTGCCCAAAATAAAAGATAAAACAAGAATAATCAGAGCGGTTTTTCTCATAATAAGTCCTCCAAGAAAGAATGGGAGGTCGTATTTTCAATATTAAATATTGATGGACTCGTAAAAAGTCGGAATATACACAATTTTGTCATTCCCGTGAAAACGGGAATCCAGTCTTTTCAAGTGGTTAGCCGTTTATGGATTCCCGCCTACGCGGGAATGACAGACTTTTTACGATTGTATCAATTTGCTTCGGTCAGGTTTCCAAGTTTTTTGAGCACCAAAGGACCATTTTGTAAGGTGCTTATCGAGATTTTCTTATGCATATTAATTCCTCGCGTTGTTTTTGGCCTGTGAAAAAGAGAGAAAACCGCTGTTTGTTATTCTGCATTTCCTTTTTTTAGCCCGGACAGTCGGAGCATCATTTTCAGAAATTGATCGGCCTTTTTGACGCCGCCAAGTTTGGAATAAAAAGTCTGGTCGGTCCCATCATCATTGATCTTGACTCCTATAAAATATGGGGTTCTAACCTCTCCCAGAACAGTGTGAATGAAAAAATCCCCATCCGCGAAAAGGGGAAAAGGAATATCATACGTTTTCCTGAATACCTCTACTTCATATGGAGAATTTCCCGCGCCGATGCCTATCAATTTGACTTTACCCTTTAAGGCTGGATTGCTTTCTATTAACCGATAAAGTTTATTCACTTCCGGAGCCCCTTTCTGGCAGTGAGGGCAGTACATGCTGAAAACCTCAAGGATCACAACCTTCGTCTTGATTTCATCTATTTTGAAAAAACCGGAAGAGGAAAGGCCGAGGTAGCTTCTATCGCTATATTTTGAGGGAACGGCGAGGTTTATTTCAGGCAGGGCGGTGCCTTTCGCAGGTGGTGATTTAGCGGCCAGAACAGGAAAGTTGAATATAGCGACACAGACAGCAATGGCTGTGAGGTTTATTAAAATTTGTTTCATCACACATATTCCTTCCTTCTCTTTTTCTAACATCCTGGTCGTTTCGGTTTTTTGCCATCATTCGACAAATATTTTCATTGAAGAGTATATCTTCTTTAGTACGCATAATCTATTACTTTCAAAATTTTCTGTGATAAGCTGTTTACAAGTTCGTCTTTCTTAATTCTCCAGAAAAAGATGATTCCTCTGATGTTTATTATAAGTCAAACGGAAACTTACCTTTTTCTTGTTTTTACGAATCCGTCAATTTTCAAAAATAGCTTTCTTCGATACCGGCGATCAGGCGGTCGGTGATGACGGCCAGGAGGCAGACGGTGAGCGCGCCTTCGATTACGAAGGCCGGATTCTGTCTGACGAGTCCCGAGATGATGGGCACCCCGAGTCCGCCTGCTCCGACGATGGCCCCCAGTGTCGCCGTTCCGATGTTCATCACGACGGAGATCCTGATCCCGGCCATGATCACCTTCATGGCGAGGGGAATCTCCACCTTGAACAGGATCTGAAGGGGTGTCATCCCCATGCCGAAGGCCGCCTCGATCAATGGGCCCGGTACCGCCTCGATACCCGATATGGTGTTGCGTACGACGGGGAGAATGCTGTACAGGAAAAGGGCCGCGATAGTGGGTTTGAAGCCGAATCCGATGAAGGGTACGGCAAGCGCCAGGATCGCCACCGGGGGGAATGTCTGCGCGAGTGAGGTCAGGTCGTTTACCGTCTGCAGATACACCCTGCCGGAGCGGCGTGTTACGAAGATGCCGGCCACTATCCCCATACTCACGGCGAGCGCGCTTGAAATAACGACGAGCAGCAGATGTTCGCCGACGAGCTCGATCAGCATCGCGCGCGGGTAGATCCATTCGGTTTCTTCCGGGAAGAGGGCCCTGAGGAAGACATTCCAGGGATTCATGTCGAAGATGAGGTAGATAAACACCCCGGCAAGGAGGATCATCCCCGCTGATCTGCGGAGAAACGTTTTCAAGGCAGACTTCAACATTCGAGCGCGGCCTCCTCGGTCACCTTTTCGATCTCCAGTATGCTGATCTCGCCCACGAGCCGTGAATCATCGTCGATAACCGGAACCGTTTTGACACCCTGCCCGAGCATCCTCGACAGAACCTCCCTAAGTGTCGCGCTGTCCCTGACGGTTATGGCGGAGCAGTTGGCTTCCATTACATCCTCCTCGCGGCTGAAGGGTGTGTGAATATGACGGGAATCGACGGGGCCGATAAGCCGTTCATCTTCATCCAGGAGCCAGAAGAATCGAGGCCGGCCTTTTTTTCTTATCTGCGCGACAAAGGCTTCAACGTCATCGCTTACCTTTACGACGACCGGCTTTTTCATGAATTCGGAGACGGGGAAACGGGAGAGGCGTTTCAGGGCTCTGTCCGCGCCGACAAAATCGCTAACGAATCTGTTTTGAGGGTGGGCAAGGATCTCTTCGGGTGTGTCGTACTGCACGATCTTCCCCTCTCTCATCAGGGCGATCCGGTCGCCGAGACGGATCGCTTCGTCGAGGTCGTGGGTGACGAAGACGACCGTTTTTTTCAGATCGCTCTGGATCTTCATGAACTCCGCCTGTAGCCCTTCGCGGTTCAGGGGATCTACTGCGCCGAAAGGTTCATCCATGAGGAGGATCGCTGGATCTGAGGCCAGCGCGCGTGCCACGCCGATTCGCTGAGCCTCGCCTCCGGAGAGTTCCCTCGGGTATTTGTAGCGATACTGGTCCGATTCCATGCGCATCACGCGGAACAGCTCTTCCGTCCGCTCTTCGATCTTCTCCTGCTTCCACGAGAGGAGCTGTGGGACGACGGCGATATTCTCCGCGACGGTCATGTGGGGAAAGAGGCCGACATTCTGGATGACGTACCCGATATGTCTTCTTAAGAGTTCGGGCTGAAAGTCCCTGGTATCTTTCCCGTCTATAAAGATCTCACCGCTCTCCGGTTCCAGCATCCGGTTGATCAGCTTGAGCGCCGTCGACTTGCCGCACCCGGAGGGGCCGATGAGACAGCATATCTCCCCCGCGGGTATCTCAAGGGAGACATTGTCGACCGCGATGTTCGCGCCGTATTTCTTCGTGACATTCCGGATCTGGATCATGATGCCGGTTCCTCTTGTACTTCAATTCCTTTCGGCGTGATTTGATGGATGAGTATCGCCATGAGTTTATCGGTAAATACCGAGAGGATAATGACCGGTATCGCTCCGAGGAGGATCAGGTCGGGAACGGCCTGACCGAGTCCCTGGAAAACAAAGACACCGAGCCCCCCCGCACCGATGAGGGCGGCAACGGTCGTGTTGCCGATGGATTGTACCAGGGCCGTTCTGATACCGCTGAGCATGATCGGCAGAGAGAGTGGAATCTCTATCCGCCATAATACTTGGAAGCCGCTCATCCCCATCCCCCGTCCCGCTTCAATGACATCGGGGTCGAGTATGCGAAGGCTGGTGTAGGTGTTTCGTGTAATGGGGAGGAGGGCGTACAGGGAGAGCGCGATCAAGGCGGGTGCCCAGCCGATTCCCTGTATCCCGAAGTCGCGAAGGACCGGATACCTCTGGGAGAGCAGGGCCAAGGGCGCGATCATCAGACCAAAGAGGGCGAGGCTGGGGAGGGTCTGGACGGTGTTTACGAAAAAGAAGACAGGCCGTTCAAAGATTCTGTTCCTGAAGGACCAGATGCCCAGGCCCGTGCCGATGACGGTCGCGATGCATACGGCGGACCCCGCAAGGATCAGGTGCTGTGAAAGCTCGGAGATGAATCTCCCCTGTCTCGCGCTGAATTCCTTGATCACGGAGATATCGCTCAGATAGCCTGTAGCAAGCAGAAGCGCGATCGCCGTCAGGCCGGAGAGGGACACACACAGCCGGAGGAACCCTTTGCCTGCGAGCTTTTGTTGTGACGAAAGGATCAGGATATAGGAGGCGAACGCCATTATCCATCCGCCGAAGCCGATGGAGA
The DNA here is from genome assembly GCA_964540715.1 of uncultured Syntrophaceae bacterium. Taxonomy (GTDB): domain Bacteria; phylum Desulfobacterota; class Syntrophia; order Syntrophales; family UBA2210; genus UBA2210. Next base: position 14,211 of record CAZINZ010000027.1, on the reverse strand, counting down.
TCCTCAGAAAGGGAAGATCGGGGTCGACGGTATTCCCTGCCATCCTAGCGGCGAAGAGGAATATGAGGACGAGAATCACATTCCCGATCAGGCCGGGCGTGAGGCGAAAGGGACGGTTCTCCCTGTATGAGAATCCTGTGCCGAGGGCGCAAAGCCAGAGAAAAACGAGGAGGAGCGCCTCGAGAGAGGGGAGGGCGTTCCACACTAACAGACCATCTCCACTGGACAGCCTGTTCGGTCGCAGGACCACAAAGTGAAGGCCGCAAGAAAGAAGACCAAGCACCGCCCCGGCAAGGGTCACCCTGTCAATGCCGACTCTGTGCACGCAGACCCCCTTGAAGAGATTCTATTTAAAAAACCCCTTTGACCGGAGATATTTTTCCGCGACGGTCGAGGCCATTTGCCCTTCGACGGCGATTCTGGCATTCAGGGTCTGAAGTGTCTCCAGATCGAGGGAAATGAACACCGGCTCCAGGATCGTTTGTATCCGGGGGTACTTCTTCAAAACGGTTTCCCTCACGATGGGGGCGGGTTCATAGACCGGCTGCACGCCTTTTGTGTCTTCGAGGACTTTCAGGCCGAGGGCCGCGAGCGATCCGTCCGTACCGTAGGCCATGGCGAAATTCACCCCGTCGGTCCCGTCAGCCGCCGCCTTTTCGGTTTGGGCCGTGTTACCCCCCGAAAGGACGAGAAGCTGGCGCTTTGTGAGATGGAAGCCGTATGCTTTTTCGAAGGCGGGGAGGGCATCGGGACGGCTCACGAATTCCTCAGAACCGGCCAACTTTACCGCTCCTCCCCCCTGTGCGTAACGGGCGAAGTCCGCGAGCGTTTTAATGTTTTCCTTCGCGGAGAGGTCTTTCCTCACGGCGATTGCCCAAGTGTTGTTTGCCGGAGCGGGCTTCAGCCAGACGATCCTGTTCGCCTCGAGATCCAGTCTGCTGACGGTCTTGTACCCCTTCCAGGCATCCTTCCATGCGGCGGGATCGGTATTGCTGAAGAAGAATCCCCCATTTCCCGTGTATTCGGGATAGATGTCGATCTCTCCGTTGATGATGGCCTTCCGGATCAGGTCGGTCGGGCCGAATTCCGTTTTGTCCTTGACCTCGAAACCGCTGTCTCTGAGCATCAGCACGATCATCTGTCCCAGCAGAGCGCCTTCGGTGTCGATTTTCGATGCTACTGTGACGGGTCCCTTCTGATCTGCTGCAGATGCACATTGAGGATAAACACCGGGCGTGCACAGGAGTATAGTTACTGCTAATAGGATAATAATTTTTGATTTGCTCACGGGAGTCCTCCTTTTCTGCTTGTGATATGTTTGCAAAAAGTCAGCTTTCTAAAATTAGAGAAAGTTACTTAGCGATTTTTCGGCCATTGCGAGAAGCCAGTGAGCCCCGTGAGCGAAGTATGGCTGGAGAAAGTTGGAAGATTAACCCCCGTCAAGGCCCCCTCTTTCCTTCTCACGAAACCAACCGGCCGGATCGGAAAGGTAGAACTTCATATCTGTCAGGGCAGCGTGATGCCCTCTCTCTTCAACAATCATTTTTTTGATGAACTCTTGTTCCAAGGAATCGGTGGCCTTTGGGAGTTGCTCTTCATAAAACTCAACAGATCTCATCTCGAAGTCAATTCCCGTGTCAAGCGCTTCCAGATCGCTTGTATCCGCAACGATCTTTGATCCATACTTTTTGGCCATATTTCTAAAGAGGGCACCTAGATCGCCATGCCTTATTTTAAGCTCCTTCCATTCCCCTGACCATGCTTGTGTGCCGTTCAGGGTTTCATATATAGACCTGATACGATCCATGTGCACATCTTCATCTTCCATCAGTGTCTGAAAGATCTCTTTCCCCATGTCGTTTTTACATGCCGAAACGGCACGTTGATAAAAGGCTTTCCCCTTTTCCTCCATTTCGAGTGCGGTGGAAAGCATCTTCATCGCTCTTTTTATATTCTCACTCATGTCATCCCCCTTCATCATCACTGACCATCAAAAAAGGGGATTCGGCTACTTTTCAACCTTTGCCCCCGGTTTAAGTACACCATCCGCAACAAGCGGTAACACGTTGTCGATGCGGAAGAAAACAACATATTTCGATTCGTTGTCGTACTTTATCGTGAAAATGGGATATCTTTTCTTTCTCAGTTTCTCAATCAAATCGGCATTTTCTTCCTCGTTGACCTTTGTGAGATACAGTCTCTTTCCTCCGTAACTGCCGCCATGCTCAACAAAATAATACGCCGCATGAGGATTGGACTGCAGATTGTTATGGGTCAGGTGTCCCGCCATGATAAATGCGGCCGTTCCGTCATCCATCATTGTCGGTCTCGATAGGGCTGCTACGTTTACCTTGCCTTCAGAATCCGCCGTTGCAAAAACACCGAATCCCTTTGTTTTCTCAAAATATTCAGCTAAATCCATGGTCAAAGTCCTCCTTTAATCAGATTTTCCACAGACCGTGCAGGTTGCAGTATTCACGTACCGTAACCTGGCTGCCTTCAACATGGAATTCGGCTTCCGGCGCATCTCCAGGTTTCAGGAACTGCCTGTATGCCTTTCCATCCGAAATGATCTCTATCCACTCAATGTAATGTTTTTCTTCCATGGGATGGGGAACATCTCCAACCTTTACTTTTATAACGCCTGCCGCGACCTCTTTCACGGGAACGTGTTTTTCTCTGGCCGCGTCAACGGTATTCTCCTTGAAAAGTTTCATCGGCTGGTTGCAGCACACGAGTTCACCCTTGCCCTCATGTAACATCTCTACAATATTTCCGCACACCTCACATTTGTATATCTGAAGTTTTTCTGTCATGACTCTCCTCCTACGAGTATTTTTTCTTCATCTCAGAAAGCATCTTAAAATGCTTTCTCTCTTCGTTAATAATCCGTTCAATAGCCGCATGCTCGCTTGCATGAACAAAACCCTTGATTTCGTGATAATACAGAATGGAGTCCAGCTCACGGCGGATTGCAAAATCAATAGCGGAAGGTGTATCCGTAATCCTGGCCATCTCAGCGTCCATCACGTCTTTTTTAAAGATCAGGTTGTTGTCGGCATAATCATGAAGATATTCGCCGTACTCGCCGGGATAACTTTCCGGAGGGGCCTGCGCCTCTATTTTTGAGAGCATATCTTTAAACAGCATCTTATGTTTATCTTCCTCACCGGCAAGCCAGGCAAACATCTCTTTTGACTCTTTATCTGTTGTTATCTGAACCGCGTATCGATAGAAATTGCATCCATTTTCCTCTATCCTCATCGCTATCTCAAAAATATCGCTTGCCTCAAATACACTGCCCATTCCGCTCTCCTTTCTATTTTTCTCTATTCAAATCCGACAAACTTTTCTTTTCCTACCCCGCACACAGGACACTCATCAGGCAATATCCCATCAGAGACATAACCACAGACCTCGCATACATAGTATGTGGTTTCCCTTTCCTCAATGACATGATTCATTGCCTCTTTGTATAGCTTTGCATGTACTTCCTCTACATCTTTGGACTGGCTGAAATACAAGGATGCGGCTTTATCGCCGACTTCCTCTGCACGCTTTGTGAAATTATCGTATGCAACCCCCGCAACCCGGGTTTCCGACTCAAAACTGTCGGCAAGATTTTCTTCCGTACTCTTAACTTCCCTGAGTAACCGTAGAGCCCTCTTGCCATGAATCTCTTCCGAGAACGAGATCACTTTAAAAAGCCTGGCGAGCTGTGGGTAACCCTCCTGCACTGCCTTTTCCGCAAAGACTTTGAGTCTCAGGGCAGCCTTTGATTCACCTGTATACGCCTGATACATGGCATCCTTGATCTTGTCATCCATAGCAACAACCCCCTCACGCCTATATTAGGTTGAAACCTTTGAAAAACGAACCTTTTGTGTCATTCCCACGAAAGTGGGAATCCATAGAGAGTTGAAATTGCTGGATTCCCGTTTGCACGGGAATGACCATGTAAAGTATTCAAGGTAAAATTCAAAGCGTTCATGTTTAAAATTTTTAATAATTCTCCGCCCGCAACTCGAAATAGGCCTGGGCATGGTCACAGGCCGGGCACTTTGCAGGAGACTGAGTTCCTTCATGCACGAACCCGCAGTTGAGGCATCTCCACGTTACCACCTTATCTTTTTTGAAAACCTTTTCCTCTTCTATGTTTTTGAGAAGAGCCAGGTATCTTCTCTCGTGCTCTTTTTCTGCTACTGCTATGTTTCGGAACACCGCTGCGATTTCGGAAAAACCTTCATCTTCGGCAATTCGGGCAAATTCCGGGTACATTTCAGTCCACTCGTGATGTTCCCCGTCGGCCGCCGCCTTCAGATTGGCCGCAGTGTCGGCTATCACGCCAGCTGGAAAACTGCCCGTGATTTCGATCTCTCCTCCCTGTAGGAATTTAAACTCTCTTTCGGCATGCTCCTTTTCATTGGCGGCCGATTCCAGAAATATTGCGGCAATCTGCTCATAACCCTCTTTTTTGGCCTTTGAGGCAAAATAGGTATAACGGTTTCTTGCCTGAGATTCGCCGGCAAAGGCGGCCATTAAATTTATTTCTGTCTTACTCCCTTTTAATTCCATTGTTCAATTCTCCTTTTCAAAATCTTCCTTACCTGCCCCGCAGATCGGGCATGTCCAGTCGTCAGGCAGGTCCTCAAATTTTGTTCCAGGCTCAATACCTGCATCCGGGTCACCTTTTTCAGACTCATACACATAACCGCATACTGTGCAAACATAGTTATCCATGATATTGCCTCTCTTTACCTTAAGATTTGTTTATTCTTCAACTCCGATGTAATGAGGTGCGTTCTTCGGCGTTTTGCCGCCTTTGATTGTATGGTAATAGGCATACGTCATCGGGTTTTTATCTGATAGGATGTCTCCGTTTATGACTCTGCCGAGATACATGGTATGACTGCCGATATCCATCTGATTTACCATCTCACATTCCAAGAAAGCCGCGGTGGAATCCAGGACTATCGGAGCTCCATTACTGCCCGTTCTGAATTCGACCTTCTCGAATTTGTCGATATCCCGACCACACTTAAATCCGAACGTGCCGATGAGGGTCATCGGGGCATCTTCCGATAAGATCGAAAGGGTGAATACTTTACTGTCCTCTATGAATTCATGTGTAAGATTGTCATGATTCACGCACACCGCTACAATGGCAGGTTCCGAAGTTGCCTGAATAACGGAATTCACAATTTGACCATTAAATTTGTTGTCTTTCCCGGATGTTAAAATATACATGCCATAACTTATTTTATGCAGAGCTTGTAGATTCATGAATCATCTCCCTTTCTGTCTCGGTCATGTCCCCGGTTAAATTCAAATAAAGTTGTGTTCCTTATGTTTTCCAGCGATAACGCCAGCCAGCTCATCCAGGGCCTTAAAATCACTTTTTGCGGGCACCCCTTTGCAAAGTACAGGGTCTATGACTTCCACCTTGAGATTGGGGATCATTCCGGCAAGTGTCTCCACGGTTTTCCCTCCCCATCCATACGAGCCGATAATGGAAAGGAATTTTGTTTTGGGCCGAAGGGCATTTGCAAGGAATGCGGCATAAGCAGCGTAAGGATGAGGACCTGCCAGTATTGTGGGAGTTCCAACGACGATTGTAGCCGCGTCAACCAGGGCCATGGCGAGCTTCCCTATGTCGGTTACTTCCAAATTGAACTGCTCGACCCCGACACCTCTTTCCACAAGGGCTGAAACAAGATGATCAACCATTTGCTTTGTGCTTTCATGCATCGATACATACGGCAGGACTACGGTGTTTCGGGGAGGGCCGAGTATCCAGTCACGATAGGCATCAATAATAAATGCCGGGCGGGGATATATTTGCCCATGACTCGGAGCGATCATTTCTATATCGTAAGGTGCGAGTTTTTCCAGATTCTTTGCGATTATGTTCCGGAAGGGCATCATGATCTCGGCAAAGTAGCGCTTAGCGGCCTCATGTATGCGGCCTTCATCGGTAACAAAAAGATCGGTCGTCGCGATATGGGAACCGAAAAAGTCACAGCTGAAAAGGATTTTGTCTTCCTCGAGCCAGGTCACCATGGTCTCTGGCCAGTGAACCCAGGGAGTATGGATAAACTTGAGTGTCTTGTCACCGAGAGACAGAGTTTCACCGTCTTCAACGGTTACAAAGGATTCCTCAGGAACCCGCAAAAGATCGATAAGCATACCTTTTGCCCTGGGAGTTGATATCAGTTTTGCGTCGGGGTATTTTTCAAGAACCTGCGGGATTGTTCCAGAGTGATCCTGCTCGGCATGGTGCGAAACAACGTAGTCAATCTTTGGGATGTTTTCTAACTGTGAGAGGAGTTCATCGGCCATGGCCGGATCAACTGAATCCAGCAAAACAGTCTTCTCGCTGCCTTCAATGAGATAAGCATTGTAACTTGTTCCGTCAGGGAGGGGGACAAGGGAATCGAACAGACGCCTGTCCCAGTCCACAGATCCCATCAAGTAAATGTGGTCTTTAATTTTCCTTGCTTTCATAGCTGCACCTCCTTTGTGCCTCAGAATTTAAAGAACCAGCAGTCATACTCTATGATCATACTCTAGGTTTGTAAATTATCAATATATTTATGTGATGTCAAAGAGTTTATGCTTTTTCCCTCAATAATGTCTTCTCGATCATCGACTTTCCATGTCATATGTTGTGGTCATTATTCCATTGACTATCAGTGGTGTTCTTTTTATACTTTCGTCGTGGGAAAAACGTCCTCATTTCATTACGATCATAATGGTATCCTTTGCGGGTATTTTAATAATAAATCAGGACTGGAGAGAAGTGAACGAAAGGGTCAACGCCTTATCGTGAAAGGGCTTTTTACATTATGAACCATCTGTTTTTTAAAATACAGGAATCCGGGGGGGATGCCCTGGGGGCATTGAAAAGTCTGTTAGAGAAGATGGAACATCCTTTTCGCGAGGGTGATTCTGTCGGGATTAAACTCCACTGGGGTGAACTTGGAAACCACAGTTACCTGTCCCCTGAATACGCGCGGGAGATTGTCAGATGGCTTCAGAGTAAGGGAGCAACCCCCTTCATATTTGATACAACGGTCCTGTATTCAGGAGGGCGCAGGAGGGGAGAGGATTCCCTTGAAACTGCTGCAAAGCATGGGTACACCGAGGAGTTTCTCGGTTGTAATGTGATGATTGCCGATGGTCTTGAAGGAAATGAAGTATCGGACATCCCCTGCGACATAAAATATTTTTCTACGGTACAAGTGGCATCGGTTATAGAAAAGGCGCAGGGTTTCGTTATATTCTCGCACTTTAAAGGACATCTTGAAGCGGGTTTCGGCGGCGCGATCAAGAATATTTCAATGGGATTTGCCTCACGGGCGCAGAAGCAGCGCATGCATGCCGATGCCTATCCGTCTCTTCGTGAACATAAATGCACCCGTTGCGGCGTCTGTGTCGATATCTGTCCAACCGGCGCCGCGCAGATGATCGACAATGAATTTCCCACCTACGACCTTGAAAAGTGCATCGGCTGCGCGCAGTGTATAGCAATGTGCCCCGTGATGGCCCTTAAGATCCATTTTTCCAGTGATTTCGAGGTGTTTCAGGAAAAACTTGTCGAGACCGCAGCGGCCTTATGGAAACAAATAAGTGAAAGAACAATCCTTATAAACGCTCTGCTCAATATTACCCCTACTTGTGACTGTATACCCGGAAAAGAAGAAGTCATGATACCCGACATTGGGTTTATCGGGGGATATCATCCGGTCACAATTGATCGTGAGTCATTGCGAGAGATAGGGGAGAACCTCATTACCGGGACGCATCCACACGTACCCTGGCAGCGGCAGTTCGAGTTTGCGAAAGAAATAGGCTTTTATGGTTCTTAGTCAGCAAGAAGAAATAACTCATACACCTTGCTTGTCCTTTTGCTTGTTTCCTGTGTTGTATCAAAGCTTACATAACCCGTTATGCGTGCTTCAACACGCCTTGAAAACAAACAAAATTACGGCGCAATCTGTATAACTTATTTATTCTTGATTCCTTAGAGACGAAACCCTTAAAAAGGCGTCTGCCTTGGCCGGGGACATTATCCAGGATGCGGCGAAAGGCAAGGATAAAAAAAACGATGCGGCAACTGCATAGAAAGGATTAGACATGACGAAACCTGTATTTGAGAAGATCGACGCTCTGAGGGTTAAAATTGATGCCCACAGGCCCCTTGATGCGCATATGATCAAACAGGTCCGGGAATACTTCCGAATAGGGATGACCTATTCAAGCAACGCACTGGAAGGGAATTCCCTGACGGAAACGGAAACGAAGATCGTCATAGAGGACGGCATGACCATAGCGGGGAAGCCCGTGAAGGATCATATGGAAGCACTGGGACATTCGGAAGCCTATGACCTGCTTTACCGGTTGGCAAAGGGTCAGAACATAACAGAGGCGGACGTCAAGGAGCTTCACCGGTTGTTCTGTTACCGTATTGATGAGAAGCAGGCGGGGAAATATCGCAAGCGAAAGGTCATTATAACCGGGACGGATTTCATCCCCCCGGCACCTGACAAAATACCTGAATTGATGAAGTCATTCATCGCCGGAATACCAGAGGCCAAAGCGAAATTTCACCCCGTTGAATTTGCGGCGATAATCCATAAAGACCTCGTGACCATTCACCCCTTCATTGACGGCAACGGACGAGCGGCACGATTGTTGATGAATCTTGCCTTGCTTCAGGGTGGTTATCTCCTGGCAATCATACCCCCTGTACTTCGGAGAGATTACCTGGAAACTCTGGACAAAACACACAAGGGCGAAAACACGGCTTTTATCAATTTTATTGCCGGGGTCTGTTACGAATCGGCAAAGGAATATTTGAGGCTTTTGGAGGGATGAAATCGAATTATTCTTGATAATACAGCGGAGGGATCTCACGCTAAACGCGGGCATAGACCCGCCAGCGAGGTCAGTACCCGTCTCTTTTATGGAGCCGCCTATCTATTTGACCATCTTGCAGAGCGGTTAAGGGTAACCGGTGATCTGAAAACGAGGGCATTGGGGTGAGGTTACCCAAAAGCAGGCGAAGCTTTTTCAGGCATTTGAGGTTCCTTTACCTGTGCATATAAAATAACCCGAGAATAACAGTCTTCATTGTCGGGACTGGATGCATTTTTTAAACATTCCTATTTTCCCAGGAGTGCAATCCCGTTTTCCCTGAACACCTTGTTGTAAAAATCGTGCGACAGGTTGAGATCCAGCAGGCAGTCAATCTCGTTCTCTCTCGGGTAGATAAGATTGGGAAAATCCGATCCATAGAGAATTTTGTCCTTATGGATCTCAAGTACCTCTTTTTTCTGATCGAACATAAAACCCGACTGTGGGAGGAATGCCCAGGTCGTATCAAGGCAGATATTTGGAAAGTGATCCAGCAGACTGATAAAACCCCCGTATTCTAATGCGCCCATGTGCGCCACATTTGCAGGCAGGTCGGGATATCTTTCAAGAAGTTGTATGAAATTATCTATGCCGACGAAGCTGTTTCCTACGGGTCCGGTTCCGACGTGGAAAAGGAGTCTTTTCCCTTTGTCGATGACCATTTCGTACAGGGGAAAGAGCCTTTCATCATGCGGATAGAACATCTGCACAAGAAGCTGGAGCTTGAAGCCGAGTATCCTTGGATGGTCAAGGAGATCTCTCGCCATATCAAGGGCGTCATCATCGTCGGGATGATATGCCGCGAAACAGTAAAGTTCAGGATACTCTTCCAGCACCTTCAGGTTCCATTCGTTAAGCCCCTTTGCGACCCCCTTTTTGTGGGCATAATTTGAATAGACGATATATTCGACATTTTTCTCATACAGATAATCGATACATTCCTTATAGTAAAGTTCATGGATAACGTTCCTGCCATACGATGCCGAGAAGTATTTCCAGATTGCCTTGAACAGTTTGTCGGGAAAGAGATGGACATGAAAATCGATTATTTTTTCGGGAAGTTCTCGCACAGTGCTCTCCTTTTACCATAGACATCCGAATGCGAGGGAGGATTTACCACAAAGGTATCGTGAATACAAAATTAAATTATTTCCCGATAATCATTGACAATAGATATGTCCTGCAATAAAAGGGGCTCTCTGCTCTGGCAAGTCGAGTTTTCACGCCTGACAGATAAACGAAATAAATCAAAGAAAGGGCATACTGTTGAACGGAACACTGGTTAACACAGCAGCTATTATTGCGGGAGGCCTGATAGGGATATCCGTAGGGAAACACCTCCCCGACAGAATCAAGACGATCATGGTCCAGGCGCTCGGGCTTTCCGTTCTGCTGGTCGGGATACAGATGGCCCTTACCGTGACGGACCTTATCGTGACCATCGGCTGTATGCTGGTCGGCGCGGTAACCGGAGAACTGCTCAGGATTGAGTATTGGATTGAACGCCTCGGGGGGTGGCTTAAAGAACGTACCAGCTCGAATTCTTCGACCTTTGCGGAAGGATTCATGTCCGCTTCCGTCCTCTACCTTACGGGCGCGATGATGATTGTGGGTTCCATACAGGATGGTACTATCGGCGATTCGACAACACTCTATGTTAAGTCTCTCCTTGACGGCGTGATTGCGATACCCCTCGCGTCGACATTTGGTATCGGGGTAGTTTTCTCAGCGATTTCCGTGTTTCTGGTTCAGGGAAGCGTTACCCTCCTTTCGTCACACCTGTTGTTTATGCAAGACCCGGACGTTCTCAACGCTGTTACAGTCACCGGTGGATTGCTGATCGTAGGGATAGGCATGAACCTTTTGAAAATAACAAAAATACGTATAGGGAACTTTTTGCCCGCAATTTTTTATGCTATTGCGTGGGCTGTGTTTGTATAAGAGGAAAGAGTTATGGAGATAGGATTAATAGGTCTGCCGAATTCCGGCAAGACGACGATTTTCAACGCGTTGACAGGACGCGCGGCAGAGGTAACTACTTACACGGACGCAAAGTCCAAGCCGAATGTTGCTGTTGTGGATGTTATTGATGAAAGGATAACGCGCCTTTCTGAGATGTATAAACCTCAAAAGACAATCTACGCGACAGTGCAGTTTGTAGATTTTGCGGGACTTGCACGCGATTTAACGGGAAAAACATCAATTCCGGATGCCTCCATTGGAATGATGAGAAATGTCGATACGCTGGCGCTTGTAGTTAGAAACTTCACGAATGTACTGGATGAAACACCCACGCCGATCGATGATATTGAACAGATGGAAACAGAGCTGTTGATTTCCGATCTGATAATCTGTGAAAAACGACTGGAGAAGATCGGGCTTAGCCATAAGCGAGGGCAGAAAACACCCGCATCTCAACTGGAGGAAAAGATCCTGCGGGAGATCCTGGATTGCCTGAACGGTGGCAGACGTATTGCAGAGATAGAACTTGGCAGAGACGAACAAAAAATGATGAGCGGGTTCCAGTTTCTGACGGCAAAACCACTCCTGATTGTGCTGAACTCGAGCGAGGATACATTCGGGAAAGATCAGCAGCTGTTGCAAGAGATCAGCGAGAGGCACCCCGTGGTCGAATTTGCCGGAACCTTTGAGATGGAACTGTCCACTCTCGATGATGATGAGCGGCAGCTTTTCATGGAAGACATGGGGATAAAGGAATCCGCCAGGGATCGCTTAAAGCGGTCGGCGTATGAAATTTCGAGTTCTATCAGTTACTTTACAGTCGGAACCGATGAAGTGCGGGCATGGAATATACATGAAGGCCAGTCCGCGGTGGAAGCTGCTGCGGTCATTCATTCGGATCTTTCCAGAGGGTTTATTCGCTCGGAGTGCTTTTCATACGACGACCTGATCGCCTGCGGTTCCGAAAAAGGGGTTCATGACAAGGGACTTTTTCGCCTCGAAGGGAAAGACTATATAGTCAAGGATGGGGATATACTTGCCATCCGGTTTAGTGTATGATCTTCACGTTTCGGGACTTCGGGAAGAATTCACTCTTCTGATTCCGGACAGTTACATGGATGTTGGGTATAGCGATGAACATGTGTTTCCGAACAGCATGGCTGACGCTTCTCGTCGCCCTTTTTATCATCAGTCCGGGACTGTTGTCTGTAGATTCTGACTGCTTTTCCCATGCCTCGGAAACCGCCTCTCCGGTAAACATATCCACGAAACTCAATCCCTCGAATGAGATGGCAACGGTGTATGCCGCTCAGGTATCCGCATGTCTGGTGGAGAAGAATGCGCGGAATCTGGCGAAAAGGCTCAGCCATAAGGGATACAAACCGGATGTCTATTCATGGAAGGATGCACACGGCAGGATGTGGCATTCGGTTTTTCTCGGCGTGTACGATGATATCGCCGAAGCGCAGCGTGTGGCGCGCCGGTATCGGAAGGCGGAAAGAAAATCCGTTTTTATCAAGACCCTTGATCGTCGTGTCATAGCGGCAGGAGAGACGGGGAAATCATTTCCCGGTGAATCAGCGGAACACATGCAGATGGATGTGGCTGTCTCCGGTGGGAAAATGGGTGCATCGGAAGAGTCTCAGGGTGTACTTGACGAAAATCCGGAGATGTATGAAGAAGATGACATCGGTCCTGAATTTACCTACAGCGGATTCACAGAGTTTCAAACCTTTGTCAATACCGGCACGGGCCAGAGTTTCAAGGACAAAAACAAGAAAAACGAGATCAGAAACCGCCTCCAGATGAGGTATGGGACGGAGGACCTGTCCATCTTTTCCGTCTCGAATATCTATCTGTTCCAGACATACATGAACCAGAGAGCGGATGATCACTACAGATACACGAAAAATAAAGGGGTGTCGAGAAACCTGAGATTCTCCTCACGAGAGGCCGAGTTGTCCTTTGACGAACTGTATCTGAACTATAACAGGGGAGACTTCAGGCTGCGCGCGGGAAATCAGATATACGGCTGGGGCACAGCCGATGCCTTCAATCCGACATCATATTTCAATCCGTCCGATACGCGGGAGCTTTTTTTCAGGGATGACGACGAGAACAAGGCAGGGGTCCCCTCTCTGTCAGGTATGTTCTTCCTCGGCGACTTTACGCTGGAAGCCGTCTTTGTGCCGGTGCATATACCTCCGATTACTGCGCCCGAGGGGAATTTCTGGGCGCTCACGGTCGACAGCTTTTTAATGCCGATTGTATTTGATGAACCTGAGAGGCTCGGCATCGATATCGACAACGTCGGATACGGCGCACGACTGTCAACCAGCATGGGAGGGGTCGATATGTCCCTGAGCGGATACCGCGGGCCGGATAAAAGCCAGCTCTTCCTTCCGGACGGGGTCATCTTCCAGGGCACCACCCCCGTGCTTCAAATCAAGTCACAAGCCTCCATTGTCAGCGTGTTCGGCATCGATTTTTCCGCGGCGCTGGGCGACCTTGTAGTGCAGTTCGAGGCCGCCTATTCCCCCGACAAGGCGGGGATCGTCGAGAGGGATATCACCAGTATCGCGGATCTGATGCAGCCCTTTGAAATCGATAAGGTCCACTACATATCCTACGCCGCCGGTTTCAACTACTTTATCCCCCTGAGCCGCCTGATAGAGGGTCACACGGGCGACACGGTTTTTACCTTTGAGTGGTTCCAGTCAAAGTATCTGGAGAACGGTATCTATGAGCCGGCCATCACTGATATTGTCACCTGCAAGCTTGAAGACAGCTATTTCGACGGCCGGATCAAGGCGACGGTCAAGGGCATCTTCGATACGAAACATGGTGGGAAGATATTCTGGCCGGAGATAGGATATGACTTCCAGAACGGGTTTCTTGTCGAGTTGGGATATGCAGTCATCCGGGGTGACAGAGGATCGACCTGGGGGAGCGATTCGATCTTCTATTACTTTGAAGATAACGACATCGTGATGGTAACTGTTCGTTATGAATATTAGGAAAATCGGGGTCGGGTTCATATTTTACTATTGTCGAGTGATGCGAGAATCAGATTATTGCCAGGCGCTTCTTTACGCAAAGAGATTATCAAATTGAAAAATCAAGAGATATTTAATATATAGGTCGCTATGAAAGTACAGACCATATACCACCCGGATCAATCAACAAGAAGCAGGCGGCCATTGTTCATGGCTTCGGTTTCAGCAGGGTTTCCTTCCCCCGCGGAGGATTACATCGAAGGCAAGCTGGATCTGAACAAACATCTTGTCAAACACCCTGCCGCGACGTTCTTTGTTAAGGTGACAGGAAATTCTA
>CAZINZ010000026.1:0-32578 GCA_964540715.1 uncultured Syntrophaceae bacterium | reverse complement strand
TATAATCACAGAAGCACCGCAGTGGCACAGGGCAAAGGGTAACATAAAGCACTTTTTATGTTTAGCGGAGTCCGGGAATCTGGCTGGCGGGGAGCCTGCTGTATTTTTTTGCAGGCTGCATGACCGCCAGACAAAGAACGATAAAGGCCTTTATCGGCTTTGCCGGACGGAGCGACCTTTGCCCCAAAGTCAAACGCAAGCAGTAACGCAAGAGATGGAACCCGCCGCCTCCGCAAGGGTACTTAATATAGCACCGAGGGCAGGAGTCTCTGCATGCCGTGTGACGGGGCGTTTTCCGGCACGCGAGATGCATTCCATGCACGCCCTGGGTGCGGACTACCCATGCAAGGCGCGTGACAGAGTCTTTATTTCTGGCGGCGGGCCTTGCTACTAATGCATACTCGTGTGACAGAGCATTACCCTGGCGCACGATATGCTTCCTTACAGTGAGTTCACCTACAACTGTTCAGTGGTGACAGTTACCAGGATTGAGGATTACGGATAGAAAGAGAGTTACCCGGCAATGGAAGCTGGGATTTCGGATCATGTGTGGACGTTAGAAGATATTATTAGGTTATTGGGGTAGTGAATATATTTTCAGAAACGAGACATTTACCTCATCTTCGTTATATGTATAAACTGCCACTATTCCTGGCAATTCCGGTGGTCGAATATCTGGATCAACCTTCATTGCATATTCGGTACGCCCCATATGAGAAATTGCCGTTCCGTCCTCTGGACCCCTTGCAAGTCTGAACACCAACCCATCCCATAGCTTCTCAATTCTTTTACTGTTATTCCTAGCACTATCTATTTCTTTTCTAACGCATTCTTCTTCAATGATCGTTCTTGCTTTGATATTCATTGAGAGTATTTTTCTTCCATTATATTTTTAACCCACTGAACGTCATCTTTATTTATCTTGCCCAAAGTAGCAACAAGGGTTGCCTCGTATGGAATTTCTTCTCTCTGATTAGCAAGCTCATAGATTCGATCATGACTTTTGTTGCTTATAGACTTGGCGGTATGGTTGATACAGATATCGCTAATATTTCTGTCAATTATATCAAGTTCCTGTTGGCTAAAACTCGAAGTATCTGGATTTTCCAATGATATAAATTCCTTCTTATCATATTTGTGAAAGTTTACATCATTAACAACCATTTTCCCTTCGTCCTGTAATTCTTCCAATACGCCCAGAATATGATGGGGAACGGGACCGAAACCCTGCTTTTTGTACGTTTCGCCCGTTATAGGCTTTTCCAATAAGCGGTAGGCTTCAGTGTCGGAATACCAAAGTATTTTATTTAGCTTTGTAGATCCAAGGTAATCGGGGTTTTTACACTTATGGCTAATATAATGGACGAAATTTTTGAACTTTTTTCTGTCAAACTCCATGACATCACCCTCCCGTCTATTGATTTTGGTAAAGCTAACATACTGAATAATCTTTATCAATATTTTTATCATACCATTTTTCTCCTTTCAAACTGAGACACTACCCTTTCGATAAAGATACAAAGCCCTGCATTTACTCCCGCATGTCCCCCCGACCCCTTTGCTATTCTTCGTATATCCGTCAAGTGAATCTTTTTCACAAAAGGGGGTTGACGAAATTGACAGATAGGTTGACACAACGACAGCATTGCAAGGTTGTTAGGTTGTGGCCAGCCGGGGTTTTCATGATAAATAAATCGAGCATTTGCCGGCTTACAGCTTGACAATGAAACCCTAAAAAAGAGACATAGCCAAAATAGACAGCACCATAGGCAAAACCTTCTATTATTTAATATTCTTAGACAGCTTGAAATAGACGCGCACTACTACAAAAAAGAGGAATCACCGTACACCATAAGTAAGAATATTACCCCCCGATAAAAAAGGAGTTTTCTTACACTATAAAAAGAATACTTTCACTCGATAGAAAAAGAGTTTGTGGGAACGATACCCGCGCACGACAGAGTCTTTTTCTGGCGCATGAGATGGGTCCCTTTTTTGATCATAGCCAATCATAACCAAACTGTTGCGCCGCTAATACCAAGGAGGAATGATTTGCTTGTCCGGCTTTTTGTCGTAATTGATAATATGTTTTCCGGTGCATGCCCTTCGGCTTTTCGGGAAATGGCTCTGACAAATTAGCGCTGCCGCCAAGACGCTGCCTAATCCCCCTTGCTTTCTCCATGAGCCGTTCGTAACGCTGTATCTGCTGGCTGGCATATGTAAGATTGTAACAGTGACGGCATAAGAAATATTTGCCAGCTCCGTATAAAAGAGCCACGCGCCTGTTGCAGTGTGGACATAAAAACCATGTTCTTTTGCCGCCTATCGACCATATGGGTTGAAAAAACAAAAAGCGATTACCAACATTGTCAACGACAAAAAGAAATGCTCCATTATTTTGAATCCTTAGACAGTGTGACATTGCTGCATCCCAATACAAAAAAGAGAGATAACCAAAGTAACCAGCAACGAAGAAGAAAACTCTCATTATTTCTATTTATTAGACAGTTTCGAGTCACCACACACCACCATAAAAAAGATCTTCCCGACACGACACGCGCGCGCAAGGTACAAGATAATAGTTTCTCGATACGATAAAAAGAACCTTTTGAAACATACTATGTATGGTAATACTATAAAGACTACGGAAAACCGGAAGGACAAGAAAAATCAAGCTAAACCCAACTGAACTTTTGTCATTACCTTTACCGTCAATGATTTCCTCGCTATTTCTCTATTTTCCAATAACTACGGTTTTCCGGTACCCCTAATTCACCAAGAGTTACTGATAACTACGATTTTCCGTAGTCACATAACTACGCTTTTCCGTAGCATTTTTTGTTTTTTTATTTTGCCAACTTCTGACATCAAGACCCGCCTGCAATACTCTTTTCTTTTCCACTTTTTTAAAACCTGGCGTTCCATAGTCACGCCATCTTTCGGATAAACTATAACGCGAGAAATCACGACCAAAGAATCCGCCCTGATGTTCAATATCAATGAATCCAACTGCCACGAGTTTTTTGATAATATCGTTAAAATAACTTGTGCTTATTCCAAAATAATTAGCTTCGTCATAGGTAAAGACAAGCCCTTTATTGTTGTAAATAGGGTTGCTTTTTTTCTTCCCTGGGTATGACCATTCGCGCTTTTGAAGAAATCTTAACAATACCCATGCAGCCTTGGCGCTGAGAGCCTTGTATGCTTCTGATTCAAACAAATCTCCCTCTATATAGACTTTTCTTTTTTTGAGATTGTACCTTTTCTTTTGGGAAGTTTGTTTGTCCATAGATATATACCTTTAAAAATATCTCTGTGCTTAACCCTTACCCTTACCTTCGGTTCCTTGTTTATGTCCGTAAAACCTCTTTTTTGGGGGTCTACAGAGCAAAGAAGGGGTATTCCTGATTGACAGCATGACCTATTTTTTGTATGGCCTGAACTGATACAGGGGACAATCGGGAATCTCGCAATCTAACAATCCATCAATGCAGTATCCCATGCACTCGTAACACTTTGCTTGAGTTGCCTGCTTATAGGTGAGTTTCCCGCCTTCAAGGTATTTGATGAGATCCTTTTTCCCCTTCGACCGCTTCCCGTTTTTCTTTATCCATTCTATGCCCTCGCTATTCATCATTGACCACCTTCACCGAACGAGATTCGAGCCATTGGATGAACTCGCTCACGGGATACGCAATTTTACGCCCTACGCGGATGCGGCCTTCAGGTCCCAAGCCTTGTGAATCAAGATTTGCGATGTATTTTGGGTTAACGATCCCGCCGGTGAATCTTTCGACCTCCTGGCGGGCTACGAACGGTGATGGCCACTTGTCGGCCATGAGTTGAAAGGATGGTGCGTGTAGCTTTGTCATAAGATAGCCTCCTATAAGAAAAATTTGTTTTCCTTTGGAGGCTTAACTTTATCATTATGCACTAAAATGTCAATAAAAGATTAGTCTTTACAATATGTTACGTCTCTTGAAATTCAGGGGACAGCAAAAATTCAGGGGACATTTAAACGTATTTCAATGGGTCGTTTTCCCGCTGTTTCCGTTTTTTGTCTCGCTGGTATGCTCTCTCGCATTCAGGGGCATAACACCTTGCTCTATTCTTGCTGGTTGCAAGAAAAAAATATTCACAGTACGGGCATTGTTTTATATATTCAGCGTTCTTTGATGTTTTAAAATATGAAACAACGTAGTGTACAATAGGAAATTCATAACGTCTTCTTGGTCTGGCATTTATCCCGCTTTCGATGAAATATTCTGGCATAAACAACGCTTTTTCTTCGATTTCTCCGTCTGTTGAAAGTTCCAAGTAAGTAATGTGAGAACGAAATACGTTATAGCGCTCAATATAATTTGTTAAAATCTCATTACCAACGATAGTCCCATTTTCAATGATTTGTCGAAGCATATTTTTTAACTGGGATTGAATCATTTTGATAAAGTCATGCTCTTTCAACATTACATAATAATCGTCTTTTAATTTAACGAGTTCTTTGTATTTACCCACTGATATGAATTTTTTGAGTGCTTGCAATCTCCTAGTTGCTTTAATCTCACCCTCTATATTTTCGCATATATCACTAATTTTTCCAATGCCATCTGGAGAAACAGAGTAGTTGGTCAGTAAATGCGTTACCTCCACAACATAGTCCTTACTCGATTCCGATATGTCAAATTCAAACCACAGTTCATCTTCATCTTTTAACTCCTCAATTGGTATAGTGGAATTTTCGTGAAAGGCAATTGAATTTTCTTCTATATCGAAACCCTCATAAGATAACAGGTTATTATTGTTAGCTTGGTTGACGTATACACCTTCGTCAATTAACTCACAAACTTTTCCAAAATATTCATTTTCTGACAATATTGCATCAAATACTTTCTTCTCATGCACATTCAAAGATTTTATGCTGTCCTTTGTTTTTGTAAACTGCTCTTTTGCTTTCCTTAAACCATTCGAAGGAACATTAAATGTCTTAGCCACATTGTCAAGATAGGCAAGTCCCGCCTCATCGGTTGTCTTAGCATTTACAAAGTCAACAATAAGATCGCCGTACAGTTTGTCTTGCTCTGAAATTGCCATTGCCCGCCCCCTATGCGGCCCCTGTGGTTAGAAGGGGAAGGCGGCCAGGGTTCGCCGCCGTTCGGCCCGTCGGTCTATCCCCTATTGCTTAAAGTTCACAACCTGCCCGGCATCGGTCTTTTTCTGTCCGGCGTTGTCAATAGCCCTTTCAAGGGTCCGTGTAGCGTTCTGCAATGTTCCCGGTGCAAGGTGACTATACCGCTCCGTCATGGCAATAACCGAATGACCCAAAAGTTCTTTGACCGTGTAAAGGTCGGTCCCTGCGGTAACGTGCCAGCTCGCAAAACTGTGTCGACAAGTGTGAAAGCAAACTTTTTGCCGCCGGTCTGTAATGCCGTTGTTAAGACCCAAGCCCGCCACAACCTCGGAAAATTCCCTGGGGGTGTCTTTCAATGGTTCGTCGCCGCCTCTGGTAAAAACGTAATCGCCCGGCTCCCGGCGCTTCATGACCTCAAACATAGTCTTTACTTTTTCGGTCATGAAAGCGGCTCTGCCTTCCGCGCTTTTTGGGTCCATGACTCTGATGATTCCCCTGTCAAGGTCAATATGGCTCCATTTCAGACTTGCCATTTCCCCCATGCGCAACCCGGTATGAAGGCTTAGCAAGGCCAGGTCATGCGTCAAGTGGTCTTTGGTCTGCAATGCTTTCAAGAGGGTTTCGGCTTCATCGTGACTTAAAAAGCGGACTCTCCGATTGTCCACTTTTGGGATCTTGACGCTTTTGGTAGGTGAATCGCCCAAAACAAGCCCGTCACGCCTCGCCATGTTCCAGGCTTGCCGGATAGTGGCAAAAACATATTGAAGGCTCCGGGGGGTCTTTCCCGCTGCCAGGACATTCTTTTTGATCTTCTCAATGGCGAAGGGCTTAACGTCTTTCAGGGGAATGTTCCCAATAACAGGGGAAATCCAGTTTTTGAAATGCTCTTTTCCCTTCCGGGTCGTGTCTTTTTTCCTTCCGATTTCAAAAGTGGGGAAATAGACCTTTTCAAAATACTGACCGAAGGTGACGCTTTCCTTGTCGGCCAGATCTTGCGCTTCCTTGTCGGCCTCTTTCCGCTTGTCCTCAACTTCCCGCTTTTCGGCCAGGGTTTGCGGACCTTTCCCGGCCTTCCGGTTTTCCTTCAATTCCTTCAAGCGGTCATATGCCTTCGCCGCTGTCCAGTTCTCTGACGCCCATCCAAGGCCCTCTTCGCGGTCTTTCCCGACCAACTTATAACGGATGGTGAAATATTGATCGCGCTTGACTCCGTTCTTTCGGGTTTCATGTTCTCGATAACGGACCCCTGGAAAGTTCGTTTTGATCCACTTCGCCATTGTCAATGCCTCCCTTCTGTGATAGTCCCCGATGAAAGCACGGGACTGTCCCGCTTTTTTTACATGATTTTTTAAGAATCCCCCGCGTTCCAGTCCCGCTCCTGTCCCGCTTTCATTGCTGAAACGGTGTGTTTTTAAGTGACGCCTTATGAAAGAAGATAAAAGAAATCCCTTTGAATGTCAAGGGTTTTTTGTGGTAAAAGGAAATTATGGGAAATGCCAAAAAGGGGACTCAAAATCCCCCGGACACAAGTCCATCTCGGTTCGATTCCGAGCTCCGGCACCATAGAAAAACCAGGGGGTTGGGGCTGATCAGGTCGCAACCCCCTGGTTTTTGTTTAAACGATGGGGTAGCCTCTAATCGGGAAGTTGATTATGAGTAAAAGAACGGAAATTGATGAATTTTATGACCTTGCTGATCAGCGCATGCGGGAGGAACGTTATGATGAGGCAATCTCGCTTTACCGTAAACTGGCTGAGATGAACCCTGAAGACGATTCGATAGCCATGTCCCTGGCCTGCGCCTACCGCGACAGCGGGGGGATATCCGATGCCGTGCTCTGCCTCGAGAGGCTACTGGAAAAAGAGCTGCAAAGAAAAACCTTCACAGGCTTTGCCTTTGATGAGCTGGTAAAGATATACAGAGATGAAGGCAACTATGAGAGTCTCGTTGCCATCTGCGAATCTGCGGTTGCCGTCCAGCCCGACGATCTTTCCCTCCTGTTCACCCTTGGAAGTTCGTATCTCAAGGCGAGAAGGGCAGATAAGGCGGTTGATATCTTTATGATGCTTACAGAGAGGGAACCGGATGCCCCGTCTTTTTTCTGTAATCTCGGCAATGCGCATCTGGCCGCCGGAGATTTTGACAAAGCTGAAGATGCCTATAGCAATGCTGCTTCGATAGAACCATTAGATGCACCCAAATTTCACGGTGAATTGGGCGTTGCCTTTTTCCAGGCAGAACAATATGAACGAGCAGAAATATACCTGAAAAGGTCCCTGGAATGCCTTTCGGATCAACCACTTATCCACTGCGCACTCGGCGATGTTTTTATCAAACAGGAAAAGCTGGATGATGCCAACTTGTCGTATGAAACCGCGACAGACCTCGATCCCACTTCGAGGGGGGCGTATTATAACCGTCTGGGGAATATGCTTGCCAATGAGCGTAACCATATGATGGCCATAAATGCCTTCGAGAAAGCTGTTTCAGCCGACCCTCAGAATCCCTTCTACTATATAGGTCTTGTTAAATCATGTGAGGTTGAGGGGTTCCATGATAAGGCCCGGGAAACATACAATAACGCAAAGTCTAAGGGTGTCTTTTCCTGAAATCATCAGGATGTATACCAACAAACTCTTGACATATCCTCGTAATATGGGATAGGGAACGGTGTTCGGCGCTTAGCAGTGCTTCAACGGGGATGTAGCTCAGATGGGAGAGCGCGGCGTTCGCAATGCCGAGGTCAGGGGTTCGATCCCCCTCATCTCCACCATATCTTTTGCCGGAGAGAAGTTTACTGCTCACCTGTCCGGCACAGAGTTAAAAAGCTATTACATTCAAAAAGGAGGATTGTTCTATGGGCAAGAAATTTCTTTGGGCTCTGATTTTGTTGGTGGTCATCGTCATTGCAGGCGGTATTTATTATTTTAAGCAGGAACCGGCATCTGAAAAGGTATATATCAATGGTATTGATGCCAACTTTCCCCCCTTTGCATTTGTTGACAAAAACGGCGCTCCGGACGGGTTTGATGTGAAGTCTGTCGATTGGATCGCAAAGGGAATGGGCTTCAAAGTAAAACACCAGCCTATGGACTGGGACGGTATTATTCCGAGCCTGCGCGCGAAGAAGATCGATATGGTGGCCTCCGGAATGAGTATAACCGACAAGAGAAAAGAACAGGTCAACTTTACCATTCCCTATTGGAAGATTGCTCAGGTGATCGTAGCTCCAAAGAGCTGCACCCGGTCGGTGGATGAGTTGCTGTCCAGTGGAAACAAGGTTGGGGTTCAGAGGGGCACCACCGAAGCAAAATGGATCAAAGAAAACCTGATCAAGAAGGGGAAGGATTTTACGCTCGTGGAATATGACTCGGCGCCCCTCGCGATAGAAGATATCCTGAACGGCCGCATCGTAGGGGCCGCCATGGATGATGCCCCGGCTCAAGACGCCATGAGAAAGAAACCTGTCAAGATTATCGGGACTTTCGGCATGGCGAGAGAGGATTTCGGATATGCCGTCCGCAAGGAAGACACCAAACTTCTCAATACGATGAATGAAGGACTGAAGAAGCTGATGGCTTCTCCATACTGGGAAGAATTGAAAAAGAAATACGAGCTGAAATAACAGGTAGTGCCCATCCATTATTGCAGGGCACTGACCAATCAAGGATCTTGTTTGGAAGGCATCAGGGGGCACCCTGATGCCTTCCATGTTTTATAAGTTGGTAGGTTTGAATGATGGAAAGCCTGAGCATACTATACGGAGCTTTGCCTTACCTCCTGAAGGGATCGCTGGTTACCATAGCGGTGGTTATCGGAGCGATGCTGTTGGGCCTTGTGGTGGGCATCAGCATCGCCGTTGGACAGGTCTATGGCGGCAAGTGGCTGCATCGCCTGGCAAGCGTGTATATATGGTTTTTCCGCGGGGTACCCCTTCTCGTACTGCTGTTTCTTTTCTATTTTGGATTGTGTTCCTTCTTAAACATCAATCTTTCCGCATTTACGGTGTCTATCATTGTTCTCGGACTCATTACCTCCGCCTACCAGTCCCAAATCTTCAGGGGTGCTATAATGTCTCTGCCCGAAGGACAAATGAAGGCCGCACGCGCCCTTGGTATGAGTGACAGAAAAGCGGTCATGCTGATTATCCTTCCGCAGGCGCTGCGTTTGTCCATCCCCGGCTGGTCAAATGAATACTCCATCGTTCTGAAAGATTCAGCGGTCACCTACGCCCTCGGTGTCGCGGAAATAATGGCCCGCGCGCATTTCGTGGCTTCAAGAACCTATGAACAGCTTCCTCTGTATTTCGCGGCGGGCGTTATGTTCCTGATACTGACATATCTCGGGACAAAGGGTCTCCGAATATTGGAAAATAAAGTAAGAATCTCAGGTTATTCCTCTTAAGGACATTTTATATGGCAGACAATACCCCTACTCTCAGAATTGAAAATATGACGAAGTGGTATGGTGATAATGAAGTGCTGAAGGATGCCTCCCTGTCGATAAACAAGGGGGAGCTCAAAGTCCTCATGGGACCATCCGGTGGAGGGAAGAGCACTTTCCTCCAATGCATAAATTTTCTGGTCAAGCCAGACAGAGGGCGAATATGGCTTGACGGGACGGAGATCGTCCGCGCCAGAAAGAAGGAAATCTACAACTACCGCCAGAAGGTGGGGATGATATTCCAGGATTTTAATCTGTTTGACCACCTTTCAGCCCTTCACAACGTTCGGATAGCCCTGGTAAGGGTAAAGGGGATGAGCAAGGGCGAGGCGCAGGACAGGGCCATCCTTGAATTGGACAGGGTCGGGCTCAAGAGCTATATGCATCAGTATCCTGCCGAGCTTTCCGGCGGGCAGAAACAGCGTGTTTCAATCGCGCGCGCCCTCGCTATGGACCCGGAGATCATGCTGCTTGATGAGCCGACTTCAGCTCTTGATCCTGAACTTATATCAGAGGTTCTGGATGTCATAAGGGATGTCAGATCAGGTGGCATGACGATGATTATGTCCACACACCAGATAGGATTCGCGAGTGAAATGGCGGATGAGTTTGTTTTCCTGGAGGATGGCTCCATCGTGGAGACCGGCCCTCCTGAAAAAATACTGTATAAAGCGCAGTACGCCAGGACCAGAGAATTCTGCTCCAAGATAACCGAGCTGTACGGAAACTCTTTTTCTTAATTATGGAAGAACTCTTTTTTCTTCAACCGGAAGTGGTGTCCGCCCTTGTGAAGGGTTTTGTTGTCAGCGTCAAGTTGATTGTTCCCTCTGCCATCTTTGGTTTTATAATAGGGATCGTTGTCGGGGCGCTGACGGTATACGGAAATGCCTTCACTGTGGCGATTGCTAATGGCTATGTCCTTATTTTTCGGGGATTTCCGCTTGTTGTCCAGCTTTTCATATGGTATTTCGGCCTTCCCTATATCGGGATCTACCTGTCTCCTTTTGTGGCAGCGGTGCTGGGTTTTTCCCTGTGCAGCGGGGCCTACCAGTCGGAGTATGTGCGCGGCGCCTTCCTGTCCGTCAAGACAGGCCAAACTATGGCTGCACAGGCGCTCGGCTTTTCAAGTCTCAAGATGGTTCTCTTCGTTACCCTTCCCCAGGCATTTCGCCGGGCGCTTCCGGGTTGCGGCAATGAGATAATCTATCTTATAAAATATTCATCTCTGGCCTACATGATAACCTGCATCGAGCTTACCGGCGAGGGAAAAATAATAGCCTCAGACAGCTTCAGATACACCGAGACCTTCCTGGTGATCGGGGCAATCTATCTTCTTCTGACATCAGTTGCCGCCTGGTTGCTCCATCGTCTGGAATGCCGGCTCCAACTGCCAGGTTTTGAACAATACAGTTAAATCTCCCTGAGATTATGCCTTCATATTCACCCATTACACCGGAAATTCTAAGCGAAATCAAAAAGGCCGCGGGCCTCGATGCCATTGTCCGGGATCCTGAAAAGCTTTGCGAATTCGGAAAGGACGCCGGAGAAGACACATACCTTCCCGAACTTGTTGTTGAAGCAACATCGTCGCGGCAGGTCAGCGCGTTGCTGCGCCTGGCAAACAGATATTCCTTCCCCGTCACACCGCGGGGACTGGGCACGGGCCTGGCGGGGGGGGCGGTTCCGCTGTTCGGAGGCGTGGTGCTGACTCTCGCGAAAATGAATCGCATTCTCTCCATCGAAAAGGACAATCTGATAGCCGTGGTTGAACCGGGCGTTATAACGCTTGACCTTCAGAATGCAGTGAAGAAAGAAGGACTCTTCTACCCACCCGATCCCGCGAGCCTGGACACCTGTTCCATCGGCGGCAATGCCGCCACTAATGCCGGAGGCCCCTCCTGCGTTAAATATGGCACAACCAGAGATTACGTCCTCGGACTTGAGGCGGTACTTCCATCAGGAGAAATAATCGAAGCCGGAGTACGGACAAGGAAAGGCGTGGTAGGCTACGACTTACGCCATCTGTTGCTCGGGTCAGAGGGAACGCTTGGTGTAATTACAAAACTTATCCTTAAATTGATACCACAGCCCAGGGCTTTAACAACGCTGGTCGCATTTTTTCCGCTGCTTCCCTCCGCCATGGACGCGGTTATCGCCATGCTGACTCGGGGGCATGTCCCCTGTGCCGTGGAGTTTCTTGATGACAGATGTCTGGAGATAACGGGAGATCTTCTTCCTTTCGAAGAGGCAAGGTCGGCAAAGGCCATGCTCATCATTGAAACAGACGGCGCCCAGGATGTGATAGAAAAGGAGATGGAGGCTATCGGCGGGATTTGCATAGAGCAGGGCGCGAACAGTGTCGTCATGGCCCCCGATTCTCTCAAGAGGGCCAGGATATGGGAGATTCGCAGGGAGGTCTCTCTGCGGATTGAAGACAGATATCCTCTCTATCTGCACGAGGATGTCGTCGTCCCAATAGGCAAGATTGCGGAGCTCGTCGACTGTCTGCGCGGATTTGAAGAAGAGTACGGGATGAGAATCTTCTCTTTCGGCCATGCCGGAGATGGCAATATTCATATAAATATCACTGCGGAGGACAGGGAATGCAGGGACAGGATAGATGAAGGAATCGCAAATCTGTTGAAAAAAGTGCTGTCAATGGGCGGGACCATCTCCGGTGAACATGGTATAGGGATTACCAAAAAACGGTTCCTTCCGATGGAACTTTCTACGGAAAGCATCCGCATTCAAAAGAAAATCAAGCACATCTTCGATCCTCGTGAGATACTCAACCCCGGAAAGATATTTCAGACCGATTTACAGAAGGATTGACTCGCATTTCAAATTCTGGTAGTTTCCCTCCTTTTCGCCCCGCCAATCACCTTTATCAAAATGGCGTTATTATATAAATTACACGAGGGTTTATGAATACACTCCTGACAGAAAAAAATCGCGCCGTGCGGCGTTCCGTCCGCGCATTTTGCGACCGTGAGATCATGCCCATCGCCGGCGAGATTGACAGGGAAGCCCGTTTCCCCTGGGAGATTGTCGAGATGATGGGGAAACTCGGTTACTTCGGGATTCAGGCTCCGAAGAAACTCGGTGGCGCGGAGATGGACGCCATGAGTTACGTAATTACCATCGAGGAAATCTCCCGGACGTGCGGGAGCCTCGGGCTTTGCGTAACAGTCCATAACAGCGTTGCCGTTTATCCCATCCTGGCCTTCGGAACAGAAGAACAAAAAGAGCGATGGATACCTCAACTGGCACGCGGAGAGAAGATAGGCGCCTTCGGCCTCACCGAACCAAACGCGGGTTCCGACGCTGCAGGAATCGAGGCCACTGCAATCCGCAACGATGATCATTTCGTAGTAAACGCGAACAAGGCCTTTGTGACCAACGGGGGTGTCGCGGACATCTGCCTCATCTTCGCAAGGACAGACCCGAATGCCGGACGCAGGGGAATCAGTGTTGTTGTGGCCGAGCGGGGAACACCGGGATTCGTTGTTGGCGATGTTGAAGACCTCTGCGGTATGAGGGCAAATCCGGTAAGTTCCATCCGCCTCCATGATTGTAAGATCCCCGCGGAAAACCTGATCGGAAAAGAGGGGATGGGGCTTCAGATTGGACTTATGGCGCTTGATACTGGAAGAGTCGGAATAGCCGCCCAGGCGGTGGGTATCGCACAGGCCGCGCTTGAGGAAGCGGCACGATACGCGAACCAGAGGCAACAGTTCGGTGTTTCTATCGGACATCACCAGTCCATCCAGGCGATGCTTGCCGACATGGCGACACAAGTGGAGGCGGCACGGCTCATGGTTTACCGGGCGGCCATTCTGCGCGATCAGGGCAAGCCCTTTTCTCAGGCATCGGCGATGGCAAAATTATATGCTTCGGAGATGTCGAGCACGGTTACGGACATGGCGGTCCAGATACACGGAGGATACGGATACTCCAAAGCTTACGCGGTTGAACGTTATTACCGTGACGCGAGGGTAACGAGAATCTACGAGGGGACATCAGAGATTCACAGGATGGTTATCGCGAAAGGTGTGCTCGACGAATATAAATGAGTTCAATTTAGTGGACAGGACCCGACAGGGAATCGCGCGGGACATGACGGGATCGGGATGTCCCCAGACAGGGAATTTTGCATGGGACTTCATATAATTGTCTGCATCAAGTCGGTTATTACCACGGCGCCGGAGAACGGAATTGTCCGTTCCGCTGATACGGCGGAATTGAATCCATTCGACCGCCCTGCCCTTGAGGTGGCTATATCAATGGTAGAGGAACAGGGCGGCATGGTTACCGTTTTATCGATGGGGCCACCCGCCTGCGCCTTCGTTCTCAACGAAGCGATGGCAATGGGCGCGGATAGAGGGGTCCTTCTCAGCGACGCCCGTCTGGTTGATTCGGATACACTGGCAACCTCAACGGCGCTCGCCGCCGCGATCAAAAAGCTTGTTCCCTTTGACCTGGCCCTTTTCGGAACACGGACGTATGACAGCGATACGGGACAGGTAGGGCCGCAAACCGCTGTCCTTATCGATGCGCCTCTGGTAACCGGCGTTACTTCCTGCGAATTTAAAGACAATCTTCTTCGTGTGGATCGCAAAATAGACGGATTCAGGGAGGAATACGAGCTTTCCCTGCCCGCCACACTGACAATTCATCCCTCTGCGGTTAAGCCCAGGGACATTCCCCTCGGAGGAATCGAGGAAGCCTTTAACACAAAAAAAATCAATGTCCTGACCCTTGACGATCTGGAAATAACCCCCGGGATAGTGGGTAGTGCCGGTTCCCCCACCAGGGTTATTTCCATGACAAGGGTAACAAGAGAGAGAAAGTGCGAGTTCCTGACGGGGACGACTGATGAACAGGTGGAAGAACTATTAGACCGCATAAAAAAATCGGGGCTGATCGGCTGACAGGATTATGGGAAAACGCGAAAGAAAAGAAATCTGGGTTTACGTGGATCTGAGAGACGAAAGGCTCTTCGGGTTCAGCCTGAATGTCATGTCCAGGGCCCGCGAGCTTGGTCGTTGTGTCCCAGCAAAAATCGTGGCCGTCATGATGGGGTCCCCGGGTGACAAATCAGAAAGACTTACAGATGAGAAGAGATACATACCGCCTGGAGACG
This sequence comes from uncultured Syntrophaceae bacterium, assembly GCA_964540715.1. Classification (GTDB taxonomy): domain Bacteria; phylum Desulfobacterota; class Syntrophia; order Syntrophales; family UBA2210; genus UBA2210. The sequence continues at coordinate 17,864 of CAZINZ010000026.1, read as the reverse complement.
GAGCCGACAGATGTCTCTCTCATGGCGCCGATACTGTCTATATCTTTGAAAATCCGAACCTTGATGCCCCGAGGCCGGACATATACGCGCCCGTCATATCGGATGCGGTGAAATCCTGTGACCCGATGCTCGTACTGTTCCCGATGACCGAATTCGGCAGAGATCTGGCGGCTTGCGCTGCGCGAATCAGCAATGCCGGCCTGATTGCCGATTGTGCCAACCTGACGATGAAAGATGGTCGCGTCGTTGCATCCTGCCCGTCCTGGGGAGGCGAAATCCTGGCAGAGATTACCTTCGACGGAAACCTTCATAAAACCGGTTTTGCCACGGTACAGCATCACGGCATTACACCCGTCGCTGCCACCGGTGACCCGGGGACAGTAGAGCGGATACCGTTAGAAAAAGTTGAAATCCCCGATAGAATCAAGCTTATCTCGAGTACCTACGAAACAGAAGGACAGAAGAAGCTGGAAGAGGCCGAAATAGTCGTTGTCGGAGGGGCCGGTCTCGGTACAGCTGACGGATTCGGGATGGCGCGCGAACTTGCCGCTGCGCTGGGCGGAGAGATCGGCGCGACACGCCCCCCGGTTCTCCAGCACTGGACAGAGGAAGACAATCTAATAGGCCAGACCGGGAAGACCGTTCGGCCGGAACTTCTCCTTTCCTTTGGAACGTCGGGCGCAATTCAGTACATGGCCGGAATCACCGATTCAAAGACCATCATCGCGATAAACCGTGATCCCAACGCACCCATTTTTCAGTTAGCCGATCTGGGTGTCACGACCGATGCCACCACGTTTCTCCCCGCATTCACAGCCAGAGTGAGACAGACAGTAATGAGATCGCTGACCGATATCCTTTACGAGAAAAAAGGGGGGGATGGAGAAACAGTGTCCAGCTTTGCTGGAAAGCTTCTCAAACTGAGAGAGGCACATGGCTGGTCCCATGAATTCCTCGCCCAGGCAACAGGACAGTCACCGGAATTCATCGATCGGTGTGAAAGGGACGAAATTTCCCCGTCCGTAAGCTTCCTGCTTCGCCTCTCCCGTACTCTGAATGTTGATCCAGGCACCTTCCTCCATGAAGGGGAAAAGGCCATGATCAGAGACCAGAGGGCAAAGCAGTTCGTACAACGGACGCAGAATTATTCCTATCAGACACTGACACCAGGTGCCGAAAAGGAACACCTCAGATCATTCATGGTCACCATCGAATCGAGGCAGGACCACAAACCGGTTGCCTACAAACACGAGGGGGAAGAATTCATCTACGTGATGGAGGGGGAGCTTGAGCTGACACTTGGGGGGAAAGTGCGCAAGCTGAAACAACACGAATCAATCCGCTTCAACTCCGAAACTCCACACAAGCTGAAGAGCCTGTCAAACAAAGAAATACGCTGCCTGGTAGTGCTCTACACCCCCTGAGATGGAACAACACTGATTTTCCAGGCTCTGCACCCGGACCAGATCCTGGGTCATGGAGGACCTTCATTTGCTGCACATATTTGTCGATGCTGATGCGTGCCCGGTCAAACAGGAGGTGTACCGCGTCGCAAGCCGATATCACCTTGATGTCACATTGGTGGCCAACTCCTCGATGCGATTTCCGAGTAAACGATGGATTGCACTCGAAGTTGTAGAAGACAAACTCGACGCGGCCGATGATTGGATTGTCGAACACGTACAGCCTCACGACATCGTGGTCACCGCTGACATTCCGCTTGCAAGCCGCTGCCTGAAGGAAGGCGCACATGTGATTGGTACAACAGGAAAACCGTTCACGGAAAACAACATCGGTCAGGCCGTCGCGACTAGGGACCTGTTGTCAGAACTTCGTGAGGCAGGAGAGATAACGGGCGGACCTCCTCCATTAAATAAGCGTGACCGGTCACGTTTTCTTCAACAGCTCGACGAGGTGATTCAATCAATCCGTCGTAAGCATCAGAGTGGGACAAGGGACACGTGAAGTTTACAAGCCGCAGTCGAGTCAATCCTGGCTCAATGTGGCGTCAATCTATTTCACTATTGCCACAGGGAAATTTACATAACCATCGGGTGTATTAGTAATCGGATGCTGGGCCCCGTTGGTTATCTTCGGCACTGTCTCCGAAACATAGGCATCAAGCTCCTTCATGGAAATCTTATTATCCTTGATCAAGTCGGCTTTGCCTTTTATCCCTTCAATCAGGGCATAGGTGAACGCCCCGTGTTTCCATTTGTCCGATTCCTGCGAAAGTTCTCTGCCCCTGCTTGAAGTGAAGATAACCGCGTTTGCCTCCTGGAGTTCCTTTACAAACCTGTCGCTGTCAACGCCTCGTGTCTTTTTCCCGCTCACGCCTTCCGAATGGCAGGTATCCGCAAAAATAAGTTTCTTTGCGGGTATGTCCAATATGGATTTTATATCGCGCCATGAAATCGCCTTTGACCTCTTTATTGTCCCGTCATCTTTTATGACTGCGTCACCAGGCAGGAAATAAAACTCACCCCTGTCATCATTCATCCCGTGACCCGCAATGAACAATATGGCAACATCATTATTGCCGGCTCTGCTCAGATAATTGAGGTTATCGATGACATTCTCATAGGTCGGCTTTATCCGGCTATTGTCATTGATGACAAGGCTGTTTATCTCACGGAATAATTTCCCCTTCTGACCACTGAACGCCTTTACAATCCCTTCTGCGTCTGCGGCCGCATAGGAAAGAGAATTGAGCTTTTTGTCCTGATAGTGGTTTATGCCGATAGAGAGTATCCACAGGTTTGGAAGTATAACCTTGCCTTTAGCCCCTGCAACGGATGCATAGATGCGGATGGATTTTCTGCCCTCTGAAAAACCGTTGAATGCCGTTACCTCAATCAGGTTTTCGCCGATATCCAAATGAACAGGGATTTTCAATTCCAGGGATTTTTTGCCTTCCGGAATAGCGCCTTTTACCTTAATGCCTCTCCCTTCTCCACCTGTTGCAACCCTTCCGTTTACAAAGACCTTCACCTTCTTTATTGTCTGGTTCCTGTCTTCAATATAGAGAGAGATTTCAGCCTCTGCTGAATTTATCTTTTTGCCGTCTTCAGGTGATTTAATTACAATAAAGGGCGGCTCTGTATACACAGGGGACGGGGCTTTCTTTTGGTCCCCGGTAATCCGGGCAACTGCTTCTTCAATATTGCCTCCCCTCAATGCGGCCTGAACAATCCGGGGCTTATAAAATGTAGCCCGGTACTGGTCGATGCCGTAGACATTGTTGCCGATGCGAACATTCAAGTGCTTGTCGCCATTGACAGAGGAGTTGTAATAGCCTTCCGGGGTTATGACTATCCACTCGCCGTCGGGGAAGGTGATGAACTGGGCGATTTCCTTGCCGGTGGATGTGTTCCAGAGACGCATGGTGCCGTCAAAACTGCTTGAAAAAACAGACTTTCCAGCAGGCATAAATTTGATATCCGTGATATACTTAAGATGTTCTTTGAATGTTATTATTTTCGAGGGGTTGTCCGACTCATATATTGTTATTTCTCTGCGATCATTACCTGGAATAAAAAACTTCCCAAATGACTCTCTCCACCATCCCATACCAAAGCTACCAATAAAGGCATTTGTTTTGAAATCTTTTATTTTTGTACCTGTTTGAATGTCCCATAACTTAAGACCATCTTTTTCTCCATAGAGCACATATTTACTGTCAGGAGAAAAAACTCCACATCCTATACCCTCGAACCTTCTTACTTCCCTGTCATTTTCAATATCCCAAACAATTGTTTTTCCTGGTCCCAGGGTTTCCGAAGATGGAGAGCTATTGGCAATTGAATGAATCAAATATTTCCCATCAGGGGAAAATGAAAAAGGACAGTCAGTTGGGCTTCCTTTTAATTTTACTTTGATATTACCACTTTCAACTTCTATGACTATGATGTAGCCAACACCCTGGGACAGGGCAACATATCTATTATCTGAAGAAAAAGATATTGACGTAACTACAGTCGGCTCCAGATATTCGGGTGGTTCAAGTCCCTCGATATTATTTAAATCCCATGTTTTAGTGTTTTTGCCCGCAGATAAATCCCAGAGTTTAAATACATGGTACCCCCCTGTTCCTCCATATTTAGCATTTGGTGAAATAGCCACCGTATTTATACAATTTAATGTTTCATCCTGCGAATCACCCTTCATCGTTTTGACTAGTCTGCCTGCGTGAATATCCCATAACCTTAAAATATCGTCATTGCCACCTGAAAAAGCAAGTTTCCCATCAGCTGAAATATCCAATCCATGGATTGGCACTCCAGCACGACTAACAAATTTCCGTATAATCTTGCTTGTAGAAACATCATATAGAGTTGGTGACGAGCCAAAGAATTCTGAATAAATGATACGTTTGCCATCCGCAGAAAAGAGGGCAAAATAGGTTTGTTCGTCCGAAAATTTCTTTAGCGTCTCGCCTGTATGCGTATCAAAAAGAAGTGATTCGTCTCCCGCAACTAAGCCATACTTTCCGTCGGGGGAAATAGCTATATTCCATATTGTTTTATCCATTTCGGTTGCATAAGCCTTCTTGCCTGTAACCGTATTCCACAGCTCTAACGTAGATTTTTCCTTGATAAAATCGGTATCAAACATTAAACAGTATTTGCCGTCCTGAGAAAAAGCTACAGAGTTTGGAGAAGATTTAAGTTTAGCCTTAAATGAGCGAACCTTTCTTAACGTTGCAATATCATAGACTGTATATGTATTCTTAGCAGGGTCATATGTATTGCCAGAGAGCACGTAATTGTTAGCAGGAGACATACCAATGCCTACAATATCATCTATGCTCTTTATATCTTTCCCCGTAAAGGTGTCCCACACTTTCAATTTTGAAATTCCTATTGATATAACACGCTCTCCGTTAGCAGAAAACCTAACGAACTGAACCCCCGAGGAATGTTTCTTATAACTCCTTATCTCTTTGCCGCTAATAGAGTCCCATATTTTAACAGTGCCTTCTCCGGCTCCTGCGAGAATATATCTTCCATCATTTGAAATACCAACAGATTCAATATCTTCATATTTATCATCAAAGCGCCATGTAAATGTCCTTATCTCACTACCAGAACCTGCATCCCATAGTTTTACTGTTTTATCTTCACTTCCGGTAACCAAATACCTGCCATCTTCAGAAAGCACCATCGTTTCTACTCGGTCTGAATGCCCCATCTGTACGAAAATCTCCGGTTTTTCATCAGCCGTTGCAGTATTTGAAATTACGAGGACAGTAAAAACCACTGCCAGCATCCTTAAAGCAAATTTTATTTTATACATATTGCCTCCACGCTTTACCCTCTGTCCTGAGATTTTTATGACAATGAATCTCTCATCCCAATCCATACAGAACAAAGACTGACCATTAGACCGGAAGTGGCGTTGCGTTTTCGGAAATTTGGTGTTGATTCTATAACGACAAACCGTCCCGCGTGGTTAAGGAAAAGACTGAACCGGTGACGGGAAGGGGAGATGTTGGCTGACCTACAGAAACGCGTGCCACCTACGCCCCCCCCGGGGACGTGGCGCTTCACTTTAACAGAGAGTAACCTTCACCTTCCCCGGTTTGTCCGCTTTTTTTTCATTTTACTCGATTGCATCGGCCAGGACCAATACAAACTTCAGCGCAGGTTGAACAGGCTGTTTCGATCCTTAACGGGTTATTTTCAGGTGACCGACAAGTCCGTAGTCACGGTCGTAAACCTGCCCTTTTCCATCGAAGGCATACCCCCTTCCCCATAGAGAGATAAGTCCATCGTCGGGATTCGCCCCCCCGTCTGTGTGGCTTATCACGCTTTTGGCCTGCTGGCTGTAGCCTTTGCAGGTAAACTGGCCGCTGCGATAAAAAAGGTGGTAGCTTTCGCCCCCCTTTAGGGTTCCCATGGGATCGGTGCGGTAATCACCTGTGTAGTTTCCGTCATTGAACTTTTCCGCCGTCATGTCGAAGGTGACAACAAACTGGGCACCATTTCTGATTTGTTGGGCTATCTGGCATACGCCGCCCGTTGCCAGGAGTGTTTCATGCTGAACCATCTGAGAGCCGCCTTTCGGGATTGTTACCGGGTGGGCAAGCGGTTCCGTCCGGCGAAGGATTCTGGCTTTCGGCTTTGTGTGACTCATTGCATTGGCCGATCCACCGGAGTATTTTCCTGTAACTTTATTACCATTCCAGGAGACCCAGAAGCTGTAGAAAGTCCCCTTTAATTCCTTCGCTCCCGGCCTTAGTTTGATATCAAAGCGTGCTTTGATGCCTATGACCTGACGCGAAATGGCCGGAGAGAGCCATTGATTCAGTACCTTTTCATTGTTATAAATCACTTCGAGTTTCAACTGATCTCCATGGATCACACCCTGTACAATGGCCTGTCCGTGTTCGTAAATATACATGCCATTTACCGATGATCCATGCTGCTTAAGGTTAAAAGAGGCGATAGACTTCCCTTTGTCATCAAATATATCCCATGTGCCGTTCAGGTCGGCCGTAGCGGCAACAGGAGGTGTTAATCCCTGCTTCTTCTCGTCGGGATCGTAACCCAACCAGACAGGTTTCATTTGAATACCACCCCAAGTGAATGAAGCGGATTCGCCGGGGCACCGGGCCCTCTTATTATACCTCACTTCATTGTCCGGATCTGCCGGAGATTTGAGCAGTATCTTGAATGGCGTGTTGGGGTTTTTCGAGGCGACAATCAGCCACAGGGTATTATGTTCACTTTTGGAGGATATGGAAAAGTTCGTTCGATGAGCGAAGATGCACTTAGATATATTTCCACCCGGGAATAATCGGCTAATAGATATCCCTTTGGGAAGCGGCCCGTAGCTGTATGTATAATCGGTCAGGGGATTTTCGCCTCTCAAGATTGCAGAACCATGAAGTTTATCACCAGGATACTCGACCTGGAAGGTGTATCGGGAACCGATCTCTACCCGATAACGAAACAGGCTGATATATGGTGTATATCCCTTATTCGTAATTTTCTTCCACAACTTTTGGGGGGTGTTGGCCGCTGTCATGGGGACAGATGGTGTGCTCACCGAAAGCAACTGGTTTAATTGGGCCTCTCGCACTGTTAAAGCATTTACAGAGGATGAATAAAGTAGCGCCACGAATGTCATGGCGACAATAAAGGCTGTTATAAATCTGTATTTTTTTACTGTCTTCATAATTAATTCCTCCAGCTAACTCTCTATTATAACGAGGGACCCGAATAGGCCCGTAATCTATAATTACTTTACAAATTGTGAAACGCCACATCGAGTTCATCAAACGGATTTAGTGAGAGAATTTGATGATGGACTTATACTATCCCGACTTTACGAAATAAGCCAATTCTGCCAAGGATATTTGGCCTCAATCAGCAATGAAACAACAATAGTCCGCTGATATCATTAAAATGTATAGGGAATCAAGTATATTGTATCTGCGTGTTATGTGTATGACCTGGGTTAATTAGTGACATCCATGATAAGAAATATCATGGATGTCACTAATTTTGGTGCAGCGGCAGAGGGCACTCGCCAAATTCCACCACGCGCTTCTGGTGGCATGATGGGCAAAAGTGCCGGCGCTTGCAGGAGAATGCCAGCAAGTATTCATGGCCACAATCTTTGCGTTTCACACGGGCAAAGCCATTGTGCATTTCCACCCATTTTTAATGCTAACATCTAACCGCAAAGGTCAAATGATATTAAGACGGCAGTCAAGCCATCGGATTGATGCCTTTTTGATCGTCGCACAATTACTTTATCTGGCAAATAAATCCTTTAACGATTGTACCAGGGCCTCGTGATCCTTTTCTTCTTTCGCCAGTTGATTGAATAGCTTTTTGTATTCCGGATGTTCTATTTCATTGGCAAGATGTTGATAGATTTTGTGCATTTCTATCTCAAGCCTTTGGAGCTGATTGAAATAATGGAGGAAATCGTCTTTAGTAAACATTGATGGATTCTCCCTGAACACGCCTATTCGCAGGCGGTCAAAGACGCGGAAATCGCGGAACCCGATGAAATCTCCAGAAATCTTGTGGCGATCATCCCATCAAATAATACCCTGCAGTGGAACAAGGACACCGGCGAGATTTTGGTCGTCACATGGGCATCATGGAACGGATATGATGACCACGTGGGAAGTTACATGAAACTGTCACGTGAGGTATGGGTAACGGTTGTTCCGGACGTGAAAGCGTTTTGCCGTGAGCGGCATCTCACGCCGAAACAGGCTCCCTTGCGGCTTGAACAACTGTTGGGGCTCCCTCCGGAAGCCGGAAAAACTAAATTTGTGGAAATGTGGGCCTCGCCAGACGATCTGTTCCGCCCGGCGCCTGATCCCGAAGTGAGCGACCACGAAGCCGAACTGGTCTTTCCCGTGTCTCATCAGTTTGTCACGGTCAGTGACACGCACCAGCAGTGGTTCCATGACCCGAAACAAAAGACATATGGCGCGGACGGGTATCCATGGACGAGGCTGGGATATACGTACGACTGGGGAAATCCGAAAAGTGAAATCGGGCTTAGTGAATTTGTGATTCGAGCAGGAGCAACGGTTACGATTCACGCCGTCTCAGACACCGTGAACTATTGTCAATAGGAGAGAGGTCTTTGGGCGAACATTCAGATTCACCGAATGGCAGAATAGATGATTCAGGACTTCTGAGCGGCAAATCCTTTGACACACAACGATATTTATGCCAAATTCAAATACCGGTAACGGTAAATTCCTGTCGAATTACCAAAACATGGATCACGTCGCTGGAGAGGCACCGCCCCTAAAGCGGCAGCCTCTTAATGTAATAATATGTTCCAGAAAACAAATGAAAGTTTAAATGCTTTCTCGCCTTTAAAACCCGCTGTCAATAACAAGTCAAATAAGGAAGAGGCGTATGCTCTTAGATAACGAGAACCAAAATTTAAAAGTTCATGAATGGATTGCAAACTACACAGAAGAAGGCAACCTGAATATTGTAACCGGATATTTTACTGTTGGTGCGTTGGCCTATCTGTCAAGAACTGTTAATGAAAAAATCAAACATTATCGTTTTGTGCTTGGTGATATAGTAAATGTAGATGCTGTCAAAGACAGAACCCTTGATTTAATCAATGAAAATATAACTGTCGAAGCAGCTTTAAAACTCGACAAATTAGCTCAAGAGGCTGTGGCGTTTCTTAAACAAGACAATGTTAATGCCAAGACCCTGGAGCCTAATTTTTGCCACGCAAAGGCTTATCTTTTTAAACCTGTCGCTAATGATGACAGAAACAATTATTTTATTTCCGGAAGTTCAAACTTAACAGAAGCCGGAATCGGGTTAAAAGAAACAAGCAATATAGAACTGAACATTGCCGAGACAGGCAACAATAACCAGTACAAAGAACTGGCTGACTGGTTTGAAGGTTTGTGGACGAGTAGACAGGCCCACAAAAACAAAACCCTAATAGATGAAAACGGCAAAAAATACGCAAAGCCATTTAAAGAATATCTAATTGAAGAAATTGAAAAAATATTTATTAAATACTCGCCCAAAGAACTCTATTACAAAGTCCTTCTTGAATTATTTGGCAGTCAAATAGACAGCACCCAGGATAATCCGGATTTTAACCGTCAGATTGGAAGGCTTGAAAATACAGTTGTATATAATGCCCTGTATGACTTTCAGCAGAAGGGAGTTTTAAGTTTAATAAAAATGCTCCAGAAATATGATGGAGCTATTCTCGCCGATGCAGTTGGTCTGGGAAAAACGTGGAGTGCTCTTGCCGTCATGAAGTTTTTTCAGCTTCAGGGAAGAGAGATTATTTTAACATGTCCCAAAAAACTTCAAAACAACTGGCACCGTTACCTTCGCCACCAAAACTCCAAATTTGAAAAAGATCAGTTTGACTATTTCATCAGGTTTCATACAGACATGCAGATGGAACGGATGGAAAAATACACCGACCGGGCGGATAAACTTTTTACTGACGACAAACCGAAACTGATAGTAATTGATGAAAGTCACAATCTGAGAAATGACAAATCCCAACGGTATAAATTCTTTGTTGGTGAAATCCTGAAGCGCAATGAAGATATTAAAGTCTTGATGCTTTCCGCAACACCAATAAACAACTCGTTGAACGACATCAGGAATCAATTTAAGTTGATGGTTCAAGGTAATGTTGATGGATTTAATGAATCTCTGGGAATCAGGAATATTGATTACACATTTCGCACAGCCCAGAAGACCTTCAATGAATGGCGGGAAGAACGCAATCCAAAAATTGTAGACTTCATTAAAAAATTACCTGCAAACTTTTTTACTCTTACGGATTCATTAACTGTTGCCCGGACTCGAAAGATGATTGAAGTGTATTCTTGAAATGCTATCCCTATTTAGCAAAGGGGTCAATGAATTAAGTATCCTGTCCCCGGAATTACCCGGTTTCTTTTGCATGATTTGAGTATTGCCGGGAACATATCAGATGATAATCTGATTTTCTTAAAGGAAATGTTGCTTTGAAAATACCAGTAATAGATATATTTGCGGGACCGGGTGGACTTGGAGAAGGATTTTCAACAAGCATGTCACCAGACAATACCCCGGCCTTTGATGTTCGCCTTTCTATTGAAAAAGATTTTGTTGCGTTTAGAACGCTTACGCTTAGAAGCTTTTATCGTCAGTTTAAAGATAATATTCCCGATGAATATTATCTTTATCTAATGAATGAAATTTCACGTGAAAAACTATTCAACAATAAAAAATACAAAGAAGAAGTAGATGCTGCTTATAAACATGTATGGCAGGCTGAATTAGGTGCGGAAGCGCAAATCGCCGAAAATGCAGATGCTAAAATAAAGGAGCGGCTGGGAAGCCATAAAAAACCATGGGTTTTGATCGGAGGGCCACCCTGTCAGGCATATTCCTTAGTCGGCAGGGCACGGATGAGGGGTGCAGATACAGATAAATTCAATAACGACCACCGACATTTTCTCTATAAGGAATATCTGCGTATTCTGGCCAGACATATGCCGGATGTTTTCATTTTTGAAAATGTAAAAGGCATGTTATCTTCAAAAGTTAACGGACATTTGATTTTTGACACCATATTCAAGGACTTAAGGTTCCCAGTTAAATCACTGGAAAATACTGAATTAGACAAAAAAGGTTCTTATACAAACCTCGAATACAACATTTATTCTTTTCTAAATGGTGAAAGCGAGGTTTTATTTCAGGAGGATTTTGACTCTCGTGATTTTGTTGTTAAAGCTGAAAAATACGGAATACCTCAGACGAGGCACAGAGTAATCCTGCTTGGAGTGAGAAGTGATATAAAACACAAGCCAGACAAACTGAAACAGCGAGCGAAATGTAATCTGTGGGATATCATTGGTGGTGTTCCAAAAATACGAAGTGCCCTGTCAAAAGAGCCAGATTCCCTCGCATCATGGATTGGCGCTATCCAGACAATATCCAAAACAGAATGGTATGAATCCATTCCTGCCAGTAGTAATTTCAAAAAAACAATTAATGAATCCTTAAAGGAACTTAAAACTGTTAACTCTCAAGGTTCAGAGTTTGTATCCTGTCAATGCCGAACAGGTAAATATGACGAATGGTATATTGATAAAAGACTTCCAGGTTTGTGTAATCACTCAAGCAGGAGTCATATTCGCGGGGATTTGAAAAGATATTTCTTTGCTTCATGCTTTGCCAAGGAAAATAGGCGAACCCCCAGACTTTCAGATTTTCCTGAAGAGTTTCTGCCTAACCACAAAAATGTGCAGGATGCCATTAAAAACGGTAAGTTTGCAGACCGGTTCCGGGTACAGCTTAAAAATGAACCATCTAAAACAATTACAAGTCACATTGGAAAAGATGGGCATTATTTCATCCATCCAGATTCTGCGCAGTGCCGCAGCTTAACAGTCAGGGAAGCTGCGAGATTGCAGACATTTCCAGACAATTATTTTTTTGAAGGGCCGAGGACACAGCAGTATGCCCAGGTTGGCAATGCTGTTCCACCATTGCTGGCACGAGACATCGCTGATATTGTTTATGATCTGTTGAAAAGAGCAGGCACGGCATAGAATGGTTGATATTATTTCTGAAGAACGGCGCAGCTGGAATATGTCCCGTATCAGGGGTAAAGATACAAAGCCTGAAATTATAGTCCGGTCAATGCTGCACGGAATGGGTTACAGGTTCAGACTACACAGAAAGGATTTGCCAGGTAAACCAGATATTGTGCTACCAAAATATAATACAGTAATTTTTGTTCATGGCTGCTTCTGGCACAGACATAAAGGCTGCAAATATGCTTATACTCCGAAAAGCAGGATCGATTTCTGGAATTCCAAGTTCGATGAAACAGTAGCACGTGACAAGCGCAACCGGAAACAACTGGAAGCAAATGGTTGGAATGTTAAGATAATCTGGGAATGCGAAACAAAAGATACGAATAGACTTAGAAATATAATAAATAAATTTTTGCAGGAAATTAACAGTATCTTGTCGTTATCAGGTGATTAATTCAATTACATGGGTGTAAAATAAATATCATGAATATTATAAACACTCCTCCAAAAGCTTCATCTTTGATCGAATCATTACGGGATATCGGCTACTCACTTAAAGCGGCCGTATCAGATATTGTTGATAATAGTATTTCTGCCTTTGCCAGTTCGATTGAAATTCATTTTAGCTGGGACAATGAATCCTCCTATATTGTAGTAATTGATAACGGAACTGGCATGTCTTATGATGAATTAATTGAAGCAATGCGGCCAGGGAGCATAAGCCCGCTTGATCTCCGTGATAAAAGCGATCTTGGAAGATTTGGACTGGGGTTAAAAACAGCCTCTTTTTCACAGTGTCGGAAGGTAACGGTTGTCTCTGTAAAAGATGGAAAGGCATCTGGCTGCTTATGGGATCTGGATTATGTCGCTGACAAAAATGAATGGTTTTTGAAAGTACTTGAAGAGCGTGAAATTCAGAAACAGCCATATGCTGAAAAATTAAAAGATTCTGGTACGCTTGTTTTGTGGGAAAAACTGGATAGAGTAATTGATAAAACTGATTCAGCTCATACTGAGGAGAATCTGTATGGTAAATTGGACCAGGTCAAAAGACACATGGAACTGGTTTTCCATCGATATCTGACGGGAGAACCAGGTATAAAGGCTGTCAAGCTTTTTATTAATGGTGACCCGCTAAAAGCGTTTGACCCATTCAACTCAAAGGATCAGGCCACCCAACACCTTCAGGATGAAAGACTCGATCTCCACGGCGAAACCATATACATCCAGCCTTATATTCTACCACACCACAGTAAAATCAGTCGAAAAGACTTTGACTATTATGCCGGAGAAGACGGGTATCTCAAAAATCAGGGGTTTTATGTATATAGGAATGCGCGACTGCTGATCTCAGGCACATGGTTCGGGCTTGCCAGACAGAGAGAACTGACCAGACTGGCCCGGGTAAAGATAGATTTGCCTAACAGTCTGGACCATCTCTGGGCAATTGATGTAAAAAAATCTAGAGCAAAACCACCTGAAGTTATCAGACAGCGGCTAAAAAAAATAATTGATAGAATTACTGGTGGCTCATCAAGAATATATACAAAAAGAGGCAGGCGCTTGACCCAGAAGGGCTTGAATACTGTATGGCTCAGAGAGGCCAGCCATAATAAAATTAAATACTCAATTAATCGTAACCATCCATTATTTGAAAAATATTCTTCGGAACTTAATGACAGTCTGCGCGATTATTTTTCTGATATTTTGACTCTGATTGAAGGGCAGTTTCCTGTGGATGCTTTTTATGCAGATGTATCAGGGACACCGGAGTTCCTTACAAAAGGCGAGCTTGAAAACGAAAAATTGATGGAACTAGCAGACCTGTTTTACAGAACATTAAAGGAGCAGGGTGTCGGACAATCTGAAATAAAAAAACAGTTCGAGCTGACTGAACCATTCAGGAGTAATTTTGATTCTATTATGGAGTTTCTGAAAACCAAGGGAATGGTAGAAGATGAGTGATATAGATAAACTTCGAGATATTATGATTGCGCTATTAGCCAGCGAAATATCTATTACCCGTGATTTCATAAGGGATAAAGTTAACACTTTTTCTGCTCCGTTCGGGGAAAATATAACTTCTTTCGAAAAGGATGAACTGGTAAAGTACCTTGAAGCTCAGTTTGATGTTACGATGCATATCGGTGCAGTCATCCAGGAAGATTTCGAGCCTTGGCTGGAGTCAGCCAGGGTTTCAATTGAATCTTACTTCTGGGACCGTTACAAAAGACTTCTTCAGAAGAAAGGCTTTGGTCTGAGAGTTATTCCGAAGCTGGATCAGATTACGGATAAGATCCTCGGGCTTCTGGAAAATCCCCTAAAACATGGGGGTTGGGAAAGGAAGGGGATGGTAGTAGGCCAGGTGCAGTCTGGCAAAACCGCAAATTATACGGGGCTGATCTGCAAGGCAGCCGATGCTGGATATAAGTTGATAGTTGTTATTGCGGGAACCCAGAACAACCTCCGAAGTCAGACACAGGCAAGAATAGATGAAGGCTTTGTGGGAAGAGACAGTTCGCGCCTGCTGAGAACAGATCCTGGCATTAACAGGTACATCGGGGTTGGCAGGTATGATCATAACAATATTCCTATAACTCTTACAAATACTTCAAGTGATTTCAATAAAAGAACGGCTGAAATGCTGGGACTGGGTCTGGATAATGTTAACGTGCCGATTGTTCTGGTTATAAAGAAAAATTATAATACATTGGAAAATTTAATCGCCTGGCTGAAAGAGCACAATGCGATAACCGATACAGGAATTGAACATCATCCCATGTTAATGATCGATGATGAAGCTGATAATGCGTCTATAAACACGAGTAAAGATCCTGATGAATCAACACGAATTAACGGCCTAATAAGAAAGACGCTTAATCTTTTTCATAAGCGTTGTTATGTCGGTTATACTGCAACACCGTTTGCAAATATTTTTATTAATCCTGAAAGTGAGGAAGAAATGCTGAGAGGGGATGGGGATCTTTTTCCAAGAGACTTCATTGTCAGTCTGGATTCCCCAAACAATTACGTGGGGCCAGAGAAAGTCTTCGGTGAAAACAGTGACTCGGATATAATACGTTTTATAAACGATTATGAAGATTTGCTGCCAATCAGGCATAAAATTGACTACGTAATAACCGATTTGCCATATAGTTTATACCAAGCGTTATATACATTTATTCTTGTAATAGCTGTAAGACTTCTTCGTGGTCAGATAAAAAAACACAACTCCATGCTTATTAATATTTCTCGTTTTACAAATATCCAGTCTCAGGTCAGAAATGTCTTGCATGACTATTTACAGAAACTCATTCAACAAATTCGCTTTAATTATGCAAAACCTGTGGATGATGCCCTGAAAAACCCATTAATGAAAAAGTTACACGAGCATTGGAAGAAAGAGTTCGATGAAGAAGAGTTCAGCTGGGATGAAATTCAGTCAGTTCTCCTTGATGCCGCTGCCCCAGTAAAGATTATAGAAATTAACAGTCAGTCACCTGATACACTGGATTATGATTACTATAAAAAAGATGGCCTGAATGTAATAGCTATTGGTGGATTCAGTCTGTCTCGGGGGCTGACATTGGAAGGGTTAAGCGTAAGTTATTTCCTCAGAAATTCAATTATGTACGACACATTGATGCAGATGGGCAGGTGGTTTGGTTACAGGCCTGGCTATGAAGATTTATGCAGAGTATTTATGCCGAGTCTTGCCGCAGGATGGTATGCGCATATTTCCGAGGCAACTGAGGAGCTGAAAGCCGAATTAAGACAAATGGAGCTGGCGAACCTTACACCTAAGGACTTTGGACTAAAAGTAAGAAGTCATCCAGATTCACTGATTGTTACTGCAAGAAATAAAATGAGGACAGGTGAGAAAATAACCCGGTGGATAAATTTGTCAAAAAAACTTATCGAAACCGATAAACTTTTCAAGTCCCAGTCAAATATCAAACAGAATCGGAATTTACTGTCAGCTTTTATCGCTAAATTAAAGGAAATTAACAACCCTGAGTTCACGGAAGCTAAAAATTATCTATGGAAGAATGTTCCGGCAGAACTGGTGACAGGATTCCTCAATGGATACAGGAATCATCCGGCCTCACTCAGGACCAGCACGATACCTGTTGTTGAATACATAAATAAGCGCAAAGGAGATGAACTTAAAAAATGGGATATTGCAATTATAAGCAAAGATGGCGAGAAAACCACTGATAAGGAGCATTTGCAAGGAATGGTGGTCGGTTGTCAGACAAGGTCTGCTGGTGTAAGATCAGAACAGCTTTCTGATTGTATAATAGTCGGAGGAAATGCACGGGTCGGGTCAACCAGAGATGAAAAAGAGGGTCTATCTCAGAAAGAAATAGAGGAAGCTGAACAATTATTTCAAACCGCACCAGAGCCGAAAGCAAAAGGGATTACCGGCCATTATTACAGAGAAGTCAGGGCACGACCTTTGTTAATGATACATCTTTTGAATATTGGCTATGAAGTAAAATCAGAGCAAAAGCCCGGGCCTCAAGGCGTAGTTACTTACGGGATCAGCTTCCCTAAAAGCCTAGGTACAGACAGTCCTGTAAAATATGTAGTGAATACGACTTGGTGGAAAAAAGAATACGGATATGACCTGGAAGGAGATGAAGATGAGTAATCCATGGGAAAAGATCAAAACCCCATTATCCAGTTATAATGTCAGACGGGCTGATTCCACACATTCCTTTGATTTTTTCTGGGGTAAAGACATATCAGGTGATTATCTTTTTCTGTTTGAATGTGATGCAAGTATAAGATTTCCCGGTAAAGTCTCGCTGCTTCAGGGGATAGACATTTCACTCCCGGCATCAGATGGAGACAGAAAGACAAGATTGATACTGCGTCTTAACAACAAGGATGACTGGGACATATTTTACTCCCTGTGTCTTGATCTGATACAGGCAACCAGCAGTTGCTCTAACGAGGAATCGGTTGTTGCTGTGATTGTCCGTCGACTTGAGCGGTGGCACATTTTTCTAAAGAAATACCGCACAAAGATCATGAGTGAATTTGAACAGAAAGGCCTGATCGGTGAGCTGCTGTTTCTTAAAGATTACCTCCTTCCGAAATTTTCTGTTTCAGAAGCATTGTCTTTCTGGCAGGGCCCGCTCGATGCTCCGCAGGATTTCTGCATCTGTGATACCGCTGTTGAAGTGAAGTGTCAGCTCGGAACTTCAAAGCCCCTGATAAGAATATCATCAGTTGAGCAACTGAACACCCAGCTTTCCAGACTTTACCTGTTTGTTGTTACTGTTGGCAAAGGGGCAAAGAGCACTGATAATGTAATCAATCTCCCCATAATTATCGGGGAAATCAGAGAAGATATTCAGAAGAGTCAACCTTCATCAGGGGATCTGTTCGAGGATCTTTTACTTCAGGCTGGCTATATGGACTTGCAGGAGTACAGCGAATTTCATTTTGTTCTAAGCAGCTTCCGGTTTTATGAAGTAACGGATGACTTCCCAAAATTCCATCCAAACGATATACCTGAAGGAATTGTAAATATATCACTGGATATCATGCTTGATAAGTGCTCTCAATTTATTGTTGATCCAGAAAAAATTATAATATTCTGAGGAATAATAAAATGGAAAAGGTTAATGACTTTTACCGGGACTTCAGACAGGAAATTCTTGGCAGGGCAGATGCTAATGAAGACTTTCTTGAGAGCGAATTTGTTGAATATGTTGCAGAATTCCTGGTTGATTCAGGAGAGGCGGAAAGTTTCGACTACTGTCAGTATAAAGCTGAGCGTGGAATCCGGGTA
>CAZINZ010000025.1:0-32595 GCA_964540715.1 uncultured Syntrophaceae bacterium | reverse complement strand
AATATACTCTAAACTCCAAGGGGGGAAGTGTCTCACTTACATTGGCACAGAGGGTGCACGCTCAGAGTTACTGGTTTGAAATATTCAATGTCAACGTCTCGATAAGCATTAACATCAGTATTTGCAGGATAATACACAATATAATTTTCAATACCATGTGGCTTTTTATCCAATATTTGCCATTCTTTTAATGTTTTTGGGTTTATTGTATTTGAACGCCTGTTCATTCTGAGAAAATCAACATCTTTGACATTTATTGCTAATACGGCTCCTTCCAATTCTTCAACAAAATACTGGGCCAAATACTTCGTTGCAACTGTCTTTCCGCTTCCTGTTTTCCCACAGATAAGCATTTGATGATAAAACATATCATTGGGTAAATTAGTTGTAATAAAATTTTCTTCATCATCTATTAAAAGTTGATTATGCCCCGCGTGGACTGTAGCAACAAAAGCTATGGGGCCTTCTTTATCAGAAGTACCCATAGCTTCATTGATTTCTTCTTGATTTGATCTACGGGCTATCGATTGAGGAGGAATAAAGTCAATCTTGCCATCTGTTCGATTACTAATATCTCTTACTCTAAAGGCATGTATCACATTTTGACACTTTTGGTCCTGAATCAATCCTGATAAATCCATATCAATGATCATTGGAGAGGGTGCAAATGGTTCACTTTGCAAACTTTTGTCAACTCGTAGGATAAATTTTGTAGATTCCTTTTCAATAGTAAGGTAGGCCCCTTTGGGCAATAAACCATCTTCGCCACTTTTCGATACTAACTTAATTAGACCATTTTCCTCTCCTATGACTATCCAACTCATATATTAACCTCCAAATCTAACTTGGTTGAGTGTCGGTGAAATTTTTGCTTCTTTAAAATACTTATTAATATCGATAGACCGTAAAACATTTCGAGCATAGGCCTCTGCAATAGCAATTGTTCGTAACTGTGGGTTTGTTTTTGAGCCCTGCACGAGTAGCAAGTACAATATTAAATCCATGATCTGGGGTACAGAATCTATATACGATAAATATGTGCTAGTGGAAAATTCAATTCTCTGTGGACTCGCATCAAAAGCTTTTATATAACAAAAAACTTTTGTGTTTTTCTTATTGATTTGATCCTCATATTTAAAAAAACAGGAACGCTCACCCGGCTTAAGCAAAGTATTTAACCAATGCATGTCTGAATGATATTGTCCCCCCAAGCTATCAATGTTGCTCGTAACTATATTGCTATTACTATTTTTAACAAAATATATGGGTACGATATCTTTTTGAAGAAATTTGTCTGTAGCATCGACCATTATGGTATACAAATCACCGGAAATTAGGGGGCCATCGATGAACAACAACGAATGTGAAGGCGCAAACTCTAAAAGGAAATTAACCTTATCTTTTATGTAATCACGAGTGTATTCTACTGTAGGATCATTAGCATATTTAATATATGACGATTTTTCAATTATTGCTTTGGAACGTGTATAAAAGTTAAATGTTACAAAAGCCACAGGTACATATTCGTTGTCACCATTCACCACTAAAGAATGAGCTGTAAAATAGGCTAATCCTTCCAAAGCTGAGAATTTAATCCACGATTCATCATATGATGAAAAAGAAAAATTACTGACTTCAAAACACCCATTTTGAGCATTTAGCTTATATCCTCTTATTTCTTCTAAATTAATTATTTTTCCACTGTCCGTCAGGGAACCTAAGAACTCTAAATTTTGTTCTGACCCGTGATGTGGAAGAAATATATTATTATTGCTTAGTTCTCTTATTGTCTTATGAAAATCAGGGTGAAGAATTAATTTGTTAAAATTATTCATAATCAACAATTGTAAACCAGTGTAAATTGTAAACCCGTTATCATTTTATTGACTCTGCCCTCAAAAAACAAAAGCCCCATCTCTCATTTCGAGAAACAGGGCTGAATTACGACCAAGCCATAATCTCCCCCTCTGGGGATTACAGCTGTTCAAAAGTACACATGATGCGCTCAAGATGAACAATATCCTAGGCTACTAACTCCATGATGGCTTTTTGTCAAGGAATAATGAGGTGAGACTTTCGAACGGTAATGATCGATTTGATCTTGAAACGATCCTGCGGTTTTTTAGGTGACACCAATAACCGGAACATTTCATTTTTTCTTTGATCACTCTTGCGCATTACCGACAGAAAGCTGCTACACAAGCTCTACCCACCAAAATCTCGCCTTCAATAAATAATCGATAATCTCTCGTTACAGTCAAGAGCGTTGGTAAGTAGGTGTTGTCTGAGGGCTGGCACATTTCATTTTTTCTTTGTTCGCTCCTGCGCATTTCCGGAAGCAATCTGCTACACAAACGCTTGTACCCAAAATCTCGATCACAATAAATACTCGGTAATCTCGCGTTACGGTCAAGGACGTTGGTAAGTAGTTGTTAGCAATATTTTTTCATCGAACCAGGGGCAGATAGTCGCAACGTACCTTGACTAATGCCTTGACCGGGTTGGCGGTTTTGGAAAGGCCTCCATTCCTGTTATGGTTTGCTTTTGCTTTAACATTCTTATATTGTGCGTATTCACGAGTGAAACATGCTGAACGGATGGTGTAAATAGATGGGACTACTCAATCTTTTAATTAAAGATCCGCTGACCTTTGTTTTAATAGCTATACCGCTTATGTACTCGGTTATTCTCCATGAACTGGCCCACGGGTGGGTTGCCTACAGGATGGGAGATCCCACCGCGAGGATGATGGGGAGATTGAGTTTCAATCCGCTCAAGCATCTCGATCCTGTGGGGACACTCATGCTGTTTTTCGTCGGTTTCGGATGGGCGCGGCCTGTGCCCGTCAATTTTGCCAATCTGCGTGAGGGCCGCAAAGGGCTGATACTGGTTTCTTCCGCAGGAATTATCGTTAACATGATACTTGCCTTTGTTGCTATTTTCTTGCTTCAATCCCTGTCTCCACCCTCGCATAGTGTCGTATTCAAGATGCTTTATTATATGGCCCAGATCAATATAATACTGGCGGCGTTCAATCTGATCCCGATCCCGCCCCTTGACGGTTCTAAAATTCTCATGGGATTTTTATCGAATCGTCTTCAATACCAGCTTGCGCGACTTGAGCCATATGGTTTTTTTATAATAATCGGCTTGCTGTACTTCGGTGTTCTGAACCCTCTGATAGATTTTTTCCGCTGGATTATATTGTCGATCATAGGCCTTCTACTTTTCAAATAATTACTTTTATTGACAGACCTTTTTAATGTGTGGCATTCTACGCCTCAGGAGGGCGAAATGAGCACAACTATTTTTTATCATACCGGAACAGGAAACTCATTATGGGTGGCTCGCAGGGTTGCTGACGAATTGGGTGGCGCCGAGCTGTTTTCGATTTCAGAGTGTAAGGATGAAAAGAAGACCGTCAGTTCAGAGATCGTCGGACTGGTCTTTCCTGTGCATATCTGGGGAGTGACAGCGCCGGTTGTCCGATTTGTCCATACATTAAAGGGTTCGCAACCGGATTATGTTTTTGCGATCGCGGTAAATGCCGGCCAGGTTTCAAATACGCTGGTTCAGTTAAAAAAGCTTATGGCCGAAAATGGTTTGAATCTTTCTGCGGGATTTGAAATAGCGATGCCGTCTAATTATATACCATGGGGAGGTCCGGGGCCGCTGGAGAAACAGCTCAAATGTTTTGAGCTCGCGCAGGAAAAGATTTCGCGCATCGCGGTCAGGATAAAAGAAAAAGCGAATATGCCTGTTGAAAAGGGACCTGTATGGCAGAGAATTTTATTTACCGCTATTTATAATATGAGTTTTTCTCAGGTGCCCAAAATGGACAAAAAGTTCTGGGTCGATGACAAATGCAACGCATGCGAAATCTGCTGCAAAATATGCCCGGCCGGAAATATCACCATGCATGAAGGAAAACCGGTCTGGAATCATCGATGTGAGCAGTGTTTTGCCTGCCTGCAATGGTGTCCGCAGGAAGCGATCCAATATGGCAAGAAAACTCCCGGATATGAGAGGTATCATCATCCGGAGATTTCTTTAAAGGATATGTTAAAAGAGAAGTTTTAATGATACAGCCCGGTTAAGATTTCTCCCTACGGTCGAAATGACAAATAATGACAGTTAATCAAACCTCTAACCTGAATGAGTCCGGATTGAAGAAAATAGCTCCTTTCCTGGTCGATTATCCCGGTCTGTTCATTGAATAATCAAAAGAGAACGCATGCTGATAAGAAAAGCGAAAAAAGAGGATTTTGAATCAATATGGCCAATATTTCACGATATTGTCTCTGCCGGCGAAACGTATGCCTTTGATCCGGAAACCGGCAAAGAGCAAGGATATGAGATATGGATGGTCGCGCCTGAAGCAACTTATGTCGTTGAGGACGATGGTGAAGTTTCAGGCACATATTACATTAAGACCAATCAACGGGGCCCTGGAGCCCATGTTTGCAATTGCGGATACATGGTGTCTCAGCGGGCAAGGGGCAGGGGCCTGGCAACACAGATGTGCGAACACTCGCAAAAGGCGGCAATTGAGCTTGGGTTCAAAGCTATGCAGTTCAACATTGTTGCTTCCACGAATGAGGGTGCTGTCAGGCTCTGGGAAAAGCTTGGCTTTGAAGTGGTTGGGAGATTGCCAAACGCGTTTAATCACCCTTCATCAGGCTACGTTGACGCATTTGTTATGTACAAGTGGCTTGAAACATAATAAGAGATTCACCATGGGCTGGTTTTCCCACCAATGATTCCAAACTCAGGAGGTTATATACACAAAATGGCTGAAAAAAACTTTGAATCTGTTCTCTACGAAAAAGATAATGAAACAGGGATTGTAACGGTCACCATAAACAGACCGGAGATCAGGAATGCGCTGACCTTGCGAGTCCTGCTGGAGCTGAATTGGGCGGTAGATGCAGTGGATAAGGATGACACGGCAAAGGCCCTGATAATCACCGGCGCCAGACCTGAAGGCAATAATGATCCCGCAAAAGAAGCATTCAGCAGTGGGGGATATTTCAATCCGGCTGAGCTTGAATCAATGGACGAAGAGACAAAGGCTGAAATCGATTTGACTGATCTCGCGCAAAAGAAACTTTGTTTAAAACTGTGGTCGCTATACAAGCCGGTTATCGCTGCGATGAACGGACTCGCGATAGGGGGCGGGCTTACGATCCCTTTAGCATGCGCGGACCTGATCTTTGCCTCTGAGCATGCATGGGCCAGACTTCCTTTCGTGAATTTGGGGATTGTGCCTGAACTTGCTTCAAGTTATTTTTTGCCACGTCTGCTTGGATTCCAAAGGGCAAAAGAGATAATGTTTTTCGGGGAAAAAATGACGGCTCAGCAGATGCTCGAGATGGGCATTGTAAATAAGGTGCTCCCTCATGGAGAACTGATCTCTTACGCCAGGGAGTCAGCATTAAAGCTTGTACCACCGCGGGGGGCATGGATGGCTGTACGCATGACAAAAGAAATCCTTCACAAACCTCTTATAGAATCCGTAACACGCGCCCTCGATCTGGAAAATGCCGCCTTAAGTAAAACGTTTGCGTCAAATGATTTCTTCGAGGCAATAACCGCGCGAATGGAAAAGAGGGAGCCTGCGTTTAAAGGTGAATAAGAGAAACCCGGGGTCACCATTTATCCCATTGACTCACAAGCCCTTTTTTACGCCCTTCAGAAAAAAGAGGAGTAAACATTATGTCGGAAAAGGAAAGAACGGTTCATACGGCTCACGTTTCAAATGATTCACAGTTACCGCTTAATGAACAGGACATAAAACGGATAGGGGCTGAGATATCGAGACACCTGAAGGATGGTCCACATCCTTCCGAGAAAATCATTGATGGGGTCAACCGGTTTGACCGGGAACTGAAATTACATCATAAAATTATTTATGGCTCGCTGGTATTCCTCGGTGTTGTATTAATCTGGTACGGAGTATGGGATATCGTAGGAGTAATACCGATTCTAAAAAACCCTTATGTTGCCACCATAACCGGCATAATAATACTTGCCCTGACCGGCGCATACTACAAGGAGCTTTCTTGATCCTTATTATCCGGGGCTAACCCTTGATATCACAATTTTAGGATACTGAGAATGGAAGAAAAACCTGTAAATGGATCTGCGAAGCAACCCGAACAAAAGAAGGCCGCAAAACGTTTTATCCTGCCCCTCCTGGCTCTGGCGTTCCTGTTGTTTGTCACCGGGCGTCTGATCTATTTAATGAATTCGCACGATGAATTGTATCACCAATACAAATTCCGTATCACGCGCGATTTAGTCAAGACTGTTGCCAAGGCCAGTACCTTGCTGAAAGAAAAGGGGGTTAAGGCTTTTCCGCTTCTCGATAAGATGAGGTCTGACAAGAAGGAATTGTATTTATACGTTTATCGCTTATCGGACGGTTTGTGCCTTTACCATGGTGAAAGCCCGGCACTCGTTGGCACACGGCTGGATAAATTCACCGATCAGTCCGGAAAGCTCCTGCATAAGCTGATTGCCCGCGAGATAAAGAATCCGATCAATCCGCATGGCTGGGTTCATTACTACTGGAACAGGCCGTATGGCCTTTTTCTGGAATGGAAATCCTCATGCCATTTTGCGGTGAACCTGCCCGACGGCACGGAGTGTTACGTTGGCGGAGGTCATTATGGTATCGGCTCTGAGTTGGAGTTTGCGCGTATTGCCGTAAAGGATGTCGATCATATGTTGAAGACTCGGGGGGAGGAGGCTTTGGCTGAACTGGTTTCTCCAGCCAGCCCGTATTTTTTCCACAATACTTCTGTTTTCCTGTTTCGTGAAAACGGAATGTCGATTATCGACCCGGCTTTAAAGAAACGTCATAGACGCGATCTGCTGAAATTCCAGGACGCAGTAGGGCATTATCCATTCAAGCAGCTTTTGCGTAAATTAAAGACTCAGACCGAGGCACAGGTTGTGATGTATGCCCACTCTCCCCTGTCGATGAACGCCCAGAAGAAAATTATTTACGCACGACTTTGCACGATGGATGGAGAACCGGTTATTGCCGGTACTGTGATTAACGCGCCCCACAGCGCATGGCAGCGGTAAGTCAGTAAGAAGAAATAACTCATGCACCTTGCTTGTCCTTTTGCTTGTTTTCTGTGTTTTGTCAAAGCTTACATAACACGTTATGCTTGCTTCAACACGCCTTGAAAACAAACAAAATTACGGCGCAATCTGTATAACTTATTTATTCTTGATTCCTAAGGAGTGACACCAATGGCACCAGAAACACATGATACTGGTCTGGTTTACGGGCAAAATGATGTGCCCCCGGCTGGTCACCTTATCCTTTTGAGTCTTCAGCAGGGATTTCGTGCCCGAACTCTTTGCCCAGCTCCCTTCGTTCCTGCAGCCGCTTTTCAGCAATCCGCTGGCGGCAACTACCGTTCTCGGCATTATTCTTTATCAGATCTTCCACATCGACATGAACATGGCAGCCTGGCTGAAAAAGGACATACATGAATAGAAAATACGTGATTGCAGTTATAGTGCTGGTTTTGGCCCTGATCGGATGGCAGATTTATAATAAGGGGGTTTTTTCAAAAAAACAACCTGCCCGCCGTGGCGGCCTTCCCGTCGCCGTTGATGTTGTCCCCGTCAGCAAGGCCACGATCCTGGATGTCGGAAACTTCACCGGCACACTTTTGCCCGACTCCAAGTTTATTGTCGCGCCAAAAATTGCAGGCAAATTGAATAGGGTTTTGGTAGATATCGGTGATGAGGTAAAAAGAGGACAGTTGATAGCTGTCCTCGATGGTGACGAATTTGTCCAGCAAGTAGATCAGGCCAGGGCCGAGTTGGATGTTGCCAAGGCAAACGTGGAGGAGAAACACAGTGCTCTCAACCTGGCCCGGCGCGAATTTGAGCGGGCTAGAGCCCTTCGGGAAAAGAAAATCGTTTCCGTATCTGAGCTGGATGCGGCAGAAGCCCAATATAAGGCCGGCATTGCGAGGCAAAAGGTTGCTGCGGCCCAGGTGGCGCAAAAAGAGGCGCAACTGAAAACCGCCCGAGTTAGACTGAATTACACCCAAATCAGGGCTTCGTGGGAGGATGGAAATGAATCTCGTGTTGTGGGTGAGCGTTTCGTCGACGAAGGTTCCATGCTGACTGCAAATGCACCCATTGCCACCATTATTGATATCCACTCTCTCAAGGCCGTGATCCACGTTATTGAGCGTGATTATCCCCGAATCAGTATCGGTCAGAGTACCAACATTTCCACCGATGCATATCCAGACAGGGTATTTACCGGTACCATCGCGCGTATAGCGCCTGTTTTGAAGGAAGCCACGCGCCAGGCAAGAGTGGAGGTTGATATCCCGAATCCGAGAAATTTCCTCAGACCCGGCATGTTTGTCCGGGTCGAAATCGAATTTGCCCGTCATGATAACTCAACTGTTGTTCCCTTGTCCGTCCTGTCAAAAAACAATGGACAGAGTCGCGTTTTTCTCGCCGATATGAAAACCCTTACTGTCAGACTCGTTCCTGTCACTATTGGCATCGTAAGCGGCGCAATGGCGGAAATCGTTGAACCCCCTCTTTCCGGAATGGTGGTAAGCGTCGGCCAACACCTCCTTGAAGATGGATCTGCCATTACATTGTCTGAGGATACTTTATCCTCTGAAGTCTCTTCGGTGGATGAACCAAAAAAAGGAGACCATCCCTGATCGGGGATATGGCCTATGAATCTTTCCCGAACCGCCGTTCACCGCCCCGTTTTCACCGTTATGGTGATACTCATCGTGATTATTCTCGGAGGCATTTCGCTTATCCGCCTTCCCATTGATTTGATGCCTGATATCACCTATCCCACCCTTACTGTTCGGACCCTTTACGAAAACGCGAGCCCCGAAGAGATCGAAGAACTTGTCACCCGTCCCGTCGAAGAGGCTATGAGCGCCGTTCCCGGGGTGGAAAACGTCTATTCCACTTCCTCGGAAGGGTCCAGCAATGTCCGGGTGACCTTTTCATGGGGAACTGATCTGGATACTGCGTCCAACGATATCCGGGATCGCCTTGATCGCGTCATCCGGCGTCTTCCGGATAATGTTGAACGGCCCACCCTGCACAAGTTCGATATAGCAAACTTTCCCATACTTATTTTCGGTGTTTCCGGTAAGCAAAGTCCCCTTGAGATGCGCAGACTCATCGATGATCAGGTGAAATACCGTATCGAGCGGGTCCCAGGGGTGGCATCTCTCGATGTGTGGGGCGGCTATGAGCGTGAGATACAGGTCAATCTCGACGCCGGTAAAATCAAGGCAATGGAACTGCCACTGGATCAGGTCATGAGCCGGATACGTCAAGGAAATGTCACCCTTCCCGCTGGCACGATAGACCGGGGAAACAAGGAAATTAACATACGCACCTTGGGAGCATACACGAGTCTTGATCAGCTTAAGGACACAGTGATTGCAATCCGGGAAGGGGTACCAATCAAACTTCGGGATATCGCCCGCATCGACGACACAAGGAAAAAGATTGCTCGCGTAATCACGGTCAACGGGAAACCGGGCATCAGACTTGGGGTAAGAAAGCAGTCCGGCAAGAATACTGTCGAGGTAGCCGCCCGGGTATTGAAAGAGGCAGGCAAGTTAAACCGGGACTTTCCGCAGATTCACATAACACCGATGCTCGACACATCCGATTATATCAAAAACTCGATTACTAACGTGGGCTCGATGGCAATATACGGCGGCATTCTGGCGATACTGGTTCTCCTTTTTTTCCTCCGCGATATCGTCAGCACATTCATAATTGCAGCAACTATACCAATTTCCATCATCGCCACGTTTGCCCTAATGTACTTCGGGGGCCTCACTCTGAATATCATAACCCTCGGCGGTCTGGCGCTCGGCATCGGCTTGCTCGTTGATAACGCCATCGTTGTTCTTGAGAATATCTACCGGCACAGGGAGTCGGGCGAAGGTGCTGAAAATGCGACTATCGAGGGAACGGGTGAAGTAACTCCTGCCATAGTGGCAAGCACGCTGACTACACTGGCGGTATTTCTTCCCCTCGTCTTTGTACAAGGTATGTCCGGCGTAATGTTCAAGCAACTCGCCCTCGTGGTAAGCTTCGCGCTCCTCTGCGCCCTCCTGATTGCCCTGACCGCTGTGCCACTCATGTCGTCAAGATTCATGCGTCTCCACAAGTCACAACAAAAAAGTCCCCTGATCGAGTCCCTGTATCAGATCAATGTTAGTTTCTTCGCCTCGGTAGAAGACGCGTACAAACGTCTGCTCCATCGCGCCCTCGATCACATTGGAATCGTAGTAATCGGGGCTGTGCTTTTGCTGGCGGGGAGTCTGGCATTGATACCTCTTGTCGGCGTGGAATTTATGCCGGCAACCGATGAAGGGGAGGTGCGGATCAACGCTGAAATGGAAGTAGGGACAAGGCTGGAGTTGATGGATGAAAAATTCAAACTGATCGAAGCCATCGTCAAGTCCGATGTCCCGGAAGCTGAAAACGTGGTAACGAGCATAGGGGGGTCGAGCTGGAGATCCCAGGGGTCCCATTCCGGTCGAATGCGGATTGCCCTGGTTTCCGAATCGGAACGATCCCGGTCAAGTGAGCAGATCGCCGCCGACCTTCGCCGAAAGTTAAATAATATATCCGGCATGACAATTCGCACCCGTGCCGGTCAGGGTCTTTTTCTCCTTCGGATGCTTTCCGGTGGAACGGAAAAGATCCAGATCGAGATACGTGGCTACGATCTGGAAATGGCCGATTTTCTCGCGCGGCGGGTCTTGAGTATTGTCGAAGATGTCGAAGGGGTAACAGATGCCCAGGTGAGCAGAGAATCGGGAAATCCTGAGGAGATTGTCCTCGTTGACAGGCAGAAGTCTGCTGATATGAATCTGACGGTTTCTCAGATAGCCAACATGCTCCAGACCGTCCTGTCCGGAACCAGGGCAGGAAGCTACCGCGAAGCAGGCGATGAATACGATATCCGTGTCAAGATCAAGGACGCAGAAAGGATGGACATCAGCGAAGTCCTGGATATGACACTGGTCGGTACAGGCGGCGATCCTGTCGTGCTTCGAAATGTAGTCAGCATCCAGCAAAAAACGGGGCCAGTTCGCATTGAGCGGAACGACCAGGAACGGATTGTGACGGTTTCCGTCAATATCAGCGGGCGCGATATGGGCTCTATACTGAACGATATCCGTTCGCGACTTGGATCAATTGCCATACCGCGCAATTTCACTATTGCCTTTGGCGGGGACTACGAAGATCAGCAAAAAGCATTCAGAGAGCTCCTGCTCAGCCTGATTCTTGCCCTGCTTCTCGTGTACATGGTTATGGCGTCCCTCTACGAATCCATTCGCTATCCCATAGTGGTCATGTTCTCCGTGCCCTTTGCCGCCATCGGAGTCATTCTTATGCTCTTCATAACCAACACCACCTTTAACGTTCAATCGTTCATCGGTTGTATCATGCTCGGAGGAATCGTGGTAAACAATGCCATCCTCCTGGTGGATCACATCAACATGCTCCGCAGCCGCGACGGGATGCCCCTCCGAGAGGCCATTGAAGAGGCCGGGCGCAGGCGTCTGCGTCCCATACTGATGACCGCCATGACGACTATCCTTGCCATGGTTCCACTGGCCATCGGGTTCGGCGAAGGCGGTGAAGTTCAGGCGCCGCTGGCGCGTGCGGTTATCGGCGGTCTGCTGAGTTCCACCTTGATTACATTGCTGATTGTCCCGACGGTCTATCTCTTTTTCGATACAAGGCTGATCCGGAAAAAGAACACCGGGCGATTCATTGCGGGGTTCAAAAAATGATTATAAAAGAAATAACGCAAATCTTCGCAACAATCTTTATCACGTTTGTCGTTTGCATAGTCCTTACTTCATGTGTCTCCGTCAACAGCGGTTCTAATGAAGACTATATCGGCCCAAGCACCGCGTCGCCACTTTCAACCGCTACCGGCGAGGAGATCATTCCATCGGAAAAAGACAAAGCGACTCCCGCAATCCAGACTGATGGGCCGATAGCCGTAACGGTACAGGGTGCCATCCTGATGGCCCTGGAGAATAACCGCGCCCTGAAGGTAGAGAAGTTCAATCCTGCCATCCTCCGCGCATCGGAGGAGGAGGAGCGGTCTGCGTTCGATCCAGTCCTAACGGGCGGCTATTACCAGTTACGTGAAAAAAGCATGAGGCCGTCGCTGTCGAGCCGGACAAATCCGAGTCATGAAATAAACACCTCGCTTGGTGTATCTGAATATCTCCCCACTGGAACGGATATCGAGATTGACATGTCAATAGACCAGTCATGGTCAAACCTCTATACCGACGATCTGTACGGATCACGCGTGGGACTCAGCGTTACCCAGGCACTCCTCAGGGGAGTCGGTCTGAATTATAATCTTGCCAGCCTCCGTCAGGCGCGATTGGTTACGCGCGCGTCGGCTTATGAACTGCGCGGGTTTGCCGAGGCCCTGGTTGCGCAGGCAGAAGAAACATACTGGGACTACGCACTCACGCAGCGGCAGATAGAAATCTTTCTCGATTCGCTCAAGCTGGCAGAACAGCAAAAAGAAGAAACGGAGGCAATGATCGGGATCGGTGTCCTGGCCGAGTCGGAACTCGCCGCGGCCGAGGCGGAAATAGCGCTGCGACGCGAGGGCCTGATAAATGCCCGCAGCAATCTGGACAAGACCCGCCTGCAGATTCTGAGGCTGCTCAATCCACCCGATAAAAACCTGTGGCAACGCAAAGTTATTCTCCTTCATGAGCCAAAAGCGCCGGACGTGAGACTTGATGACGTGGAATCACATGTTGGGGTTGCCCTGCGCATGCGACAGGATCTCAATCAGGCCCGGTTGCAGATGCAGATGAGTGATCTCGAAATAGTCAAGACAAGAAACGGGCTTCTTCCCAAACTGGATTTCTTCATATATATGGGAAACACCGGATATGCCGGTTCCTTCAGAAATTCCATCAACAACATAGACAGAGATTATTATGATATCCAGGCCGGTGTCTCGCTGGAATATCCGTTAATAAACCGCAATGCACGGGCCATCCACCACGCATCCGTTCTCGGACGAAAGCAAGCCGAAGAGGCCATGAAGAATCTTGTTCAGCTTGTTCAGGTGGACGTTCGTTCAGCTTACATCGAAGTAAATCGAACAAAGGAACAGATTGCCGCCACTGCGGCTACGAGGGTTTTCCAGACGGAAAAGGCACGCATTGAAACGGAGAAGCTCCGCGTAGGCAAGTCTACAACACTGCTTGTCGCACAGGCTCAGCGTGATCTCTTGTCAAGCCGGATTTCAGAAATTCAGGCAATCGCAAATCATCTAAAGGCCCTCGTCGAATTGTACCGGCTCGAAGGATCTCTGCTGGAACGCCGCGGTATCACGGCCCCCGGACGCGAACCCTTATTGGACAATGCTGCTTCTTGATAAAGCCCTCGGCATCGTGATCCAGTCCGTACAAGTTTTCTCTAAACAACTACCCATAGTGCTTCAGTCAGCATGACTACGCGCACCTGTTCCCGCAATTTGCAAGACGTTTTACGATTATTATAAAAAATCTTGCTTTTTCATCAAGAATTATGCTTAGTTGAATCTTGATTAAAATCAAGAACCCGGCTGCCTTCTGCCAGCAAAGCCAGGATTTGCAAATTTGGTAAATAAAACAGATTAATAAGGAAAATGTTAATTGAACGCTATTTGCGCTTTGGGAAGGAGTAAAAAATGAACTACAAAAATCTTTGCTACGTTGTGCTTTTTTTTGTTTTTGTGATGGCTTTTTTCACTGGTTGTGCACCAAGTGCACGTATTCCCGTCTTAAAACCGGCTGAAATCAACTTGCGTGGACTTGATAAAATAGCTGTAGGTAATATCAGCGGCAATATTGGACCATTAGTAGGTGATTTGTTGACAAGCAGGTTATTTGAGTCGGACAAATTTACCGTAGTTGACAGACAGAATCTTGATAGAATAATGAGCGAACATCGATTAAATCTCAGCGGGGCCGTCGATCCAGACACAGCCTCGGAAATGGGAAAACTGACAGGTGCCGCATGTTTAATAACCGGAAATTCACAGATGAACTACGAATTTAAGCGATGGACAGGGAAGGCCTGGAAGGACAAACAGGGAAAGTGGCACCGGTTATATAACGTTAAGGGAACTGCTAATGTAAAGAGCACGCTGAAGGTTATCGACCTGACAACAGGTCAGATAATGGCTGTTAAATCTATTTCAAAAAGTGATAGTGCCTCGGACTGGCAAGACAATCAGTGGCCTCAAAATCCCGATAAAGACAGCCTTGTTTCCAGTGCGGTAGATAGCATGATGGATACATTTATGAAGATGATAGCGCCATATACTGTTTATGTTCAAGTAACATTTGAAAAATCTGATTTACCTGAATCAGAAGCTGGCGTTACTTTCGCAAAGCAGGGATTGTGGAAAGATGCCCTGATACAGTTTAAAGCTGCGAAAGATGCAGTCCCGTCCGAGCCCGGTTTATGGTACAACCTGGGTCTCGCGTATGAATATAATTTTAAGTACAGGCATGCGATAGAAGCTTTTAAAGAGGCCATCAAGATTGAACCATCAAAAAAATATTTTACCGAAATAAGCAATGTTAAACGTTTACAGGCAGAGAGAAAGAAATTGGAACAGCAGGGCGCTATTAATCCTGAGAATTAGTAAATTGAAGCAGTGGATAAGCCCATATTTCACTATGGGCTTATCTTTTCAGATAAACGGTTTCGTTGATATCTCTTGATAAGATGGGGGTAATCCTTATGAATAAGCAACTGAGAATCATTGTGATATTACTTATTGTATTTTTTCCGATCCTTGCGCATTCCCAGGATTATATTACAGTAAAGGCCGAAGGTGTTGGGGATATAATTGGAAAAGCCGAGGGACATGCAAGGGATATCGCTATTGAAGAAGCGCTCCGCCGGGCGGTTGAACAAGCAGTGGGTACAATGATTAATTCTGAAACTATTGTTGAAAATTCAATGCTTATCAGTGACTCTATATATGCCCGTGCCCAGGGTTATATCAAAAAATATTTAATTCTCAGTGAAACCTCGAATGAAAATCTATACAGAGTAGCATTAGAGGCCGATGTCTCTAAAGTAAAAATAGAGGATGATTTGCAGGCTATCGGACTCCTGATGTCGAGAAAGCATAAACCAAGAATTATGGTGGTAATTCCCGAATACCATATTCAAAGAAAAGTTTCTAATCCCGCAAGTGAAACAGAGATTATTAAAAACCTGCTGGAAAATGGATTTAAGGTTGTCGATCAATCGCAAGTAGCAAAGATCCGATATAATGAACAGATAAAGGCCGGAATCGATGGCAATTCCAAACTTGCCGCTAAGATTGGATTAGAACATGGTGCAGAGATAGTAATTATCGGCGAAGCTTTCAGCGAATCAGCCGGCAGTGTTGTTAAGGGTTTTATAACTTGCCGCGCGAGAGTTGATGCAAGGGCTATCAGAACTGATACAGCAGAAATCCTGGTGGCTGCCGGCAAACAGGGGGCTGACCTTGATATAACCGAGGTTATTGCCGGAAAAAAAGCCCTCCGAAAAGCAGGGGCTGCACTTTCCACATATTTCATTGATCAGATCCTCAACAAATGGAGCAGTGATGTTACCAGTCTGACAAATGTCAATATGATAATCACCGGCTTGAATTTTAAAGAATTTATTAAATTCAAGCATGTACTTTTAAACAGTATTAGAGGAATAAAAGCAGTACATCAAAGATCATTTACCGGTGGCCGTGCCGCTGTTGAAATTGATTTGAAAGGTAATACTCAATCCTTATCTGAGGAATTAATATTAACCGAAATGAATGATTATGTGATTGATGTCACGGATTTCTCTGCAAACAAGTTATCCATTAACGTCACCAGGAAGTAGATTCTCATGTATTTCCTCGCCGATAGTACCGACAAGGATGGAGTTGTCGATCCGCAGAATGGCAAAATGGATGGGTGCGACTTCGGGTTTGTAATCCTTTGAAAGCGGACGCCTTATCCTGAAACAACTATAAAACAAATTTCCGGGTGAAGCCTTTCTATCTCTTCCAGAATTCGGGTATAAGCAGGATTATAACTGTGTATATCTCAAGCCTCCCTGCAAGCATACAGAATGAAAGGACCCACTTGCCAAGGTATGGTATTTCGCTGTAGGTTGCCGCGGGGTTGACGGCGCCGAATCCGGGGCCCACATTCCCGATAGTGGCGACAACGGACGAAAATGCCGTCATCATATCCAGACCAAGCATAGCCATGATAATGGTGGCAACAACCGTCATCATAAGATACAGCATGAAAAATCCCCATATACTCGCCATGGTTTCGGGGTACACTGTCCTTTTACCAAGTTTTACCGCGGTTACCGCGTGGGGATGGACAAGCCTGTAAAGTTCTTTATAGAGGTACTTCAAGATAAGGAGTAATCTGAGACATTTTATGCCGCCGCCTGTGGACCCCGCCGACCCGCCTATAAACATCAGTATCAGGAGAATGACCTTTGACAGGGATGGCCAGTTATCGAAATTGGCTGTGGTAAAGCCTGTAGTCGTAAGTATGGAGACCACCTGGAATGAGGCATACCGCAGGTATTCCCCCGCTTCATAAAATGAGTTTTGTTTCAGGCTGATGGTTATTATTATTACGGCGGTCAGAATAATACCAAGATACAGGCGTAGTTCACTGTTTCTAAGGATGGCCTTGAAATTCCCTGTGACAAGGGCGTAGTGAAGAGTGAAATTTATTCCGGCGACCAGCATGAAAAATGTAATGACTCCATCTATGTATGCGCTGTTAAAATGCGCGATGCTGGCGTCACTCGTGGAAAATCCGCCTGTGGCCATTGTGGTGAAGGTATGACAGATGGCGTTGAATACATCCATTCCGCCCGTGAGCAGCATGATAAATTCAACTATGGAAATGATGATATAGACTATCCACAGTGTACGCGCCGTCTCTACCACACGGGGAGTAAGCCTGTCTTTCACGGGGCTGGGCAGTTCCGCCTTGTATAGCTGCATCCCCCCCACTCCGAGAAGGGGGAGTATGGCGATGGACAGTATAATAATACCCATCCCCCCCAGCCACTGGGTCAGTGAGCGCCAGAGGAGTATCCCATGGGGAAGATCTCCTATGTTTGTTATTACAGTGGCCCCTGTAGTGGTGAACCCTGATATGGATTCGAAGAAGGCATCGCCGAACTGGGGCAGCACCCCTTGTATCATATAGGGAAGAGACCCGAATGCTGCCACGAGAACCCATCCAGTGGCAACGATCAGGAACCCTTCTTTATGTGTAAGGATTATCTTTCCGTTGCCTGGCCTGAATAGAAAATAGACCAGCGCGCCGGCGCAGGAGGTTACTAATAGTGAGTAGATAAATGCGCGGGAATCTCCCTCTCCGTAGTAAAGAGAACAAAACAAAGGGAAAAGCATGGTAAGTCCCAGAAACAAAATAAGGGTCCCCAGGATATATAGGATGTTTCTTGCGTTCATCCGAAATAATCCAGCTTGACCGTAAGGATCTTCTCGATCTGTGAAATTGAAGACCGGAGAGTCACCAGTATAACGTGGTCTTCCGGAAGTATAACGGAATCGCCTCCGGGAATTATCACTTCATCATTTCTGGTAATTGCCCCTATAATGGTGCCCTTGGGGAATCTGATGTCTTTCAGAGGTTTGTTCGTTATATCGGATGTTTCAAGAGCGATAAACTCAACGGCTTCCGCTTTTTCGTCACCGAGGGGCGTCGCGGAGATAACCTTACCCTTCCTTATGAAGTGCAGTATCTTGCCGATAGTTGCACGCCTCGGGTTCATAACGCCATCTATGCCTATTATGGGAACAAGATGGTTATAGTCGGCCTTATTGACAAGCGATATGGCCTTTTTGGCTCCGAGTTGCTTTGCCAGGAGAGCGCCCAGGATGTTCGCCTCTTCATCATTTGTAACCGCAATGAAGTAATCAGCATCCTGTATATTTTCTTCCTTGAGCAGGTCCTGGCTTGTCCCGTCTCCATGGAGACAGATGGCCCTGTCCAGCCTGGAAGCAAGTATTTCGCACCTGTCCTGTCTTTTTTCGATAATTTTTATTGTGTCAATACCTTTTTTCTCTAACAATTCCGCAAGCATGAGAGCTATATCGCCCCCACCAAGGATAAACACCCGCTCTGAAGATTCTGCGGTTTTGCCGAAGAATCTGAGCACATCCCGTACATCCTCGGATCTGGCTAATACAAACAGGTGGTCGTTTTCTCTAATTTCTGTCTTTCCGGAGGGTATGATGGGCTCATCTCCACGCATGATGGAGGCAACCAGTATGCCCTCCCCCCCGTGTATCTCCCTGATCTGCTGCAGGCTCTTTCCCGCAAGGTCACAATCCGAATTTATATAGAAAGATATGAGTTTGACCCTGCCTCCGGCAAAATCTATTACATCCAGAGCTCCGGAGTATTCCATGAGGTTGATGACGTCATTTACCGCCTCTCTTTCCGGGTTTATGCACAGGTCTATGTCGAGATGATTCTTATCGAAGAGGGCGGACTCTCTGTTCAGGTCAGGGTTTCTTATCCTTGCTATCTTGAACGGGGATGAGGATTGCGCGGAAGCGAGGAGGCATGCCACTATATTGGTCTCATCACTGTCGGTAACGGCAACAACCATTTCAGCCTTACTCAGCTTCGCCTTTTTCAGCACATGCGGGCTGCTTCCACTGCCCACTATGGTCTGCACATCCAGATTCTCGGAGACATTCCTCAGGCGCTCTTCATCTTTGTCGATAACAACTATATCGTTTCCTTCTTTAGAGAGGATATCCGAAATATTATAACCGACTTCCCCTGCCCCTATGACAATGACTCTCATCTCAACAAAATCCTCACCTATACAGTCTAAGTCAGCAAGAAGAAATAACTCATACACCTTGCTTGTCCTTTTGCTTGTTTTCTGTGTTGTGTCAAAGCTTACATAACACGTTATGCGTGCTTCAACACGCCTTGAAAACAAACAAAATTACGGCGCAATCTGTATAACTTATTTATTCTTGATTCCTAATCTATTATCTCAATCGCCATCCTGTTCTTTACACTTACTTTAAACTCGTGCATCCCCAGGACAATTTCATCAAAAGAATTTCTGTCACTAAATACTATCATGTCGGATGTTATATCCCCCGGCTTCCGATCACTGAAATCTAACATACCGGAGACTATTGCCACTGCCATCTTGGATATCTCCAGATTACATCTGCCGGAACCGGGAATATCAAAGGCCAAATCGTCGCATTCTATCTCATTGAGCGTCTTCGAGAAAGTAAATCCAGCCGTATATAATTTTTCATATGTTAATTGAGTTGATTCTCCAAGACCCATAAGGAATATCTTTGAAAAAGGTATGCGGTGATTGGAGTAGATAAGAACCTGTTCCATGAAGGCCCCGGTGATTCTGCCTTCCAGGATCAGTTTCGATATAAGACCGTTCAGCCGCCAGTCCGCAAGGCCACAGTAGCCCCTTGGAGGCCTTTCATCAGAAAAAAATCCCAGGGCCAGGCCATCATATCCCGTCACATCCAGCGATTCTGACAATACATTAATTTTCATCTCTTCCCCGCAGCTTCTCGTACATGGCATCAAGGATGCCATTGATAAAGGAACCCGAGTTGTCCGAACCATAATTCTTCCCTATGTCAATCGCTTCGTTTAGCGTCACCTTCGGAGGAATATTATCGCAGTACAGGAATTCACAGACCGCTATCCTGAGAATATTCTTATCCACCGACGACATTCGTTCCAGCGACCAGTGTTCGGAACAATTCTTTATATGACCATCAATCTCAATAATATGATCCAGTGTACATTTTATCAACCACGTGGCGAATTCAGCAGACTCCTGCGGTATTCCAAAGTTAGTCCGGAAAAGTTCTATTGCTTCATCAGCATCAATCTTCGATGCATCAATCTGATAGAGAATCTGCAGGGCAATCTCTCTGGCCTTCCTTCTGTAACCCATTAATTCCTCTTATTCAGATACTGACTATAACAGCTTCAAAAGGTTGGCCATTTCGATGGCTGATATGGCGGCATCCCACCCCTTGTTGCCGGATTTTGTACCGGCCCGCTCTATCGCCTGTTCCAGCGTGTCGGAAGTAATAATACCGAAAGCTACCGGTATCTCTGTTTCCAATGTCACAAGCGCAATACCTTTTGACACCTCTGAACTCACATATTCAAAATGCGGGGTTGCGCCTCTTATCACGGCCCCAAGGCATATAACCGCATCAACATTGCCGCTCTTTGCAAGCTTCTTTGCCGCAAGGGGTATCTCAAAGGCGCCCGGAACCCTCACGACGGTGATGTCTTTTTCATCCGCGCCCGATCTCGTCAGGGCATCCAGCGCCCCCTCTATAAGTTTCCCGCAGATGAAATCGTTAAACCGGCTGGCTACTATGCCAAACCTGAGTCCTTTGGCAATGATCTTTCCCTCTATGATTTTCGGCATAACAGGCTCTCCATTCATTTCTGACGGCTTCGTAAAAAATCTCGACAACCTGTCATCTCAAACTAACGCGAGAAATCTTCATTACACAACTGACGGAAACAGAAGGTTTCTTTGTATGGATTAAATGACAGATTTGGTGAATCTGATCCTCTGCGCAATCGTCATTGTTATATTTCCAGTAAATGCCCCATCTTATCCTTCTTCGTTCTCAAATAGCGAACATTGTTCTCATTCGGCTTGATCTCGATGGGAACCCTCTCTACTACAATTACACCATACCCCTCAACCCCCACAATCTTCTTGGGATTATTCGTCATCAAACGCATCTTTCTGACTCCCAGATCAACAAGGATCTGCGCCCCTATTCCGTAATCTCTGAGATCGTTTTTGAATCCCAGCTCAAGATTCGCCTCGACGGTATCCCTTCCATGGTCCTGCAGGTGATAGGCCTTTATCTTGTTCGCGAGCCCGATTCCCCTGCCTTCCTGGTGCATATACACTATGACACCTTTTCCTTCTTTTTCCACCATCTCCATGGCTTTGTGAAGCTGGTCACCACAGTCACAACGCAATGATCCGAAAAGGTCTCCAGTTACGCATTCGGAATGCACCCTGACAAGTACTTCATCTTCGGATTGTATCTCACCCTTAACGAGAGCAATATGCTTCATTTCGTCCACATCATTTTCATAGACGATGATCCTGAATTCTCCACCGTATTTGGTGGGAAGCATGGCTTCGGCAACTCTTTTTATAAGGCGCTCATGCTGCATCCTGAAATCTATAAGATCGGCGACTGTGACAATTTTGAGGCCGTGCTTTTCAGCGAACACCTCGAGGTCGGGCATTCTTGCCATAGAGCCATCCTCTTTCATGATCTCGCAGATAACGCCAGCCGGTTTCAAATACGCAAGTCTGGCCAGATCAACTGAACCCTCGGTCTGTCCAGTCCTGACAAGTACTCCCCCTTTTTTTGCCCGTATCGGGAAGATATGTCCCGGTCTTACCAGATCTTCAGCCTTTGCTTCATCGGCAACGGCTGCCAGTATAGTTGTCGCCCTGTCCTTCGCGGAGATCCCGGTAGTAACTCCCTTCCTTGCCTCGATGGAGATTGTAAAAGCAGTACCGAATTGAGATTTGTTGTTGGTGGTCATCAGGGGGAGGTCCAATCTGTCTGCAAGTTCATCTGCCATAGAAAGACAGATTAAACCCCTGCCATATCTTGCCATGAAGTTGATAGCCTTCGACGTGACGTGCTGTGCGGCCATGCATAAATCACCTTCATTTTCTCTGTCTTCATCATCAACCAGTATAACCATCTTGCCGTTTTTTATGTCTTCGATGGCTTCATTTATTGTACTAACCATTTCTGTTCCTTTTATTTTATATAGTTATTTATTATCGTTATTAAAGAGTTACTTCAAAAACCCATGTTCTGACAGGAACCCTGCGTTTATTCCCTTGTCGGGATGAACAAATCTCTCAACGTATTTTCCCAAGATGTCAGTTTCCACGTTGACATGATCGCCGGCTTTTTTATGGCTGAGCGTTGTCTCTCTGACAGTATGTGGAATAATGTTAACATAAAATCTGTTCTTTTCATATTTGTTAACCGTAAGGCTGATACCGTCCACCGCTACAGAGCCCTTCTGTACGATATATCTGCCCTGTTCTTCCCCTATCTCCACCCCTAATATGACAGAGTTTGACCTCTCTCTTCTTTCGCGGATATCACCTACACAATCAACATGCCCCAGCACAAAATGTCCACCAAGGAAGGAGTTCAACTTCAGGGCCTTCTCCAGGTTGACCCTGTCACCGATCTTCAATGCCTTCAAGGTTGTATTTGCCAGGGTTTCGGCTGAAACATCCGCGGCAAAACCGCCACCCGCAATTTCAACAACGGTGAGGCATACGCCGCTCACCGCCACACTGTCGCCCACGGTAACATCATCAAGGTTCATAGACGTGTTTACACTCAGCAGAACATCCTCTCCTTTTCTGGCTGTCCTGTTCACAATACCCACGCTCTCAACGATACCGGTAAACATTATCTGTCCTTTTTAAGAAATCCCTTCAGTTCGTCGATAAATTCATTAACATCCCTGAACTCTCTATACACAGACGCGAATCTGACATAGGCCACCCCATCCAGGGTGTGAAGCTCCTCCATAATCTTTTCACCGATAACGCTGGTGGGTATTTCTTTCAACGCGGAGTCTTGGCACTCCTGCTCAATCCTGTCAACTGCTTCATCAATAATTTCCATACTGATCGGGCGTTTCTCACACGCCTTTTTTATCCCTGAAAAAATCTTGGCCCTGTCGAAAGACTCTCTCCTGCCATCCTTCTTCACCACCACTGGAAGGACATCCTCGACATATTCATAGGTGGTGAATCGTTTCTCGCATTTCAGGCACTCTCTCCTTCTTCGTATCGCGTTGCCTTCTCTGCTTATTCGCGAATCAATAACTCTGTTTTCCGTGTTGGAGCAGAATGGACAATTCACAGCTTCTCCACTTTGATTTTTGCCTCTCTTAACATCTCTTCGGCAAGATCGTCGTTATAGTCATCCCTATAGATAACAGAGTTTATCCCGGAGTTTATGATCATCTTGGAGCATATTATACATGGGTGGTTAGTGCAGTAAATCGTCGCGTCCTTTGTGCTGACACCATGAAGAGCGGCCTGAATGATAGCGTTCTGCTC
The DNA here is from genome assembly GCA_964540715.1 of uncultured Syntrophaceae bacterium. Taxonomy (GTDB): domain Bacteria; phylum Desulfobacterota; class Syntrophia; order Syntrophales; family UBA2210; genus UBA2210. The sequence goes on along the minus strand of CAZINZ010000025.1, from coordinate 9,318 downwards.
GGCGTGAAGACCCCGGCACAGCTCATGCCGCTCACCTGACGGGATACCCATCTTATCTCTCAGGCAACCAACCTCCAAGCAGTGCCTTATCCCGGTAGGCGGTCCGTTGTAGCCTGTTGCCAGCATTCGCTTGTCTCTTACAAGGACGGCACCGACCTTGCGCCTAAGACATGTGGAGCGCCTCGACACAAGTTCAACAATGTCCATAAAATATTGGTCCCAGGAAGGACGCTCGGTCTGTGTTTCGTGCTTCATGTTCCGCGTTTCCTTATTCAGCCACTCACCGTAATGTCAAATATGTTCTTCCGTTCTGTTTTTGTAAAGGGGAAATGCTTCACACAGAGCGGCGACTTCTTCTCTGACCTTCATTATATGGCCTTCATTATCGACATCATCAATAATGTGAGCCATAAGGTGTGCTATCTTCCTCATTTCCTCTTCTTTCATCCCCCTCGTCGTCAGGGCGGGTGTGCCAACTCTTATGCCGCTGGTGATCATGGGACCCTTTGTGTCAAATGGTATGCCGTTTTTGTTTGTGGTTATCCCTGCCCTGTCGAGTGCGGCTTCGGCATCTTTTCCAGTAACGCATTTGTCAGTCAAATCTATCAGGATCAGGTGGTTATCGGTGCCTCCGGAGACAAGGCGAAGGCCCTTGTCTATCATGGCCTCTGCCAGGGCTTTGGCATTTTTCACAATCTGAAGCTGATAATCTTTGAATTCCGGTTCCAGGGCTTCTTTGAACGCGACCGCCTTGGCCGCGATGATATGCATCAGCGGTCCACCCTGGCTGCCCGGGAAAACGCGGCTGTTTAATATTTTGGCAAATTCTTCCTTGCACATGATCATGCCTCCCCGCGGACCGCGCAGTGTCTTGTGGGTCGTCGTCGTGACAAACTCGCACACCGGAACGGGTGAGGGGTGCAGACCGACGGCAACAAGGCCGGCTATGTGGGCGATATCCGCCATGATAACCGCGCCAATTTTGTCCGCTATCTCCCGAAAGGCCTGAAAGTCGATAGTTCTTGGGTAGGCGCTTGCGCCAACAACAATCATTTTGGGTTTATGTTGTTTTGCCTGATCTTCGACTTCATTGAAATCTATAGTTTCCGTTTCTCTGTCCACACCGTACGAAACGACATTGTAGAGCCTTCCTGAAAAGTTGACCGGGCTTCCGTGTGTCAAATGCCCGCCATGGGAGAGATTCATTCCGAGGACAGTATCGCCGGGTTGGAGCGCGGCGAAATAGACCGCCATATTCGCCTGGCTTCCGGAGTGCGGCTGAACGTTTACATGATCGGCACCGAAGAGTCTTTTTGCGCGCTCTATGGCAAGGTTCTCCGCGACATCGACAAACTCGCACCCGCCATAGTATCTCTTGCCAGGATACCCTTCCGCATATTTGTTCGTCATAATGCAACCCTGGGCCTCAAGCACCGCCTCGCTCACGAAATTTTCCGAGGCAATGAGTTCGAGTTTGCCGGCCTGCCGTCTGGTTTCATCAAGTATAGCCCGGGCTATTTCAGAATCTCTATCCCGCAAAAAGGACATTATCTAATTTCCTCCTCAATGTTTGTTATCTTGTCGAGTCGTTTCTTATGACGCCCGCCTTCAAATTCAGTGCTGAACCATACCCTGACAATGCCTACAGCCGTTTTCACATCCGTGCGTCTTCCTGCAAGGACGAGGACATTGGCATCGTTATGCATCCTGCTCATTCGGGCGGTATCAGTATCCGTACAGAGAGCGGCCCTCACTCCGGGAAATTTGTTTGCGACTATTGACATGCCCACCCCGGTGCCACAGATCAGAATCCCGCTCTCAAACTCACCTGAAGAGATCGCACGGGCCACCCTGGCGGCAAGGTCTGGATAATCTACAGAATTCTCACTGTAAGCGCCGATATCCACCATCCCGTCGAAAGACTCTTTGAGCGCTTCCTTTAAATTAAATCCGGCATGATCGGAGCCAATAATGATTTCCAAGGTGGATTCTCTTAACTTTCAAATTTCTTAAATACAATAACCGAATTTACACCACCAAATCCGAATGTGTTCGACATGGCGGCTCTTATTTCCCTGTGTCGCGCTTTGTGTGGTGTATAATCCAGATCACACTTTGGATCGGGATTATCCAGGTTTATCGTCGGCGGTACAATCCCCTCCTGTATAGCCTTCACAGAAAAGATGGCTTCAGCGCCACCTGCGGCTCCAAGCATGTGGCCTGTCATGGACTTTGTCGAGCTGATGGCAAGTTTCTCAGTGTATCCGCCATAAACCTCTTTTATCGCGTCCGTTTCGTATATGTCGTTAAGAGGCGTTGATGTGCCGTGAGCATTTATGTAGTCGATATCTGCGGGTTCCATCCCGGCGTCCTGTAAGGCAAGCCGCATGCACCTGACTGCTCCCGCATGTCCCGGAGGAGGCGCCGCCATGTGAAACGCATCACTGGTTGATCCTGTTCCCGCAATCTCGGCATATATTCTGGCACCCCTTTCAAGGGCATGAGACAACTCTTCCAGGATCAATATGCCACATCCCTCGCTAACGATAAAACCGTCCCTGTCTCTTTCGAATGGCCTGCTCGCCTTTCCCGGTTCCCCGTTTCTGGCAGAAATCGCCCTCATGGCGTTGAATCCCGCTATTGAAAGAGGGGTGACAGCCGCCTCCGTTCCGCCGGTTATCATGGTGTCAGCGTAGCCACAAGCTATAGTTCGGAAGGCGTCGCTGATGGCACTATTGCCTGAGGCGCACGCAGTTACCACGCAACTTATGGGACCCTTCGCGCCAAACCGTATCGACACATGACCCGGAGCAAGGTTTGCCAATACCGCCGGAATCGCGAAAGGAGACATCTTCTTCGGTCCCAGGTTGAATATGGTCTCTTTTTCCTTTTCCATGGTGGTCAGGCCACCAATTGCTGTCCCCAGGATAACACCCACCCGCTCTGCATTTCTGTCATCTATCACCAGACCGGAATCACTCAAGGCCATCTCCGAGGCTGCCAGGGCATAGATTATAAAATCATCCAGCCTGCGCCGCTCCTTGAAATCTACGAATGTCAGCGGATCAAAGTCTTTTAACTCACCCGCTATTGTTGTCTTGAATCCCGTTGTGTCGAACCTGGTAATATCAGCAACACCTGGCATCCCGGCACATATTCCTTTCCAGGAATCTTCCAGGCAATTACCAAGTGGGCTCACAATTCCGAGTCCTGTTATTACAACCCTTCTTTTTGAAATCATGACTGCGGCATTCTCTCCTTAATATAATCAATGATATCCTGAACTGTGCGTATCTTCACCAGATCATCATCCGATATATCCATGCCGAAATTGTCCTCCATAGCCATAATCAGCTCCACTATGTCAAGAGAATCGGCCCCGAGATCGTCTATAAACGCGGCTTCCGGCACACATTCCTCTTCCGTAATGTTCAATTGCTCAATGATAACCTCTTTTACTTTTTCATCAACATTAACTGTCATTTAAATCCCTCCTCATTGTGTTTGAAAGTAACTGTTGCGGGTTGCCTGTACAGCGGGTCTTCGGCGAGTTCAGTTGAACCGCGAAGGGTGTTTCGGTTACTAATCCCGACTAGTCGGGATTACATATAAAGTCCACCATTTATGTGTATCAACTGTCCGGTAATATAATCGGCCTTCCCGGAAACCAGAAACGCCACAACACCCGCCACATCGTCAGGTAGTCCCGTTCTTCCCAATGGTATCTGGTCTATTACCTTCCCTCTATTTGCTTCATCGATTGAAGCGGTCATGTCGGTTTCAATGAATCCCGGGGCAACGGCATTAACGCATATATTTCTTGACCCCAGTTCCCTCGCCAGAGATTTCGTCAATCCGACGATTCCCGCCTTGGAGGCAGAGTAACATACCTGTCCGGCATTCCCTGATACTGCAACCACTGATGTAATATTTATGATACGTCCCCATCTCTGCTTCATCATGTATCTTGTTGCTGACCGACAGCAGTTGAAGACCCCTTTAAGATTGGTGTCTATGAGATTGTCCCATGTTTCCGGCTTAGTTCTCACAAAAATACCATCCGAGGTTATGCCGGCATTATTTATCAGTATGTCGATCCTGCCTTTTTCTTCCTTTATTTCCTTTATGGCATTCTGGACTGCATTGAAGTCCGATACATCAAAGCACAGCAGTTTGCCTCCTCCCCCCTGGTCCTCCACAATATCCAGTGTCTCGCCGGCAGCCACTTCATTTCGGGCATAGTTTATGAATGTAAAGGCTCCCGAACGGGCAAGCTCTATCGCAATAGCCCTCCCGATACCCCTCGAGGCCCCTGTTACCAGCGCTATTTTCCCATCCAGAGGTTCTCTGCCTGGCGTTCCCATGATATCCCTCAATCTGTTTCAGGAAGGAAAAGTAACTATGAACCTATGCCTATGCCGCTTCGCCACCGTTAAAGTAATTGATTGCTGACTCAAGAGAGGTCATATCCTCAATGTTGAGAGTCTTGATACGCTTGTCTATCCTCTTTATCAGGCTTGACAAGGTGCTCTTTGGCCCTGTCTCGACCACAGTCTTTATCCCCATATTGTACATCCGTTCTATCGTTTCCTGCCATCTTACGGGCGAATTCAACTGCCTTGCCATGAGCTTTCTGGTAGTGTCGATCGAATGCAGAGTTTCCGGATCAAAGTTAGGTATTACCTTTACTCTACTGTTTTTTATTGAAATACTATCAAGATCTTTTTCCAGTTTTTCAGCCGCTTCATCCAAGAGGCTACAGTGGCAGGGAACGCTTATTGGGAGTTTTACACCCATCCGGGCACCGTCCTCCTTCGCCAGCACTAAGGCCTTTTCGACCGCTGCTGTGTTACCGGAAATAACAAACTGACCAGGGCTGTTGATATTCACCAACGCGACCACACCGAGATCTTTGGGTGTATTCCGGCAGATCTCTTCGACCAAACTCCTGTCCAGGCCAATAATGGCCGCCATGCAGCCCTCACCCGGTGGCACTGCCTCCTGCTGGTATTGTCCCCTTGCATATACAAGCCTGACAGCATCGGAAAAATCGATGGCTCCTGAGGCACAGAGGGCGGCATATTCCCCGAGGCTGTGTCCCGCCATGACCGCCGGTTCTATACCTGTCTCCTTTTCAAATACCCGGTAGATGGCAACGTCTACTGTCAATACCGCCGGTTGAGTGTTTGACGTCAGATCAAGAACATCCTGAGGCCCCTCAAAACAAAGCTTCGCGATGTCGATGTCGAGTGCTTTCGTCGCTTCCGAGAAGACCTCCCTTATCTCTTGAAACTCCTCGTAAAGTTCCCTTCCCATACCTACGTACTGCGAGCCCTGACCGGGAAAGACTATGCCTACTTTATCCATAATTCTTCACCCACTTAGTGCCAGCTTCGGGAAAATCTATTCAACAGAAATCACTTCTCGACCTTTGTAATAACCACAGTGAGGACATACGCGGTGGGGCAGCTTCGGTTCACTGCATTGCGAGCATACGGAGGTGTTGACAGGGTCAAGGGCATCGTGAGATCTTCTTTTATTTCTCCTTGTTCTCGAATGTCTATTGGTTGGATTTGCCATGATATAACTACCTTTCCTTCTTTGCCTTAAAATTTTTCAACGCAGCAAATGGACTGATTTTCTGCTGCGTTTCATGACCACACTTCTCTATGTTTCGATTTATCCCGCAAACTGGGCAAAGCCCCTCGCAGGAAACAGTACAAAGTGGTTTGACCGGGATCTGCAGTACCACCTGTTCGGCTATGATCTGCCCGAGATTGATTGTATCAGTTTCATAATAACTGTGTTCCAGGTCTTCGTATGTCAGTTCCAGTTCTTTTTCCCCCAGATCGCCAGCAGGCATGAGGACATATTTGAATTCAATCTCTACGGGCAGGTCGAACTCCGCCAGACATCTGCAACACTCAAGTTCAATACCGGTATCTATTCTGCCCTTGATTGACACGTTCTTCAAGATCTTTTCTACAAAACATTGCACGTCAATCTCATGCACTTTAAAACCACAATCATCGCCCGTCGGCAGGGACCGGTGCAACCATTCCCCACTTTTCGAGAACCGGAGATTCAACCCCTCTTCGGGAATATTTGAGATGTTGATCTGCAAAGCTCTTCCTGTGAAAAACATACCTGAAAAAAGAATGCAACATAATTACAAATTTGATCTAATGTCAAGAGAATTCCACCATTCTTCGGATGAGAAATGATGATGCAAATGACAATGCGTGCACCCTCAGATGATTGTTTTCTTTGATTGAAATCATAAATCTAATTTTCCCGGTATTGACGTGCGACCGGCAACCGCGAAATAAACCTTGACTTTTCAGGAATATTTGTCTAATTTGCCCCCGTCTAAGCTGATTTTCAGCGAAGTAGGTCTGACTATATGAATCGGGAGTGGGAAGGTTCTTTCCTCATTAGATTCCTGCCTTTAATCATGGTCCCATCGTCTAGCGGTTAGGACGCTGGCCTCTCACGCCGGAAACCGGGGTTCGATTCCCCGTGGGACTACCATGAATAATATTGAGGAGTTACGGCACAAACTGTACCTCCTCTTTTTTTGTGTCGATAAATTAATTTTCAATCCCCATCCCCGATTTTGGCCTTTTTATCCTGTCTTACTAATTATTGCTAATCAAGCCCCTCAAGACTTTTGCCATTTCCGACCCCGATTGGGAATCCAGTGGAATGCCCTACTGTGGGGTACAAAGAGATCCTACGCTCTGCTTCCTAACCCAACTTTAACCCCATTTTCGTGAAAAACAACAAAAAACGGGGGTTTTTAGTTGAAACAGCACGAAAGGCAATAGGCGATTTTGAGTTCTCGGTGTGTGTGGCTGACAAGACACAATTACCTATCTGCACCCAATCACTGATAATGGGTGGCCATGCCCGGGTAGGTCTGGGAGATAACCTCTATTTGGATAAGGGTATTCTTGCGAAAAGCAGCTCTGAGCAGGTGACTAAGATCATCTGTATCGCCAGGGAACTGGGAATCGAGCCGGCCTCACCGCAGGAAGCCAGAAAAATACTTGGTTTGAAAGGCCTTAACAGGGTGAATTTCTAATAGGGTTCAAAAAGTCTTGCAATGTCAAAGCAGCCTTTAACGCCAACAGCCAAGCCCGGCATCCAAGGCCGGGCCTGGGCTGTTGCGAAGCGGAATCCTGTCATCCTGCATCCATGTGGTGTGGTTCAACCAGCCTGGTCCTGCTTTTCCGCCGCAGAGGGAAATTTCTCTATCTTTGCTTTTTCCTTAAGACCATCAATATATTCCTGCATCTCTTCCTTGGTTTTCATCTGTTTCAGGTACTGGATAAGTTTCTCCTTTATATCCTTGTATTCGGTCAGTGCCCCGGCTTTTTTGTCTCCGGCCTTTATCAGGTGATAGCCAAAGTCGGTTTCGGTTATATCACTTGTTTCTCCAGGTTTCAGGGAGAACACCGCATCCTCAAAGGACTTTACCATCTGTCCCTTTCCGAAGTAACCGAGGTCACCACCCTTGGCGCCGCTGGGGCAATCTGAATATTTCCTGGCGAGTTGCTTAAAATCTGCACCTTTTTTCAGTTCATTTTGTATCTTCTTGATTTTCTTGAGAGCTTTTGCCTTGACTGATTCATCAGCGTCAGGCTCTACCTTGACAAGGATATGGCTTGCCTTGATCTTCTCAGGCTGTTTGAAGTTATCCACGTGTGAGTCGTAATAGTCCTTCACGTCCTTCTCCGATATCTCGAATTTGCTTATTACTTCCTGTTCTATGAGCCTCTGAATTGCCATACCTCTACGCAACTGCTCCCTCAGGGTATCTTCAGTAAGTCTCATTTTCTCCAGCATTCCCTTGAAATCCGATTCCTTCGGAAATTGTTTTTTCATAACCGCAAACCGTTCATCTATCGTCACACCGTCAATCTCTATCCCTTTTTTCTGACTCTCCTGATAGAGCACCTTGCTGGATATCAGGCTCTCAACGAGATCCTCCTTGATTTTCGCGAGTTGTTCATCACTTACCTGATCCATTCCGGCGAACTGCTGACGCACCATGGACAACTCCGTATCGAGATCTTCCTGTGTGATTACCGCCCCATTGACTACCGCAATGGTTCCTTCTGGATATTCCGCCTCTTTCTGGCAAGCCTGCATGGCGATCAATGCCATGATAACAAGCGGTATGTAGAGCCATCTCAAACGCGCTATCTGCATTTTCTGTTTCCTTTCCTGTTACAATAGAATATTCTGATACTCGTTGCTTCTTTTATAATAATATGAACATAATGCAAGTGTTTTTTGAGGACCTTTAACCTGACCCTTAAGAAGATTCAGGGTAAACCCATTATTACCAAACCTCAGGGCATACATAATCGCCAACACCGCGGATATTTTTTCGTCACGTTACTATTATTTTATAGTTTATAATTGACAACATGCTTTAAAGCACATTAGTATCGGCGTAGGGTGTTGCAGGTTGCTCCCTGCAGACCTGAAGTGGTCCATGTCACGTGTGTGTTATATTTTTCAACTACTGAGAAGTTTTTGCAACCCTGACAGGGAGTCGGAGAGCAGTTACTTGATAAGTTACTTGATAAAATTGAGGGATCCGATCAGCGGGCTCACTCATTTCATAGGTCTCGTCCTTGCCGTGGTCGGGCTGATATTCCTGATATGGGGATCTACCCATCCCGTCAAGCCCGTCCACATAGTGGCATTTTCCATCTTTGGTGCGGGCATGATCCTGCTCTATACCGCGAGCACACTGTATCACTGGCTCCCCGTTTCGGAAAAGGCTACACTGTGTCTGAGAAAGATCGATCACATGATGATATTTATACTTATCGCGGCCACGTATACGCCTATATGTCTTATTCCTCTGAGAGGCGCCTGGGGATGGAGTCTGTTCGGAGTCATATGGGGATTGACCGCGATCGGCATCCTCATGAAAGTCTTCTGGATGCAGGCTCCTCGGTGGCTTTACACATTGATTTATATCGCCACCGGGTGGCTGGCCATCGTGGCCATATGGCCTTTGATAAAAACCCTTCATCTCGGGGGAATGACATGGTTGCTCGTTGGCGGGTTGTTTTATACCGCGGGCGCCGTAATCTATGCGATAAAGAAACCCGATCCCTGGCCCCGGATCGTCGGGTTTCATGAAATTTTCCATGTCTTTGTCATGATGGGAACCTTTTCACATTTCTGGATGATGTATAGATATGTCATGCCCTTCAGCTAAGTCAGCAAGAAGAAATAACTCATACACCTTGCTTGTCCTTTTGCTTGTTTCCTGTGTTGTGTCAAAGCTTACATAAC
>CAZINZ010000024.1:0-34621 GCA_964540715.1 uncultured Syntrophaceae bacterium | reverse complement strand
AGGCCGGAATGGGTTATGTGGGATGCCGGACGATAGAAGAACTGAGACAAAAGGCGAAGTTTATAAGAATAACACCCGCCGGTTTGCGCGAGAGTCATGTTCATGACGTTATCATAACAAAAGAGGCACCCAACTACTGGCTGGATTAGAAGGTTTGACATAATGAAATACTCCGATTTTGTTCATCTCCATGTACACACCCAGTACAGTCTTCTCGACGGTGCGATACGCCTCGATAACCTCTTCTCAAAGGCGAAGGCGTACAAGATGTCCTCGATTGCCATAACCGACCATGGCAACATGTTCGGGGCCATAGACTTCTACCAGAAAGCTTATGAATCAGGAATCAAACCCATAATTGGATGCGAACTTTACGTCGCTTCCGGTAGCCGGACTGACAGAAGCGGGGGAACCCGTCATCTTGTTGTCCTCGCTAAAAATACACGAGGATACAAAAATCTGATGAAGCTTACATCAGCCGGATACCTTGAGGGATTCTATTACAAGCCACGCGTGGACAAAGAACTGTTAACTCTTTACAGTGATGGACTTATATGCATGAGCGCATGCCTTAATGGTGAGATACCGCATCTTCTGCTCAACGATAAACGTGATGCCGCAGAAAAAGCAGCCATTGAATATCGGGAAATGTTCGGAGAAGGTAACTTCTATCTTGAGATCATGGAAAATGGACTTGACGAGCAGAAAATAGTCAATGAGCAGCTCATTGATATGGGCGCGAGACTTTCCATTCCAATGGTTGCGACCAATGATTGCCATTACCTGAATCGCGAAGACGCAGAGGCGCATGAGGTACTTCTGTGCATACAGACCGGAACGACTATGGAAGACGAGAAGAGGATGCGCTTCAAGACGGACGAATTCTACCTGAAATCGCCCGATGAGATGAAGAAGAACTTTGACTATTGTCCGGAAGCAATCGCAAACACACTCGAAATTGCTGAGAAGTGCAACCTGACACTGGATCTGGGACACTTGTTCTTCCTGCCCAATTACGAAACCGAGAAGGGCCTTTCTCAGGAAGAATATCTTGCCCAACTGGCTTGGGAGGGCTTGAATCGTCTGATGCCCGGGATAACAGGGGAGGCGAGCGATAGTGCAGATCATACCGAAAAGATTTATAACAAGAGACTGCAGCAGGAGTTGGAAATAATTAACTCAATGGAATTCCCCGGATATTTCCTTATTGTCTCTGATTTTGTTAACTATTCGAAGAAAATGAATATACCGGTTGGGCCGGGAAGGGGTTCCGCTGCCGGTAGTCTTGTGGCCTATGCTCTTGGTATTACTAATGTTGATCCGATTCGGTATGGTCTCTTTTTTGAGAGATTTCTGAACCCCAGCAGAAAAAGCATGCCTGATATCGATGTTGATTTCTGTATGGAGGGAAGGGACGAGATTATCAGGTATGTGACCGAAAAGTATGGAAGCGACCAGGTCTCGCAGATCATTACATTCGGTAAAATGCAGGCAAAAGCTGTCGTCAGGGATGTCGGCAGGGCGCTCAACATGCCCTATAGTGAAGTCGATAAGATCGCGAAGATGATACCCAACACCCTGGGAATCAAGCTCAAACAGGCTATAATCGATGAACCCCGTCTCGCCGCAGAGCAGAAGAAAAATGAGAAAGTCAAAAAGCTCCTCGACCTGTCACAGTCTCTGGAAGGTCTGAACCGCCATGCTTCGACACACGCGGCCGGAGTTGTTATTTCCGACATACCGCTTGTGGAGAGGGTTCCTCTGTATAAAAGTCCGAACAACGATGATATCGTGACACAGTACTCGATGAACGATCTGCAAAGCGTCGGTCTGACAAAGTTTGATTTTCTGGGTCTCCGTACACTCACGGTTATCAGAGATGCACTGAAATTTATCAGGGAGGGCAGGGGAGAAGCGAATTTTTCAATTGAATCCATTCGTCTTGATGATGAAGAGACATATAAACTGTTAGTGAAGGGACAGACGGATGGAGTATTTCAGCTTGAAAGCGTCGGCATGAAAGACCTGCTTGTAAGTATTAAACCTGACTGCATCGAGGATATTATTGCCCTGATCTCCCTTTACCGACCTGGTCCAATGAACATGATTCCCGACTATGTAGCGAGAAAACAGGGCAAACAGAAGATTGTTTACGAAGATCCTAGTCTTGAAGAGGTATTAAAGGAAACCTATGGCACAATAATTTATCAGGAACAGGTGATGCAGATCGCCGGTGTAATCGGCGGCTACAGCATGGCGGATGCGGACAGCCTCCGAAGGGCAATGGGCAAGAAGAAGGTCTCCGCCATGGAAAAGGAGAGTCCCAAGTTCCTCGCGGGAGCGAAGAAAAACAATGTTTCGGAGGCTAAGGCAAAAATAATATGGGACCAGATGGAGAAATTTGCCGGGTATGGATTCAACAAATCCCACAGCGCCGCCTACACGATGATCTCCTTTCAGACCGCTTACCTGAAGGCGCATTACCCGTTGGAATTCATGACGGCGCTGCTCACCAGCGAGAAAACCAACCGGGATAACATAATAAAATATATCAACAGCAGTAGAGAAATGGGGATCAGCGTTTTGCCCCCCGATATAAATGAATCCTTCACCGATTTCAGCATTGTGGGAGATAACATCAGATTCGGTCTTTCCGCAGTGAAAAATGTCGGTAATGGTGCCGTGGACTCCATAATACTTGCCAGGACGTCAGAAGAAAAATTTACTTCGTTTAGTGATTTCTGCGATAGAGTGGATATGCGCAAAATCAATAAGAAGGTTATAGAAAGTCTGATTAAATGCGGCGCTTTCGATTCCCTCGAAAAAAACAGGTGCCGTCTGATGGAAGGATACGAAAATATTGCTCTCGCTGCGCAGAAAAGAAGCAGAGACCGGATGAACGGCCAGACCAGTCTCTTTGATCAATCCGGGATTGAAGAGACAACATTAATGCCGCGTCTTCCCGATGTTCCGGAATGGGAGCATGATATCCTGCTTTCGTATGAGAAGGAGATGTTGGGATTTTATATAACCGGTCATCCGCTGCTGAAATATGCCGACCGGCTGAACACCATTGTGGATGCCGACTCTCAGACGTTATCAGAAAAACATGACGGGAGCACCGTGTCGATAGCCGGCGTAGTAAGCAATGTTCGGGAGTCTCCCACAAAGAAAAAAGATACGATGGCATATGTTACCATTGAAGACTTGAAGGGTTTTATCACAGTTGTTGTCTTCGCGGAACTTTACAGAAACGCGATGTTCATAATAAACAGTGAAGTACCGCTTTACATAAAAGGGCGACTTGACAGCGGTGAAGAGGGTGCAAAAATTGTGGCAACTGAAATCACCACCGTAGAGGAGGCAATAAAAACACCTTTTTCCTCCGTCCATTTTACCATCAACACGGAAGAATCGGACACAGAGACGATAAAAAAGCTTAAGACAATACTTGACAGGCGAAGTGGTAACTGTACAGCATATATACATTTGCAGTTCCCGAACACCGCTGAAACCGTTCTCTCGCTTGGAGAAGGGTCAAAAACAGAAATATCAGAAGACTTAAAAAAAGAAACTGACAAGCTCCTGGGGCCTGACACAACCCGGTTTATGTAGGCACACGAGAGAAGATGGAATACCACGAGCGAACCTATAGAAACAGGATTTCGAAAAGTGGTCTTATATCCTTTCAGGTAAAGATTAAGGAAACAGATCTCTATATAGGCGCTGACAGTGATTGCACAGAAGCGGCAATACAATCCGTTAGCAGACACAGAGCAACCATAGAAGAGTACATCCGGCACAACCCCCCGTTTATAAATTCCATGACACCGATTGAGACTGATAAACTCGCTCCGGCCATAATCAGGGAAATGATGGATGCAGCCCTTCGTTGTGGTGTTGGTCCCATGGCCTCCGTCGCTGGAGCAATAGCACGGAATGTCGGCCTTGATCTTATGAAACATACAGATAATGTCATAATCGAAAACGGTGGCGACATATTCCTGCGACTTATGAACAATGAGGCCACTGTCGGAATCTTCGCCGGAGATTCTCCTCTCAACCACAAGGTTTCCCTCAGGATAAAGTGTGGAGGAACTATTATCGGTGTCTGCACATCTTCAGGAACAGTCGGACACTCACTGAGCTTCGGCAGTGCAGACGCGGTATGTGTCGCGTCAGAATCCGCAACCCTGGCCGATGCCGCAGCAACCGCCGTCTGCAACCGTGTCAAAAGGGAAGGGGACATAAAGGGTGCGCTCGACTTCGGCCTGCAAATAGAAGGGGTCATGGGTTCCTTGATCATTATGGGTGACAAGCTGGGAATATTGGGAGATATGGAACTGGCATAAGACTTCTGTTGGGTTTCGTGCCTCAACCCAACCTACATTGTGTCATCTGCAATCGCGTAAGGCACGTAGGTTGGGTTGAGCTTGCGAAACCCAACAAAACCTGGCACAAAAAGTAGATATGCAATACCGCAGAGCAAAAATATCAGGTGCAACATATTTCTTTACCGTTGTCACGCATAACCGGAGGAAAATACTGTGCATTCCTGACAACATTCATCTGCTGAGAGAGGTTTTTCGCAAGACCCTCATGAGGCACCCATTAAAAATTGATGCAATGGTTGTCATGCCCGATCATCTGCATTGTATCTGGACGCTGCCGCAGGGAGATTCTGATTTTTCCATGCGATGGCGTTTGATCAAGAGTTATTTCAGCAGAAAATGTCAAAAACCAGTAGGTTGGGTTGAACAAAGTGAAACCCGACAAAAGAATTCATCCAGGTTGAAAAAGAAAGAACAAGATATCTGGCAGCGCCGTTTTTGGGAACACCTTATTCGGGATGAACAGGATTTTATTCGACATGTCGAGTACATTCACTATAATCCGGTAAAACACGGATTTGTGACTGAGCCGAAGGATTGGGAGTATTCCAGTTTTCACCGGTATGTGCGAGACGGAGTATATGACCCAAAATGGGGAGCGGGAATGGCGATGGAGTTTGAAACAACGGTTGGTTACGAATAGGTCATTGTTGGGTTTCGTACCTCAACCCAACCTACTGTTTCAGCAGAAAATGTCAAAAAGTTGGGTTTCGTTCCTCAACCCAACCTACATTATCTACATTATGCTACATTATGCCGTCTGCAATCGCGTTAAGAGAAGGGGAGGGTTGTGAAATGACAGATACAAGAAAAATCGGTCTGGCTCTGGGTAGTGGCTCGGCACGTGGATGGTCACATATAGGCGTGATACAGGGTCTGCGGGAAGAGGGGATACACATAGACATTGTGTGCGGAACGTCGATAGGATCAATTGTGGCTGGAGCGCTGGCAGCCGGAGCACTGGACCAGCTGGATGAATGGGTGAGGGAGCTCTCCTGGTCGGACCTCATTGGATTCATGGACGTGATGTTTCCCCGATCTGGATTGATTGAGGGGGAAAAGCTCATTAACTTCTTTAAAGAAAACTTCGCTGATCCGAATATTGAAGATCTTTCCATGCCTTTCGCGGCTGTTGCGACAGATCTGATGTCGGGGCGCGAGGTATGGCTAAGAAAAGGCTCATTGATGGATGCTGTGCGCGCGAGTATGTCAATGCCGGGGATATTCGTACCATTTAAACAGGACACGCAATGGCTTGTAGATGGAGGCCTGGTGAATCCGGTACCCGTATCGCTGTGCAGGGCAATGGGCGCGGATATCGTCATAGCAGTCAACCTCAACTCCGATCTCATGGGAAAAAGGAGAATGAGGAAAAACTTAAAGCGGAATGCCCCTTCTAAAAAGAGAGGGGGGACAACAGGAAAATGGCGTGAACAGCTGGCCTCCTATCTGGATAATACGGTAAAGCGGGGAAAAACTCTCATTCCCGCCGGATTCGGAGCGGGCAGTTCGGATCGCAGCCCATCAATCTTTGATGTGATAGCTACATCCTCAAATATAATGCAGGATCGAATAACGCGCCAGAGACTCGCGGGAGATCCCCCCGATTTGCTGATATCGCCAAGGCTGGCGCATATAGGTCTCCTTGAATTCAACAAGGCGGATGAAGCTATAAGGGAGGGAAGGCATGCGCTGGAGGTGAGCCTACCCCTCTTGAAGGATGTGATAGGCTGATCGCAGTTTTTCCGAATCGAACCCGAAAGCTGGTTAGTCCGAACGAACAGAATTAGAAACATTTTGTTGGGGTTCGTTCCTCAACCCAACCTACATCCTTTTTTTTCGCCCGAGGATTATCTTAGCTGATTTATGTGCAAAGTTTACATAACATATCTTATCAGACGTTATGAAAAACAGATAGTTTAGGGTACAGAAGTATGGATCCAGAAATGACACAAAAGATCGACGCGATTCTAAAACGAATCAAAGACCCGGAAAGCGGTCTATCCCTGGATCGACTGCGGGTCATTAATCGCGTCAGGTACAACGAAGAAAAACAAAAGATGTATATTTTTACTGATTTCCAGAGTCATATCACAAGCTGCAATACCTGCCGCGGTATCGCCATGGCAATCATGTCGTCTATTATGAAGAGACTGAAAGAGGAATTTGATAATGAATTTCCTGATATTAGTATCGAATTTGTCTGATTAGGTCTGATTGAGTGTGCTCCCCTGCCCCTGCCACACCCAAAATAACAAATCCTGGGAATGACTAAAGACCTTCTTCGGCAAGGGATTTTATGAGCTGTGATTGCTTTTTGGTAAGCTTTTTGGGTACTTCGATGGTAAACCGTACATAGCCGTCTCCTTTGACGGTTTTCTTAAACTTATGAAACCCGAATCCCTTCATCCTGATCCTGGTATTTGCCTGGGTTCCCGCTGGTACCTTGATTCGCTTGGTTTCACCGTCAGGCAACTGGATATCAATTGACGTTCCCAGCGCTGCCTGAGAAAAGGTAATGTTTTTCATTATATATATGTCATCTCCATCCCTTGTGAAGATTGGATGAGGCACAACGGTGATGTTTATAAACAGATCCCCGTGCGGACCTCCGCTGGAGCCAGGAAGTCCTTTACCGGCCAGCCGGAGCTTTCTGCCGGTGTCAATGCCTTTCGGTATCCTCATGGTTATATCATTCAATCCGCCATCATCCATCTTGAAGGATATTTGTTTCTCCGCACCGCGATATGCATCCTCAAGGGTTATGGATAGTTTATACTCGAGGTCACTTCCTTTTCTTGGAACCGGACGATTATGCTGCTGATTTCCAAACAGTTGAGAAAACAGATCATCGTTTGCGTATTCAGAAGATCGCCTCTGTCCCCTCTTGCCTCCAAACCCCCTTAGTATCTCGTTCAGATCGAATCCCCTGAAGATGTCTTCCTGGGAAAAATTGCGGCTGAATGCCTCTTGTGAACCGAAGCTGTCGTATTGCTTGCGTTTTTCAGTATCACTCAGTACTGCATACGCTTCGCTTATACTCTTGAATTTATTCTCTGCGGGTTTATCTCCGGGATTTTTATCGGGGTGATATTTGAGGGCAAGTTTCCTGTAGGCTTTTTTTATATCATCGCTGGACGCGTTTTTTTCTATTCCAAGTGTTTTATAATAATCGTCTGCCATAGTTGCACTAATCTATTGATTACTCGTTATTTGTCAAGAGCTTCTTTGCCGTACCACCAATAATCATTCCAGCTTACGGGGTCGTAATATCTTACACTCTCCCCTGCCCTTATGAGCGGCGCGTAATCCATTTCATTGCCTTCGTGGATAAGCCTGTCCGCCGTCATGATTATGCCCATAATAAATCCATGTTTTCTCATCGCCTGGCGGCTGTAAGCAGAGCAGGTGGGATACATCGGACACCTATCCCCATCTACCCTTGATATATATTCAGAAAAGAGATTGAGACCTCCAACAGCTAACCGGGATGACAGTGAAATATTTTTTTGATGTTCACTGGTGTCTGGCATGGACTGTGAGGCATTAATCGATACGGGCCTGTTATCGAATCCCCACGGCTCAAAGGAATCGCTGCGAGCAGCACAGGGTCCGACGGACATCCCAACAATGAGACACAAAAAGGCCATTACGATATTTAGTATGTATTTCGGCATGCTATAGTTAAAAACTCATGCTCAACATAACATAGTCGCATGAATTATCGCTGTCACGCATATATGAAAGGCGTACTCTGTCTTTAAGCCCCTGAAGAAAATTATTTCTGGTTCTTTTGTTGAATTTGTGCGCGCTGCTGACTGCGCTGTATATATTCCCCGTGTACCATCCCAGTTCAAAAAAGGTTACAATACCGCCGGTGACATATTTTTCATCATTAAACAGTTCAACTGCGCTCCAGATAAACACTCCATTAAGAAGAAACGCGACAATGGCATCTCCTGGTCTCTGAGTATAGAGGTGACCGGCGCCGGGCACTAACGTGGCCAGAGTTCCGGCCACGGCTGGGGATTTGCGGGGGATATTGTCGATATTATCAAGACCTGCCGAAAAAACGCGTGCGGGGTCGTACAGACTGCTTTCCTCAGAGACCTGCGAAAACATCTCCCCCGCCCTCTCCCACTTTTCCATATCCACGAGAACGAGAGCGCTCTGGTAGGTTGCCTTTGCCTTGTATTCTCCGGTTTCAGTTTCAATAACATTCGCGAAGGTGACAAGCGCCTCATCATACAATGAAAGATGCTTCTCGCTCATGCCTTTGAGGTACCTTGCCTCTCCGGCCATCCGAGTGTCAGGGAAATTAACGAGGAAGGAATCAAACGCATCTATCGCGCTCTGCCACCTCTTAGCCTTGAAATAACTGACACCTGTCTTGAAATACGCCTTCTCACAGAGCGCAGAAGCGCCTGGACAGAGAAATATCAATCGTTTATATTCACCTATTGCTCTGTAATAATCGGCCTGCTCAAAAAGGCTCTCCGCAAATTCGAACTGCTTTTCACAGTCACGCAGATCGTTCCCCCTGGCATGGCAGGGAAGCGCCACAAGGGCGACCAGGACCAGAAAAAGAAGGAACAATCCGTCGGCAATCTTTCGCATCTTTGCCTATTCTCCCCGCCCCAATCTGAAGGCTTTGATATTTCCCTCCAGTATCTTCGCCGGAAAACTCTCTTTCAGAACATCCTCCCAAATATCCGCTTCTATATCGAGATATGAAGACAGCACCCCCAGAATAACCGTGTTCGCCATCCTTTTGTCTCCTGAGCGGAGGGCCATGGCAGTTGCATCGACCACCTTTACATCTTTAAAGTGTTTCTTTATGAAATCTATGGTATCACTTGGGTATGCTGTATCTCCGAGATTTACCGATGGTGGATATATCTCTTCATTGTTTATAATTATCTTCCCATCGGGTTTCAGGTATTCAAGGTATCTCAGGGTTTCCAGTTTCTCAAAAGAAACCAGGACATCGACGTCTCCCTTTCCGGCGAGGGGAGAATAGACCTTCCGGCCGAATCTCACATGACTGCTTACGCATCCTCCCCTCTGGGCCATTCCATGCACTTCACTCTTTTTCGCATCAAAACCCGCGCTAATCATGACGGCGGAGAGTATGTCGCTCGCCATTATTGTTCCCTGCCCGCCTACGCCAACCAGCAATACGCTTCTCACAGATTCATTCATTTTCTACGACCTCCTCTATGGCTCCCGCACTGCACAACTGCTGACACAGGGTGCACCCATTACATAGAGCGGAATCTATAAAAGCTATTCCTTCCTGTTTTTTTGTCTTCTTCTCTATCTTTACATCCATATCCTCAAACCTTTTCCATGAGATCGGAGGACATCCCAGTCCAAGGCACGCTTTGCAGCCGTTACACTTGTCCGGATCAACCCTCAAAGGTGTCCTGCCGGGCAGCTTTTGTTTCACGGCAAGCAGAGCGCACGGCGCCCTTGATATAATCAGAGAGGGTCCTTCTCTGGACAATTCCTCCTTTATTGCCCTTCTTGTGGTTTTCATGTCAAATGGATCGACAACCCTGACGTTATCTATACCAAGCACTCTTGCAAGCTCAACAAAGTCAAGTGCTTTGGTAGCTTTGCCCTGCAGTGTAAATCCTGTTGCTGGATTCTCCTGCATCCCGGTCATGGCGGTTGTCCTGTTGTCGCATATTATGACAACCGCGTTGCTCCTGTTGTATACCATGTTCAACAGGGGCGTGATCCCCGAGTGGATAAAGGTTGAATCACCAATCACCCCCACAACCTTTCCATTCTCTTCCAGGGCCTTATCCATACCGTGCGCCATGCCTATGCTGGCCCCCATACAGATCGTAGAACCCATACCTTCAAGTGGTTTCATAAAGGCGAGGGTGTAACACCCTATATCGCCTGTTACAAACACCTTCAGCTTTCCCAGAACGTAGAACAGTCCTCTGTGCGGGCAGCCGGGGCAGAGATTCGGGGGTCTCTGCGGTAGCGGGAGATCCGGCAGATTGCCGCCCGCCGATTCATTGCCTGTCATGGCTTTTTTCACTGTACCGGGATCAAATTCGCCTGTATAGGGAAATACTTCCTTGCCGACAACATCTATACCCATTGCCCTTACCTGTTCTTCAATAAATGGGTCAAGTTCTTCAGCAACGTATAGTTTCTCCACTTTCGTGGCAAACTCCCTGATCAGGTCGCGAGGAAGGGGATGAACCATGCCAAGCTTGAGATAGGAATATCCGGGAAACGCGTCTTTGGCGTAATTGTAAGGCATCCCGGCCGTTATGATCCCTATCTTTGTATCATTGATCTCCATCCTGTTTTCGGAAAAGGTCTCCGCAAATTCAGAAAGTTTCTCCATCCTCTTTTCTACGACTATCCTTCGCTGTCTTGCCTTGGCAGGAACCATCACATATTTTGACGGATCATACCGGGTGCCCCTTTTTTCCTCACAGGGTTTCGGGTCTTCCAGCTCAACAACGGATTTGGAGTGTGAAACCCTTGTGGTGGTCCTGAGAAAAACGGGGGTGTCGAACTCCTCACTCATTCTAAAGGCGATCTTGATAAATTCTTTTGCCTCGCTGCTGTCTGAAGGCTCCAGCATCGGGATCTTGGCTGCCTTTGCGTAGTTTCGGTTATCCTGTTCATTCTGAGAGCTGTGCATGGAGGGATCGTCCGCGCTGATGATGACCAACCCACCCTCAATGCCCGTGTAGCTCACTGTAAAAAGTGGATCAGCAGCCACGTTAACTCCCACATGTTTCATTACCACGAGGGCCCTTGCTCCTCCCAGCGCCGCCCCTATTCCCACCTCGAGTGCCACCTTTTCATTAGGGCACCACTCAGCATAAACACCATCATATTGGGCAAATTCCTCCATTATTTCGGTGCTCGGAGTTCCGGGATATGCTGAAGCAAAGGTAATGCCATGCTCATACGCCCCCCTCGCTATCGCCTCATTCCCTGACATCAGTTCCTTCATATTAAGTAACCTTTCAAACTAACTGAGAGCAGCTATCCTGCTCTTCATCAGCATCTCTATAAGGGGATCGTTCGAATTTTCAACTGCCTTACGATAAAATTCCAATGCCTCATTCTGTTTGCCCATCTTTTCGTATATTCTTCCAATGTTGGCGTAATTTATGGATTCAATGCTCGTTCCTTTTATACAATTGTTAGAATCTTCAAAAGATTTCAAGGCATTATCATAGTCCTTGTTGTTTTCGTAGCAATAACCCAGCCCGTAGTAGACAAGGGCGGTCAGGATATCGTCTTTCCGTGGTTTTTGCAGGAATCTCTTATATGCCTCGATGGATTTTTCCGTTTCACCGAGATTAAAATAGATATTCCCCATATTAAAAAATGAAAGTATGGCAGCGCGGCTGTCGGGATATTTCTCAACGAGTTTAGTATATATACCCACAGCGTTAAGATACGCACCTTTCATGTCGCTGTTGCTGCCAGCCATATAATACGAATTATACGCCGATGAATACATGCGCTCGGCCTTGTTCTCATAATTCAAGTTGGAAAAATACCACAATCCAGACAGGATAATGATGAGGAGCACCCCGGCTCCGGCTCCGTAAAACTTGTTCCTGTGCTCGGATATGTACTGCATGGCCCTCCATCCGATAGTGTGAAACTCATCCGGTTGCTCCAATTCTTTCTTTGTCAACTTATCTACCATTAAAGATCTCCTTTTGTTGCTTCATTTATCTTGTCCAATATATAACGCGGCACTCTTACTATCTTCCCATCACTGTTTATAAAGGGATGAATCGTAAATCCCTTGGCCAGAATCTGCTCTTTCTTTTCATCGCGAATAATATAATCAAATCTTACACTGGCCTGCTTGATGCTGGTTATCTCCGTTTCAATGTTCAGCACATCATCATATTTCGCAGGCAAAAGATAGTGGCATCCTATCTTTGTTACCGGCAGCTTATATCCCGCCAACTCAATTTCGGAATAAACGACGCCTATTTCGCGCATCAGCTCGGCCCTGCCTACCTCGAACCATTTTATATAGTTGGCGTGATAAACTATGCCCATAGCGTCCGTATCGGCGTAAATCACTCTTATTTTGTACTCACCTGTTTTTTTCAACGAACCCTCCCCAGTCTCTCATAAAGTAATTTATTAACAGATGGCCTGGAGAAACCATAATTCCTGAATCTTTTGCTGTCGCTTCACTATAGGTGACGCCGTTTGCAATATTTTCTCCGTCAATTGAAGACAACACCGCAAATGGACTCGGATCCGATGTGTGTGTCCTCAGGCTTATCGGAGTCGGATGGTCGCTTAGAACTATAATCCGAAAGGTTCCCAGTGTGTCTATTTCGGACAGTATCCTTCCCACCACCTGTTTATCAAAATCCTCTATGGCTTGAATCTTGCCCATTATGTCGCCTTCATGCCCCATCTCATCCGGAGCCTCCACATGAAGAAAGACAAAATCCCCGTCCCTTAGATACTCGAGGGCCCTGTCTGCCTTGCCCAGGTAGTTTGTATCTGTATAGCCTGTAGCGCCATCAACATGAAGGATTTCAAGGCCGGCATAGACTCCGATCCCCATTATAAGATCAACGGCCGAAATCACACCGCCTTTTATGTCGCCATACCTTGCAGTGATGGGATCAAGTCTGGGCGCCCTTCCCTCCCCCCATAGCCATATAGAATCGGCGGTTTTTTTACCCTTGAACGCACGAGCGAGGTTCACTGGATGATCTTTTAATATATCGCGCGATTGCTCCATGAGCATTCTGATCACTCCCGATTTTTTTCCTTTGGGGAGCCAGTTTTCAATGGGTTTTCCAACGATATCGTGGGGAGGAGTTGTATCCAGTGAATCGGGACCCCTCTTGAAGACCATCAGATGTCTGTATCCGACACCAGGATAAAAACCGATAATCTGAGAAGCGAGTTCTCTGTTTAGTCTGTCAATAATCGAGGATGCTTCCTCCGTTGTTATATGACCGGAGGTGAAGTCATCTATTACAGTTTTACCATCTGCTGAACCGAAGGTTACAAGATTACAGCGAAAGGCCACGTCATGGGGAGCCAGATCCACACCCATGTTAGCCGCTTCCAACGGCGCGCGCCCGGTATGACACTTCCTTGGATCATATCCCAGCACGGACAGGTTCGCAACATCACTTCCGGGGGCAAATCCGGATGGAATCGTATCGATCAATCCCACAGTGCCTTCCGCCGCTATTCTATCCATATTGGGCGTGTCAGCGAATTCAAGGGGAGTTTTCCACTCCAAATCGGAAAGAGGATAATCCGCCATTCCATCGCCCAGCAAAACAATATATTTCATCTCAGCTCGTCATCCTCGATCCTGATTAATGTTGTTTTTCCGAACACAACATCAAGTTTGTCTATCTCTTCCAGCGCCATTTGAACATCTTTTTCCCTTGCCTTGTACGTTGTGACGACAACCGGCACCGCATCCCTGTCAAGTTTTCTTTCCTTCTGGATAACGGAGGATATGCTTATGTTGTGAGATCCCAGGATTCCCGATATCGTGGAGAGCACCCCCGGACGGTCAACAGCTGAAAATCTGAAATAATAATTTGTCTCGACATCATCCATTCCGAGCAGGTTGATGTCCTCGATCTGGTCTTTTTTATAGGAACGAAGCGGAACCCTTCTCCATATTCCCGCCATAATATCCCTCGAGATATCTACCATGTCTCCCACTACCGCACTTGCTGTCGGCATCATACCGGCTCCCTGACCATATAGAAACACAGAGCCAGAGGCATCACCGATCAGATGAAAGGCGTTGAAATTTCCGTTGACGCTGGCCAGTATGTGGTCAAAAGGTATCATAGTCGGATGTATCCGTGCCTCTATGATATCGCCCCTTCTGATCGCGATGGCGAGAAGTTTAATCGTATATCCCAGTTCTCTGGCAAATTCTATATCCTGCTGACTTACTTCTGATATTCCCTTTCTGTAGATATCATCCAGTACCACGCGCTTGCCGTAAGACAGAGACAGGGTTATCGCGAGCTTATGCGCTGTATCGACGGCCTCGATATCATATGTCGGATCTGCTTCGGCAAACCCGAGATCCTGTGCGTCTTTCAGTGCCAAGGCAAAGTCCTTGCCATCTCTCGTCATTCTCGTCAATATGTAATTGCATGTTCCATTCATGATTCCAAAAATGGATTCAATATTATTGCCGGCAAGACTTTCCTTCAATGTCTTTATAATGGGAATTGTCCCCCCTACGCTTGCCTCAAAGCCTATATTGACTTTTTTGTCATTGGCGGCGCTGAATATTTCATTCCCATAATTGGCGAGGAGAGCCTTGTTCGCGGTAACCACATGTTTCCCGTTGCGTATTGCTTCCAGCACAAATGTCTTCGCGTGGGTGTATCCTCCCACCAACTCCACAATTATGGAGATATCCGGGTCAGTCAGGATCTCATTCACGTCCGTCGTGAGTTTCTCCCTTTCGACCGGCACTTGCCTCGGGGTTTCAATATCAACATCCGCTATCTTCTTGATAACGAGCCTTGCACCGAGGCGTTTCCGGATTAATTCTTCGTTTTCCCGCAGCAGCTTTATAACGCCTGTGCCGATAGTTCCGAAACCAATCAAACCTGCAAATATATCTCTCACAATTTCCCCCGCCAAAACCGGTATTAATGCACCCACAAGCCATCAAAATTTGATAGCAGATTGCTATAACAGTTACACAAAAGTTTCAAGGTTAAAGTTCCGGGATTAATATAATGGAGAGGTTCAAAGTAGATAATCCACCCCGAATAAACTGCCGATGCTTTGAGTTTCTGCCCTGTTCCACAATTACCATAGCTTCCCTATTCCCAAATTCGCAATCCAGCGCGAAAATTGATGGGGCATCAACAGATCAAAGGTGTAATACTGCCGGGCATCAGCCCGATATCGGCTGTCAATATCCGCCAGGTTCACTGTGCGCAATTTTTCGTTTACCATTTCGAAGTGCGCCTTTGCGTATTCGCCTTTTGCGGGGGTCGCTTCGTCTTGCTCTTCATCCGACTTGATCTCCACCACCTTGATCAGACTTTCTATGCCCTCGTCCTGGAGTTTTTTCAGTTTTTCAAGACCGCCAGTGCTTCCTTCACCTTCAAGCATTGAAATGTACTTATCAAGATCGATCCTTATGAAAAAATCAGGATTAAAACTCCGCCTGACCCTGTCTTTCCCGCCTTTCCAGTATTCGTAAGTAATGCTGTAGAAATTCTTGTCCGGTGATTTTATCCAGGAATCCAGATAATCGGAGTTGTCTATCAATTGAAAAACAAACTCCTTTTCCGGCGAATGGGAAACCAAGACAATATTTTGAGGGCTTTTCAACTTTGATGTATTCACCACATAGGGCGGTTTTGTGTCTCCCTTTACAAACGTCCGGATGATTTCGTTTCTTCTCTCCACAAAATCTTCAGGTTTAAAGAGGGAAAGCTGCGGGCCGTCGTCAGAACGTTTCCGCAACTCGTTGATGTAGTCCAGTATAAATTGATTTGCCTCTCCCACCTCGTTTTCGTAATCTTCGCTCAGAAACGCCGTCCTGTCTCTTTCAAGCTCGCTCACCCTTATGCCAGATCTTTCCATTCGAGTGGTATCAACGGGGTTTATATCTCCCCCGATATTCTCAAAAACCCGCTTCTTCGTGCCTCGCGGCAGGAACTGGTTGAAGTAATGGTCAATCTGTTTTCTGTTTTCTTCGGACAGCTTGTTTCCCCTGATTCCCGCGTTATTCATGGCCTCACGGATAACCTGCCTGATCTCGTCTTCCTCTGGATAACGGTCATCCACAACCACGCTGCCGAAATCAAAATGCAGTGACTCAAAAGTCCTCAGAGCAAACCGCTTATAGATATCGTACACAAGCTGATCGATCGTATAAAAATCCCTAGCCAGTTCGTACCGCTTTTCATCCCTCGTCCTTACGACTTTAACCCCGAGGTTTTCCTCAAATGGCGTTAATATAAGTTGCCCCGGAGGCCCCTGATCTACGCGGCCAACCTTTTCATAGCGCTCACTCGGAATATAATTGAGGTTAAAGATGGTAAAATTGTGTGCGCCTCTTCCCCGTTCCCGGTCAGTCAGCGTAGAAGATGTAAGATACATGTCGCTTTCGGTCACCGAGTCAACCAGTTCCTTGATGTGATCGGCGAATTTGTCGTGATTGGTAACAGTCAGGACAGGATAGTTCTGTAAAATGTGCTCATTGGGAACTTCACGCGGTATGCGCATCCCCCTGCCTAATACCTGTGATATAAGAAGCTTGGAATTAAAGACCTTCTCTTCCATTGGAACAATCTGAAAGACATTGTCCACATCCCAGCCTTCCGAAAGCTTGTTCACCGCAAAGATAAACTCCACGCTTCCGCCTGTCTTTTTCGTGCTTGTTTCTTCAATATTGTCGAGCTCATCCTTATATTCCGACTTGGAGATGCGGCTTATAACGCAGATTACCTTTTCCCGCAACCTGTCAACCAGCTCCGAGTCTGTACCTTCAGCGCCATTGTGTTTCTTCTCATACCGTGCAAGAAATGCGACAAATTCCTCGCTCCTTTTCTGGGCGTTTTTCTGATTAGGGCAGATAAAGACCGTTATGGGTTTTACTCTCCTTTCCCCCCCCCGATTTTTGTATGCGTACTTTTCGCTGTTTTCCAGATGATTTTTCAGAACCATTTCAAAGCGTTGATCAATCGTAAGTTTTGAATCCCCTTCATCTGTTTCTGTGTGAATAATCGCATTGATCTTTTTGATATATTTCTGTTCTGTCGCGTCTTTTATGGAATAATTGTAAAGGATATCGGCAAAATATTCGTCCTGATTATAGGGGGTGCCGGTAAAGCCGATGTGCCGGGTGATTTTGCTGTTTTCACGTAAAAACTTCATCCACAGGCGTTCGTCCCTTGCTTCACTTTTCTTTCCCTCCGGTCCTTCTTCCCTGTCGAGGACAAGGCGATTTTCCGCGTATTTCAAATGCGAATAGGCATGGTGAATCTCATCTCCAAGGACGAGAACTTCATCCGTGTTTTTGAACAATGTGTCTGTGATCCCGCCGAATGTGTACACCGCGTTGATGTTTTCAATCACAATGGAGTTGTCTTCTATCGGATCATTGTCGGTCAGGAGATTGATCGCCTTTCCCCTGTATTTTGCCGGGAGTTTGTCATTAAGATCTTTCCTGCTCATCAAGTCCTTGAATTTTTCCCGCAGGCCCTGTTCGATAATGGTTGAGGACGGACCCAGCACCAGAACCCGTTTTGCGAGTCCCATGACAAGAGAAAGCCAGGCAATGGCAAATATCACGTATGATTTTCCGGTGCCTGTGGCCATGTGCACGACCCCGGACAGTCGATCAGGAAGTGGAATCTGGCGGAGAAAATTTTCCTCGGTTCCGAAACGCCGCCGAATCTGCGATTTCTCTCGATAGTTTTCTTTTCCAAGGTCGGTAATGCTCTTGTATCCGCCACCCCAGAGATAGATCATGGCCTCTTTAACTGCATCGTACTGATAGTCACGCGACCCAACCAGTTCACGGACATACTCCTCGACCTCTGAAAAATTGAACCTGTTGTAATTACACTTCCGGATATTTATATCCAGTGTGTGATCTGAAAGGTTCAATCGCCTGATAGCTTTTTGTCTCTTCGTCTTCTTAGCCATGCGAATTATTCCTTGATGACAAAAGGTTTACTCTCATTGCCATGCCTGTCAATGGCAATAACCGCCACACTTTCCGTCAAACCGGCCACCTGTATCGTTCCATCCACCCCGATATCCCCGGCAAATACCGTCCTGTCCATATCGAAAAGCGCTCCGTCGTAATCGACATCCACAAGAAGCATGGCAAGTCCGTCAAGCCCCTTCAAACGATCTTCCTGATTATCCAGTATCTTTGTTTCAAACCGCGTTATCTTCAACCCCTCTTTTGTTCTCTCAACCTCTATCTCCACACTGTCATTAAAATAGAACCCCGTCGAATTGATAAGGTTGTTGACATTATCCTGAGAGCTTGGCTGTTCCTGTATCTGAAAACTGCGGGAGACATCTTCCAATATCTTGTAGGGGAACTTTAGCAATTTAAAATGAACATCATCGCCTGCGCTGTTTTTCATGGTGGTATCCCCGGTCAGCGTGCAGGTCTCCGGCGTGATGATATAGTAATTACCCTTCAATTTGCCGCCGGACTGCAGGATGATTCCCTTGAGATAGTCGTCGTTTATCCTGATATTTTTCAGATATTCATCATTCCAGACGGGGTAAACCTCAACTGGGTCGCCGTCCTTTTCACCGAAGATGTTGGTAAGACTGTATTTACCCGACAGATCCTTCTCGTCTCGGCCGATCTGAAAGAGTCCCAGGACAAAATCGACATAGGCATCCCTGTTTTCCCGGAGCTTCATAATGCGGGTAAAGTCATAAGCACCTGTGGAAACGACACAAAATGGCTTTGGAGGTTTGCCGTATTTCCGGTTTTTCTTTACATCCTTGCCGAGGGCCTTTGACTCTCCGATTTTCAGCATTCTCTTTTGCATGGTATAGATGGCGTGTTTGCCAAAATCGCAGACGATCCACCGGCGGTCGAGTTTTTCCGCAACAGCCGCAGCGGTTCCGGAACCCCCAAAAATGTCCATGACAAGGTCGCCAGGATTGGATGAACACTTAATTATCCTTTGAAGAAGTTCCTCTGGCTTTTGTGTTACGTATCCAATACTTTCATGTGTCGCTGATTGAATCGCAGATATTTCCCACACATCCCTTACAATTGCATCACGGTATTGTCGTCCTTCCTCGTCAATTTTGAAATCGTCTTTAGAAAAACCATACTTATGCTGCATATATGATCTTTCTGTTTCATAGTTAAATGTCCAGTTATTAGTTTTGGAATAAAAAAGTATGGTATCATGCTTTCTTGAATATCTTCTTTTTGTAGCGCCTTGAGTCTTATATGCCCAACTTATTTCATTTTGGAAATTAGGTTTTCCAAAAACCTCATCCATCATTACCTTTACATAATGACTCATTTTTTGGTCTAAATGAACATAAATACTACCATCATCTGATAGAATCTCTCGCATATAAATCAACCGCTCTTTCAAGCCTTCAATAAACTCGGCGGAATCAACTTTGTCTGAGTAGCTTTTTTCATTTTCTGATCCCCTGAAATCGCTCTTTGTCGCAAACGGCGGATCAATACAAAACAGTTTTACTTTTCCCTTGACCCTGTCCTTGATCAGCGGATCTGCATTCCGGTAACAGGTCTTCAGAAATTGCAGGTTATCCCCTTGGACAATCAGGTTCTGCCAGTTATTATCCGAACTATTCTTTGACTGTTCAAACAGGTCAAGCTGTGTTTGACCCGTAAGACTGCCGCCCTTGAAATATCGTTCAAGTTGGAGCGGCGATCCCACATCAGTCGGCGAAGCCTGGTTCAAAATGGCGGCCTCGCTTCTCTTCCCCGCGTATTCAAGCGTGACAACCTTGGCCCTGTCCAGCTTTGCCACATCGAATTTCTCCGCCAGCCGTGGAAATAGCTTCACCATCAACTCCGCAGGCGGTTCAGCATTGTTGTTCAACGCCTCAATTATTGTTTTCTTTTCTTCTTCTGTAAGATTTGTTTTCACCATAAAACACTCCTGGCTTCTGAGCGATCATATGCATTCATCTAATGAAAACCTTAATAATACTTTGAGTCACGGTTATCAAAAGCTGGCATAGTTCCCTCAAGAATGTCTACAACAGCCTTGTTTATTGCCGGATTTTCAATAGCTCCGGAAATGTAGATCATCCTATAGTCACCTTTCTTGTCCAAGTCGGCACATATGACTTGCTCCGCATCACATACGACAGCAAGGTTTGGATTGTGGGTTACTATTACAATCTGTCTTCGTTCTTTTGCTTCTTTCATACAGGGTACAAGCAATTCATACACTGTTTGGTTGTCAAGATTCTCTTCTGGTTGATCAATGATCAAAGGAATATCGTCCTTGTCGACCAGAAGATAAAAGACAAGCAAAAGTGTTCCGCGTTCTCCAGGTGACAGCTCGCCGAGTTCCTTGTCTCCCATTTTCAAGGAATAGCGCGGCTTCAGATAACCCAGGGAAAAGATCATGTCGTAAAGTTCTAGCACACTTTTGCCTTTTCGCATTTGCTCAACCACTTTAACTGACTTCCCTCCAAGCCTTTTATCTTTACAAAGAGCATCATCGATTTCTTGTAAAAAGATTTCCATTCCGCTTTCTGTATCAAAGTCTTGGCGTTGGAAAATCTCCTTCAGCATTTTGTGACCTTCCTCGACTCCGCAGAATGAGCCTGCCAAGCCACGGCTAACGTACTCAAAAAAAGCTTCTTCAAATCCTGTGTCAACAATTCCAACCTCAAAATTGAGTTGAAACTTGTCCCTTGCTAGTGGTCTTTTCTCTATAAACTCTTGTACCGGGGCATATAGTTCACGGTATGTCGCTGCTAGATGCCGGATGATCGAATGTATCTCCTTCGCCTTAGTCAGTCGTTGCTCAGTCGCTTCATTCCTTTGATCGGGAGCATATCTCAATTCCTCGATCTGCTTCTTGTAGAAGTTATGTGTACCAGTCGTATCTTCTGTTCCTTCTATTTCACTTTTCTTTTTTTCCCACACCTTTAATGCAGATGTATAGGTCTGATACTTTTTGTTTGGCTCATCAAGCTTTGTGCGTAGTTTGCTGATTTTTGATTCTGTTAACTTTTTCCTTTGCGCAAGGCTTCCCTCAATTTGCGGATCAAGTTCCCGATCTGCTTTTGTCTTGGCATCCGTAAAAACATTCTGTTTGTCACGGAGTGGCTGTTTGTCGATGGTGTATTTTAGAATTGATTCTTGTGGAACGTCTATGGTTTTTAATTCGTCCTCACTGCTATCGATAAACGCTTGCACTTGACGATCAAGATTATCCAATCTTTCAAGTAGTTTGTTAGTGGTGGATATGAGAACTGCTAATCGCGATTTCTCCTGATTCATCTGGAGAGTTCTGTTTTCGTACTCAGTGAGGTGCTTTTTCTCTAACTCAATTACCTCCGCTACTTCTGCAATTTCTTTTTGCTTTACTGGATCATTATCGGGTTTCTGGATTTCTGTCGGCTTTGATCTTTCATGTGCATCAAGTTCGAGCTGCTTCTGTGATAAAAGATTGTTCAGTTGGAGACGATGCTCATCTGAGCATTTTTCTGTCAGTGTGATGATACGTTCATTTATCTGATGAAGCTCCACAGTGAGGTGTTGAATCCTTGTAGTTGCTTCAGTGGTTCTATGGGCGATCAGCTCATCAAGGGAACCTTTATTGAGTCTGTCAAAAAAATCTACATGAGAGAAGATCACTTTCTTAAGTTCTTGATCAAAGTCAGATTCTTCAATTTTGCCAAGTTGAGTGCAGATCTTCTCAAGGAAGTTTTGGGGGATATACTTAGCCAGCTCCGGTTGAGCTAAATCAACAGAATCATCCAGGCCCTTAGTGATCGTTGTGCCACTTTCCAATGTTAGAGTTGCTTGGAAATGTCTTGCCTTGTTGTCTTTTGATTGTTTGAAGTTTTTAGGTGCCAGGAAGGTAAAATCACCATGCTGTCTTGTATTACATAGCAGACCAAGTATGTCTGTAAGCGCACTTTTTCCTTTGCCTTTATTCCCAATTATCGCGACCATGTTTGTGTTGAGTGGTATGTTGTTCTCGAACCAGATTTCGTTGTTCGTATCTCGAAGAGTACTGCCTGATTTCCTCTCGATGCGTATATTTTTGATATATTTGGTGGGGTTGTTCTGCACATGAAGCATCGCATGCGGAATGTCTTCCACAACAACTCTGCTGTTCAGCTCATTTAGTACCTGCAAGAGGCCCTGAAATGTTGGGTCAGCCTTGACCCATGTAAAGCAATTACCAAGCCTGTCTTTGTCTCTGGCATCTGAAAAGGAGTGTGCGTCACTACAATCAAGAAGGCGGTTATTAACCCCTGAGGTGGTCAGATGTTTCTTTGCTTTATGCCAGGCCTCAATATTTTCAGCTGCAATGAAAACAAGATCGGCAGCATTGATGATAGTCTTTTTCTCAGCTATGCTATGGTCGTTCCATTTGATGTCAGCCCATTCTGTCTTGCCAACCGCGGTTACTGCCTTGTCTTCGAAATAATGTGACGTTAAGACTTCACGCACAGCGTCAAAACTAATACAAAGATTATTGAAACCTTCGATTAAAGGTGCGTTGAATTTCACCCGTTTATCGGCGGGCACGCTTTCAATTATCATTTGTCCCAAGTCTTCAAGACTTTCACGTGTGGGTAATGCAGCCCACTTGCCGCCTGTTCTGAGATGTTCGTACTGTGGTGAAAGAACGTATTTACTCGAAAGCGCGTTAAGAAACTGTTGCTCTATCAATTCAGGCTTGAGTTCGTTCGAGAAGATAACGTGGCAGTTCACACGGCTGAGATGACCGGCGCTTCCGCCGAACTTATCTAGCCTCAATTCAATGACCGGCAGAAACAGATCAATATTAGAGAGTCGCCCAGTTTTTCGTTCTTCTAGAATACGCTTGTAGCCAGTGAGGAAGATATAGTCGTTAATCCCGATTACCTTGAATTCGGGAGGAAGTGCTTCAATTTCGCTCAGGAATCTATCCCAAGGATCCGGATCAGAGTAGTGGTGGACAAGTGAATCTGGTGTGTGGACGTGTAAGTCCCACTTGTGCCAAAGTGAACCTCTTGGATCATTCATTCTGCAACCTCTGAAGTTTTACTGTAGTGGTCTGCCCCGGATTTCTATCAGGTATTATGTACAGTATACCTCTGTTTCCCAAAGAAAAAAGGCGATAATATGTGTGCTATCCTCCGATTCCCGCCCCGATTCCCCAAAGAACATCGATAGATTAATCAAAAACGTCGATAGATTTTCGATAGATCTTTCAGCAAACTATTTTTTCTTGAAAACATATCTGGTACTTCGTCCTTTTCCTGTCTGTTCAAGAATGTCTAATTTAATCAACCCGGTAAGATCACGGTAAGCAGTATTCTGCACAACTTTTAGTTTCTTAACACACCACCCGCTTGTAACAAAGTCTTCCTTGAGAACATGGGTGATGATCTTTTTCTGACGATCATTTAATTTTGCTTCGGTAGATGGGGGAATGACCTGACCGACATCTTTCGCGGAAACATGTATTTTATCAATATCATCTCCAGGGCCCACAAAAATTACCTGAAAGTAACCAGTGTATGAGTCAATTTCCGGTTCATCGAGTCCATGATCAATCATTGCTTCCCGCATACGGCGAAAACCGCTCCCGCGCTCTTCAATCCGATGGAAAAAGGAGAGACATTGGGCAAGCAGAGGATTTCTGGAACATGGTTTATATTTGCCGGATCGAAGCTTAGGCAGCGTTAAAGGCGGTGGAGGCAATCCGGGGCTGGAAATGACAATGCGATCTGAAAACTTCTCAACCAGAATTTTTCTGCCGCGATCTTCATAGTCTCTATGTGCGCCGGCATTAACCAGGGCTTCGCGAATCGCCTCTGTTGGGTATTCATCTAATCTCACTCTATTCAAACCAGCGACGCGAATGGGGTGTCTCGTATTTCTTTCGATAAAAGTAATAACCTTTTCAATGGCTTTAGGTAGAGGCTCCGTAATATCCTCGTGGTCCATTGGGTTTCCGTCCATCTCTGTGCTCCTGTAAGCATCGGCAAGAAAACGACATTGTGGAAAAACAGCAGAAGGGTCTGTAGCTAGTAAAGCTATTCCGGCTGCCGTGGCATAGTATGTGCCATCCAAATCGGTCCAAAGAAGGCCGCGTATCAGCAGTTTGTGAATTAATTCCTTTTCAGTGATTACTGAAGGTCCTATTCGCTCAGCACCGGCTACGAGTCTCCGTGCTAATTTAGAATCCAGATCTCCCCATGTAAGTCTCTTCAATGTCTTGTTTTCGAAATCCGAAGTAGCTTTAATGGTCTGCTCTGCAATCTTATTTTCATCGGCTGAGGGTTTAATGCCAAATTTTTCTTTGAAGAGTCGAACTAAAGATGTTCGAACTTCATTTTGGAGTTCCAAAAAATTACCGAACCGCTTATATTTAAAACCATCTTTTTGCACTTCCTGAACAAATCCCAATGTGTAGGGCTCACGTTTCAACTCCGCCGGACCCTTCATGTAGACGAGAATCGGCATTTTAACTTCCTTCGCGCATCTGTATTCATGGTGAGTTATGGAAAATCTTTCAACAACATGGCCGTACTCTTTCCAAATGATTACCAGATAAATATCGCATGCTTCAAGACTCTTAAGGCATCCTTTTGCCGATTCTTCCGGTGAGGCAGGCTCAAGCTCATATAGAATGGGTTCGCAATGTTGATTGAGAAAAGGGTCTGTGTTGATCAGAGACAACACCGCTATGCGCTCATTCTCCAGTTCTTTCTGGACGGAACTGACAAATACTCGAAGTTTTTTCATTGAGACATCTCCGACTGCAATGTCGTGTCTGCTACAAGATAATATTGCTCGATTTTCATGATCGTAATCCCAACCTCACTCAACCGCAAACGCATTACTTAAAAATCGATCCAGAACATTCGTCTTTGTTTCACCTTTCTGCTCAGGTCGCAGGTTAAACTTATTCAGCCGCAAAAATCGGTAGCCGTAGCTTTCAAGCTCTATCTGGCGGCTGATGTCATAATCGAGGTACTCTTGGGAAAAGGTATGTTTGGTTACGATATCCGGGTTTTTGGTGTGGTATTCGACGCCGTCATATTCCAGGATTAGGGTTTGCTCTTTACCGCCTTTTGAAAAGGTCATGAGAAAGTCCACCCTGTATTTCGGTATCTGCCTAGCATATTCGGCTCGGATGTATTCTCCGATCTTAAATTGGGGAACGATCTTGACAAATTCCCTGTGTGTTTTTACGAAATTTGTGCTGATCAGAAGGTTGTACAAATCTTTTTCTGCCGGAGAGTCAAAGATTGCCGTGTCTTTTATAAAGAAATCATTATTTTTGTTTTCCTCAAGAAGATTTTCATAATGTTTCAGGGCATCACCGAGTCGGGTTTTACTGTATTTATTGATCGGCATGCTGTGAACAAAGATCATTGTGTCCTTGGCACGGCTGAACCCCACATTGAGCCGCTGCATCTTCAACTTTCTGGGGTTATCCGCCGTTCCCCCGGTAACCGGGTAGATGCCTCCTAAATCAGCGTTGCCGTACTTGCTGTCTTCCACGAGGGAGTAGTACACAATATCGCGTTCTTCGCCCTGGACGTCGCCCACAAACCATACGGCCATATCGTGGTTCTTTTTCAGCTCGGGCATATTGAGCTTTTCGTTCAATGCCTGCTCCATTCTTGACTGCTGATCCTTGAAAGATGTGATAATACCGACACTCCCCTTAAAGCCGTTTTCAATCCGCGACGTTAAATCATCGATAATGACATCGATTTCATCGAGGTTTACATTGGTGCCCGAATTGCCTTTTGTTTCCACCGGGATAAATTGCAGTACCTCACCTATCGGTTTGGTGCGAATGCGGTTGACATTGAGATCCAGCATGGCGGGCTTGTAGAAAACCTCATTTGAATAATCGATGATTTCAGGGAAGCTCCGGTAATGTTCTCGAAGTGACGTTGTATAATTCGCGATGGCCCTGGCAAAACTCAGAGTTGATGTGCGGATGTTGAAGGTTTTGAGCCACAGTATGGCACCGGCGTTATCCTGCAGAGGACGTAATACAGATTCAGCTTCCTGTTCGTCTTCGTTTATTTCTCTGGATACTTCCTGAATCAGCTCATTTGCCTCTTGAGCTGTTGCGGATACGTTGTAATCATCCTGATAGGCGTTGATGATATCCCTGAAGTAAGCGGAGGAATATCTTGCGTTCACGTTAACCGCTCCGACAGCGCCATACTGGTATTCATCGCCAAAGACAACAACCTGTTTTGCCCGCAGTATAAGAGAAATCGACTCTGCAATAGAGACCTGAGATGCTTCGTCTATGACAAGAATATCGATCAAGTCTTCATCCATCGGAAAGTGCTTCGATATCATGTCCGGTTCGGCAATAATTCCCGATATGTTTTCCAGGAGCACACTGGCCTGTGTACTCGTCAGCCTTTTTCCTCCATTTAAGGAAACCTTAATTTTGGCGATATCACCAAGGAAATTATTGAGATTCTTCAATCGGAGATCGTTCTGATATTCAACCCGTTTCTGCCTGATCGTATAAAAAGCGTCAAGGTCTTCACTTTTCAGTGATTCAAGCCCTGTTGTTTTGGAGAGTTTATAGTGAAGTTGAATCCATCTCCAGATATCGGTTTCAATCCCCGCAAGGTTGTTGAGGCGGGAAAGAGAGTTCAACTTATTCTCCGAGATTTGCAGTCTGACAAGAATTGCCCCATAGTTTTCAAACAGTCCAGTGATGGAATTGAAAAGGTCCGCGTCAACTTTTTGGAGTGTATCTTTCACTCCGTCAAGGGTTTCGTAAACCGCGGAAACACTTAGCTCTTTGTTTCCACTGATCCCCCGGTATTCGTCGATGATATTCCGGTGTTTCTTCAAGGAAACAGCCTTCTGAAGTGCCAAAATCCCGTCGCAGGCTATATCCAGTGTGAGTTCGTTTACAGGCACATCTTTTAAACGGGCGATTTCTTCAAAAACCCGGACGTGTTTCAGGCTTTTTAGAGATTTGATTAATCGTTCGAGCTCCTTTTTGTCGGGAGATTTTCGTAATAGCTTTTTGAAAAACGCACCCGGCATATCGCCGGACTGGAGTGCGGAAATTGGCACATCCTTTTTGAACGATCCCGCGGATGTTTCGATCAGGTCTATAAAAGATTTCGGAATTTCGGTCAGGGCTGTTTCAAAATCGGAATTCTCGCCGGATTGAAGATTGATTTCTTCGCAGGCATTAAGAAATATGGGGATATCCTTGCGTCGGTTTGATAGAAAATGAAATGCGGGTAAGCTGATATCCCTGAAATTATCTATACTTGCATCTTCCGCAAAATCCTGTATTTTTTTAAAATCGATTATTATCGAACCGCCGATCCTGGGAAGTGTCAATTCTTCCTCAGAAGACTCTCCGGAGCTGACAAGATTGTTCTGTGTTTGCTCAAATTCAAATAGATTATGAATATTTTCTTGGTATTCATCGGAGGAAGATAACTGTCTTTCCAGCTTACCGGCGACGTCCTTTCTCAATACCTTTTCATCCTGTTCGGCGGCTTGTTCGTTATAGTCATTGGCGCGGCCGGCTGCAGCGTTTATCACCGCATTTTGAAGAGAATTCTCAAAGCCGTTTATCGATTTGCCGTTTTTGGATAACCTGATGATGGATGGTTTGGCTTTTGGGTGAAGGTTTCGGAATTTGTCCGTGAGCATCCGGTCGATTACATCGACTGCCTGTTTTTTATGAGATGTTATTACAATGGATTTTCTTTCCTGATTGGCCCAATAGGCAATCGCGGCAATTGTATGAGACTTTCCTGTTCCGGGCGGGCCGTCAACGACAACGATTTTATTTTGGGGATTATTAAGGGCAAGGAGAATTCTCCTCTGGGAAGCATTCAGATTTAACGGGTTGTCGGAAATGTACCTGCCCGCGCTTTTAAGTGGATATCTCTCCTTGAATTCATTATCTACCTTGTCCTGGGTGTTTTCTACGTTTCCACCGATATAATCTGAAATAAAATCGACGAACTTACTTTTTCCTCCCGATTCAAGGTGTGTCATGATTTCCGAATAATCGAGGAGCTTTTTGTTTTCGTTACGGACAACCTGAAATCCGATGCGGCATTTAATATCTGGATAAACCTCTTTTGGAGCCTTAATCGGCCTGAAAGAAGGCTCCAGCACAAAGGGTTCATTCCAGCCGTACTGAGCCTGCAAAAAAACCTCTATACCGCCAAGATTGGAAGCAGCGTTATTGAGGGTTGAAGATCTCGGGGTGGTAAGAACTGCCGGGAATTTGAAATAATTAACTGCCGGTGTATTGATCAGTAAAAGATCCCGGTCAAAGGAAACCACAACCTCCTTATTGCCGGGGGCCAGGCCGATCTCCACGAAATATAGGGGGTACCCTTCGCCGGTATTTTTATCGTCCCGTTTATGCAGTTCGTGAAAGAATAAATAGATTGTTCCGACGGTGTTATACCTTGCATATTTTTGAATGCTGGTAAACAGATCATATAAGACTATGTCTTCAATAGTTTTCTTGAAATGGGTTTTGAGGCCGTCAAGATAATCTTCTATGGTTCGGTTATCGCGCGCGATAGACTGAAGCGCGTCAAAATGCTTTTTCAGGTAATTGGCCGAGTTGAAGGTTGAAGGTGGGACATGCTCGATACCAAGCTCCTCTTTAAGATGGTTTATCTTCTTTTCCTGCAATTCTACGAGAACGAGTTCGATCTGTTTTCTAAGGGCGAGGTTGTATTTACGGCAGCCTTCAACAAATGCCTGTTTATTCTGCCTATCGATGTCTTCTTCAGAAAGGGTTGGTTTGTCATCTGGTGGAATCCCTGTTTCTGTATCAACAGGGGTCTTGTCCCGCTCAGTTATTTCCCGGCGCTCTTGCTCAATAAATCCCTCAAGATATTCCGCACCAAACTTATTCGAAAGGGTCTTATTAATCTCCGGAAGAATTTCATCACCGGAAAGCGTAAGAATATGCTCATTGCTTTTTACGCGGATCGGTGTCTTGTCTCCGGCCTTTATTCTTTGTAAAAGTGTATCCTGAAAATCCTGGAATATTGCCAGATCGAGGGTCAGCTCACTGTTTGTCCATCGATAATTTATAAGGGTTCTGAAATTGAACCTCGTCTCGGTAAATGCAGCGAAGTAATTGAGGATGTTGGTGGAAAGATTGTTTGCTTTTTTCAGGTTGTTTATTGGCATAATTAACCCCTGCTTAAACTATTGAAAGCAGTATCAAGAATAGCTGCCCATTTATAAACAAGGAAATTTAAAAAAGCAAGACATATCAAGAACTCTTGTGGAGATTCTAAGCTTACCTACCCCGTTTTCGCAATTTCCAGCCGGGTTTCCCACCTGTTCATAAGTACCTCTCTCAGTGTCCTGTGTTCGGATTTTTCAAGGTCGGGATCTTTCTCAACCAGCAAAAACGCCTCTCTCCTCGCCTCGTTCAACGTACTGGCATCTCTCAGTATACTCGCGACCCTGAAATCGGGGAGTCCGGACTGCTTCGTCCCCATGAATTCACCCGGGCCACGGATCAGGAGATCCTCTTCAGCGATTCTGAAACCGTCGTTTGTCTGCTCCATTACACGGAGCCTCTTTCTCGCGTCCATACTGCCTTTGTGCTGCGCGACCAGCGCGCAGTAAGATTCCAGGCCGCTTCTCCCTACCCTTCCCCTGAGCTGATGCAACTGTGAAAGACCGAATCTCTCCGCGTGTTCCACAACCATCAGAGAAGCCGTGGGAATATCTATCCCAACCTCTATCACAGTGGTGGAGACAAGTATGTCCAGACCGCCATTATGGAAATTGGCCATCACCGCTTCCTTTTCGGATCCCTTCATTCTGCCGTGGATCAGCCCCACACGCAGATCGGGAAAGATATCTTTTTGCAGATGAGCAGCCATGCTCGTCGCATCTTTCAGGTCGAGGGCCTCCGATTCCTCCACCAGGGGATAGACAATAAAGGTTTGATTCCCCTTCCCCGCCTCCCTGCGAATTATATCG
Organism: uncultured Syntrophaceae bacterium; assembly: GCA_964540715.1. Classification (GTDB taxonomy): domain Bacteria; phylum Desulfobacterota; class Syntrophia; order Syntrophales; family UBA2210; genus UBA2210. The sequence continues at coordinate 4,507 of CAZINZ010000024.1, read as the reverse complement.
TATACCTTGTCGCGACCTTTTTCATAGAAAACCTTTGTCTTTATGGGTTTTTTCCCGGGTGGCATTTCGTCGATCACAGATATATCCAGATCACCATACACAGTCATGGCGAGAGTCCGTGGAATCGGAGTAGCAGTCATGACAAGAACATCCGGATTTGTCCCCTTCCCCCGGAGAGTGGCCCTCTGTATAACGCCGAAGCGATGCTGCTCATCCACAACGACAAACCCGAGGTTCTTGAAATCGACCCCTTCCTGTATTATCGCGTGTGTTCCCACAACGATACCTGTATCGCCTGATTTGATACCTTTGATAACGTTCTTGCGGTCAGCGGCCTTCATGCTTCCGGTAAGGATTGCCGCTTTTATTCCAAGCCTGTCCGCCCATTCCCTGATGTTGTTGAAATGCTGCCCCGCCAGTATCTCAGTGGGCGCCATGATTGCCGCCTGGTAGCCCGATTCACACGCGGTAACCATTGCCGCCATTGAAACGGCAGTCTTGCCGCTTCCGACATCTCCCTGGAGCAGTCTGTTCATGGGGAAGGTCTTTGACATATCCGATTCTATCTCGCCTACGACCCTCTTCTGAGCCCCTGTAAGCTTAAATGGAAGAATATCATAGAATTTTTTCACCAGGGCGCCGCCCGTCGTGAAAGAAATCCCCTGTTCAAACAAATGTCCTTTTCTCTTGAGGGCCATTCCAAGCTCAAAGAAGAAAAGTTCATCGAAAACAAGTCTCCTGCGCGCAGGTGATCTGAGATCATTGAGAGCTTCGATATCCTGATCGTGGTCGGGAAAATGCACATTTCTTATGGCATAATCTATATCAACAAGATCGTTTCTCCTGCATATTTCGTCAGGGATGGGGCTGGAGATACAGGGGGAATAATCTTCGACAACCCTCATCATTATCTTTCTAATATACTTCTGATGGAGTCCTTCCGTCTCGGAATAAACGGGCACTATCCTCTTGAAATGAAGGAGTTCATCATCATTTTCATCCAGTATCTCGTAATCCGGATGCAGCATGTCTTTTCCAAGGAGATATATCTTGACTTCCCCAGTCAGGATAAGCTTTTCCCCTTGTTTGAATTTCTTTCCAAGATACGAAAAATTTCCCTGAAACCACTTTGCGGTAAGCAGGCCGGTTCCATCATCGATAGTTACTTCGAGCACACGTCTGCTTCTGTACCGTTGTATCCCTACACCCATTATCGTGCCCATCACTGTCTCGCGAACACCAATATCCACCGAAGAGATACTCTTTATGTGCCTCCTGTCTTCGTATCTTCTCGGCAGAAAGTAAAGCATATCCTCGACGTTCCGCAACCCTTTCCTGCCCAGCAGTGCCCCCATCTTGGGGCCGACACCCTTGATATACTGCACATCTGTCGAAAGTTTTCTGAAGCATTCATTCAGGTTTTTTTCGGGTTGAATGCCTGAATCATCTGAAATCACCGGCGCCTGATCGGAGCATAGACTCTTCAGTTCCTTTATATATACAAACGCGTTATCAACGCGTTTCTTTTTGTCGGATATGGAAAGTGAATCAAACCCTTGGAATGTTTTGTGAAACTCCTGTATAGCGTCTTCAGGAATATCTGCTGAGGAAGCCTCGCGGTAATGAGATAAAAAGGCAGCCTTTAACTCATCAAGAAACCCTGACATGGTACGTTCGAGATCCCTGACAACCGCAAGATTTTTATATGAATTCCTCGACAGAAAAATCAGAGGATTTTCAATTTTATCCAGAATTTTCAGGATATCTTCCATAAATATTGCCTCTATTCCATGAGGAGGTCGGACAAGAATGAATTCTCGGAGAGATTAGAAACACTTTTGACTCAATTTGTCAATGATATTCAGTATAAAGATTTGGAAAGCTGATTGTAGAGTGAACGGGTTATCTTATTGCACGAGAGGAAATAACATAATTGGGGCGGCAGGATTTAAATTGAAAAGCGAGGGCATCCCCCGCCCCTTGCGGCGGAGTTATCAAGCAAATAAAAAATAAACATTTTTTTCTCAAGGAGATTCAAATTTTATACAACGCGGGTCGTTATTCTTTGGCGAATCGACCAGTTTCGCAACCGGATAAGTTTTGATCCTGGTAACCCGACCGTCCTTCAGGATCGTACTTAATTTCTCGTATTTTGTAGTTGCGGGATCAAGCCATTCTTTTATTGCCTCCGGCTTGAGGATCACAGGCATTCGATCATGGATTTCCTTTATCGACTCACTCGCTTCAGTAGTGATAATCGTGCAGGAGTGATAGATGGATTGATCACTTCCCTTCCATGTCTCCCATAACCCTGCAAAACCGAATAGAGTGCCGGCTGTCGGGCTGCAATACCATGGCTGCCTGTCTTTCCATTCATAAAACCCGTCGGCTGGTATCAGGCAGCGTCTTTCTTTGAAGGCTCTTTTAAAGCTTGGCTTTTCCTGTAGTGTCTCGGCACGGGCATTAATCAGCCCGGACGCTCCGGACAGGTTCTTTGCCCAGGTAGGTACAAGCCCCCAGTGCAGTTTTCCGAGGCGATTGTCTTTTCCCCGGATAATCGCACACACTTCATCGCCAGGTGCTATATTGTAGCTGGCCTCCATCTCACAGGTTACAGTGTCGATGTCGAAGACCTTTTTGAGATTATTAATTGAGCTGTATAGCGTAAACCGTCCACACATGGCTGTTATGATACCTTGGGTAACTGGTCCCAGTCTGTTGTATAGGAAGGGGAACGTTTTTGGAACACGGTCTTCCATTTCTGGTTTGTGGTGGAACCTGTAGCGGCATATCTGACCGAGTCCGAACCGAATCTCTTGTTTATCCCGTCAAAGGCCTGCATGATTCCCCTGGAGTGTTCCTCATTTTTATAATCAAAGAAAGTCGTTTGAGTGTGGCTGTCGGAAGACAGGTCTCTAAAGATAATCCCGGCCTTTTTATACAGGCAACCCTCTCTGTAGATCTCGTCGAGGCCGCTGTGTGCGTATCTTATGAGTTCTGAGGTATCACTGCTTGAGAAAGGAAGCTGTATGGTTTTCATGTTAAAATATCTTGATTCCCTGTTGTAAGGATTTGTCATCAGGAATACCACAAGTATATTCGCTTCAAGATGTGCAGCTCGAAGCTTCTCTGCCCCCATGGATGTGTAAGCGGCTACCGCTTCGTTTACATCAGCTCTGTTTATAAGTGAACGTTTGAATGCTCTGGATACAGTAATCTCTTTTTTTGGAGGCGGGCATTGCTCAAGAGGGTAACATGAAACTCCCCTGAGCTCCTGAAGGAGTCTAAGGCCCGTTATCCCCATTTTCTTCTTTATAAGGCTGTCAGGAACGTTGCGAAGTTGCAGCGCATTATTGATGCCGATACTCTTTAGAAATCTGGAGTAACTTTTTCCCACACCCCAGACATCCTCCACATCCGTTATTACGAGAGCATTCTCAAGATAAGAGGATCCCGTCAAATCCAATACACCACCTGCCTTTTCAGACTTTTTGGCTATGCGGTTGGCAATCTTGGCAAGTGTCTTGGTTTGGGCGATACCGACCGAGACAGGGATACCTGTCCATTTCCTTATTTGAGACCTGATAGAGTGCCCATAATCGGTCAGATTGTATCTCTTGAAACCAGACAGGTCCAGAAAGGCCTCATCGATAGAATAAACCTCAATATCGGGAGTAAATTCCGAGAGGATATCCATCACCCTCTGTGACATATCACCATAGAGGGCATAATTGGATGAATAGACGTGTATCCCTTGTGCCTTGATCATATCCTGTATCTTGAATACAGGTATACCCATATCGATACCGAGAGCCTTGGCTTCATTTGATCTGGCAATAACGCAGCCATCATTATTGGAAAGCACCACGACGGGTTTTCCGATAAGCCCGGGGTTAAAGACCCGTTCACAGGAAACATAGAAATTATTGCAATCTACCAGTGCAAAGGTGGGGGACATAATCATTCCTATAGGATTAAAGGGGATGGATTACATTTGTTACAACACCCCATACTTCAAAGCCCATCTCCTCCTCGACCTGAAGGGGTTTGTAATCTCTGTTTTCGGGCATCAAAAGAATCTTACCCTTTGTTACTCGAATCCTTTTTACCGTTAATTCACCATTAACTATCGCTATTACAACTTTCCTGCTGGCAGGTTTGATCGAACGATCCACGATCAGTATATCACCATCGTGTATCCCGGCATCGATCATGGAGTTTCCGGTTACCTTCACAAAGAACGTCGCGGCAGGATGTTTGATAAGGTATTTGTTCAGATCCAGCTTGCCCTCTATGTAATCTTCCGTGGGGGAAGGAAACCCTGCTGAGACTGGAACCAGAAACAAAGGTCGTTCGCAGCTTGTTGATTGATCCGGTTGGTATATAGCCTTCACTTTCATAGCTGTCTTATATTAAATATCTGTTGATTTTTCAATCGGATAATCCGTTTGTGGAAAGGAACATCAAGCAACGATCTGATTTCCGGGTTCGTTGGGTTTCTTCCTGA
>CAZINZ010000023.1:0-37245 GCA_964540715.1 uncultured Syntrophaceae bacterium | reverse complement strand
TGAAAAGTGGTAAGGTTATTCCCGGAACAGGTGGCAGTTTTCACCGGAATCGGCAATCAGAGGATTTCATAAACATGAGCATGAAATGAAAGGAATTAAAAGTGTTGGTATATATAGCGATCCTGTTACCGCCGACCCCTCTGTCTTAACCCTTTCAAGAGGTTATCATGATGCTATAATCTATGGGGGTAAATTTGAAGATGGGAAATTTACAGGCAAAGGCGTTTTCATATTTTCGGACGGTAGAAAATACGAAGGATACATAAAGGATAATAAGCCACATGGGCAAGGAATACTATACCCTGCGGAAGGAAAAGGTGATCTTATATGGGAAGGTGTTTTTGAAGATGGTAAGTTTTGTTGATTTTAAAAAATCAAGTCTGATGAGGTGTTGGAGAAGTAAGGACGCACTAGATATAGAATGGGGGGAAACCCCGTGGTTGAAATAATCAGGGGAAATGGGATTCGCTATGCCCGGCGTTACACTCTTTCAAACCGAAATCAACGGCGGATCAGAAAACCAATCTTCACGCTTTGTAGGTGAACTACGCAAAACCTATTAAACCTCACATACTTTCATCACGAGCACGTAAAGTTAATATCTTGATGTCGAGGCGCGAACGAAGAGAGCCCAAGGGAACCCTTGACAGTAAGGATGCTCGTGCTGCATATTGTCAAATGCAAGGGGAGCATATGGCAGACATTGAGAAGATGGTACACTTTAAAGAATGGGCGAAAGACAAAACTTTTCTCATAAGAACTGCCGCTCTTCAATTTGCCCTGCCTTCTAAAGATTTGCATGATGCTCTGAAAAAGTTAAAAGCTGGGGAAAGAATGGAAGGCTATGATTCTCTCCCACCCATTGATGAATGGCTGGAGCTCTACAAGAATCATGGAAAAGTCTATCTTGGTTTGACAAATTCGCTCAGACAACTGGATAATAGGTTATCAGAGATTATAGATTTCTATGAAGGGTTAATGTTTTCTTTAGCTTCCTTGCGTCACATTACCCAATCAGAGTTTCAAGAAGCTGTGGATGAACTGAAATCCGAAGATAAAAACGGGATTTTTGAAAGTCTTAAAGAGAATTTTAAGGCGATTGAGAATCTTATTATAGAAGATCATCTGGAAGATTCTGAAAAAATACAAAAATTTATTAGCACCCCTGAGGTACTCTTCTTTGTAAGAGTATGGGCCCCCTGTTTTCTTCTTTATGGCGACTATCCGGCCTATATTCTTAGAAAGGCAAGACAGGGTGATGAAGAAGCTTTTGAAAAACTCTTGAGACTCGACAAGCTTCTGATTTATGAGCCGAAGATGAAGAAAATCTTTAAAAAGGCAACAGAGACAAAAGCAAGGGGAAGAATGTCACTTATTGCCAAAGCCTTCCGAAGTACACCCAAAGCAAAAATTGAAATTAAGCACATAAAGTATCTCTTCGCTGGTCTTCTGTCCCTCATATCAATAGCAATGGGGCAAAAACTTAAGGCTGTCGATATACACGACCTTTTTGACGCAATAGCCCACGACACTACAGGGGAGCAGATTGACCCTGACTTTATAGAAACACCTGAAACCTTCGAAAAGCGTATCCAGCGCGCAAGAAACTTCTGGAAAATACCCATCCCACTACCGGACAAAAAATAAATCAATTCCTGTCCGGTAGTCCTGTTCGTCATTTTGCTATTCCTCTTTCTAAAACAAGGAGGAAAACAAAATGCCACAAGATACCAATCGAAAAACGACTCAACACACAGCCTCTGGCTTTGGGGATCATGAAGGGGGAGGAGCGAACCGCAGAGAGAGAGCGAGCTACCCCGAACCTGACCGAAAAACCGTAACCAAGGAAGAATGTGTCTCGGCTTACAACCAGGAAACCGATGATTTACTTCAGGGTGATCATCTTGAAGAATCCGGCATGGCGTTATCTGTAACACGCCATGCTTCAACCCCACCAGTAGCAGAATTTAAGTTTCTACTCTGCGGTATTGATTCCCTTGATCTAGGCGTATATGTCGTATGGGGATCAGACTGGAAACGTAGATTAAGAACTCTTGATAAAAAGAAACAGGAGGCCGGGAAGAAAAAGGGGCTTCTCATCGGTCTGCCTTCTGGAAGAAAATGCATTTTTAGGCCTGGGGGCAAGGCTCCGAACTACCGCTTCCATCTCCAGTTTGAAGCCTATAATCTCTTTATCGCCAAGACTGCGAAGCCGGGGAAATCTCCAAACGTCTATCTCTCCATCAGTTCCAAGACACTTTGGCTTAATGGCATTGATACCGCTTTATCCTGGATCACCGAAGACCTGAAGGCAATCGGCAAGGGGAAGGTTCAGTTTGTCCAGGTCAGCCGTGTCGATCTGTGCGCCGATTTCTGGATTCCCGGCGGCCTGTCTCACGAGTTCCTGCTTTCACACAAAGCCACCCGCACCGATAAGGGCAATATTTACCTAGGCAAGGATAAGTTGGAAACCTATTATGTCGGGGATGTCAAGTCTCCTGTCCAGCTTCGCATCTATAACAAGGGTCTGGAAGTCGGACAGGGAGGAACAAAGTTCTGGTTCCTTGATCTGTGGAAACGTGAATCAACGGAAGATGTCTGGCGCATAGAGTTTCAAATTCGTCGCCCTGAACTCAAAAGGTTCGGGATAAATTCACTTGCTGATCTGAAAGAAAAACGTGCCGGGCTGTGGCGACATCTTACAATGAAGTGGTTTTCTCTTCGTCTTGAGGACAATAAAAAGACAGAACGGAAAACGATCCATCCTCTCTGGTGTTCCGTCCAGGACTGTTTCAATCAGGATAATTCTGACAACGAGCTACAACCTCTGCCAAAATCGGTGGTGGAAGTATCCCCCGAATGGCATCTTTCCCATATAGATGGCTGTCTTTCCTCCTTTGCCGCACATCTGGGAATAACAAACCGTGATGACGCCCTGCTTGAGCTTCAAAACCAATTGGCCAGGCGTAACAACGCAAAAGATTTCGAAACCGCCTGCATCAAGAAAGCCATTCAGAAAGGGACACTTTCAAATGGAGGTGACCGGTAATGGAAACCTTCAACGACTCAACACTTTCAGCATACTTTCCCGGACTGGTGGATATATGTGTCAATGATGATGGGGAGCTGGTCTATGCAATCATTAAGGATGGAAAACTTGTCTTTACTCAGGAGTATGTTACAGAGACAGAAACTTTCTCCATTCCTGAGAAGAAACATTTCCAGTTCACCATTCCCCGTGCTTCGGAAGTTGTGCGCTACTTCGCCCAGGAAGACACCGCACTCTATGACGATCTGCTCTCCTACCTGAAACGGTTCTCCGCTCTGGATGATGAGCAATGGTCTATTGTCGCTCATTATGTTTTCCTGACCTATCTGCATGATCACCCCGGTATAGACTACTGCCCCTATATCCTCTTCAATGCCGTAGCGGAAAGGGGAAAAAGCAGAACCGGCAAGTCCGTTACCTATGTTGCCTTCCGTGGAATACATCTCATTGAACTGCGGGAAGCCACTATTTTCCGATACAGCCAACACCTTCATGGAACATTGTTCCTTGATCTGCTGGATATATCCAAGAAAGCCGAACGTGGCGGTTGTGAGGATATACTGCTCTTACGTGCCGAAAAAGGGGCCAAGTGTAGTCGAGTCCAATACCCGGATCTGGGTCCCTTCAATGATACTGTGTACTACGACATCTACGGGCCGACGATCATATCCAGCAACGAACAGTTGCACAAGATACTTGAAACAAGGTGCCTGCCTATCATCATGCCGAACCGTCCCGGCAACTATGAAAACCCGCGTCCTGAACTTGCCCTGGAACTGAAAGAAAGGCTGACCGCCTGGAGAGCAAGACATCTATTCACTATCTTTCCCGACATGGAAACAATAGAGGGCATATCGGGCAGGCTGTGGGACATTACCAAGCCGATGTTTTTTGTAAACAGTCTCCTTCCTGTCGAGCATCAGACATTGGAAGACTCAATCCTCGCCATTGCCGGTGAAAAGGATGAATCCAGAAAAGAAACCCTCGAAGGTCGCCTTGTTGCCATTATCAAGGAGATTGCCGATGAAAACGGCCTGAACGGTCTTCTTGAATGGACTATTAAGACCAATGAAATCCGTACCAAGTTCAACGAGGACAGGCCTACAGATAAACATGTATCCCCGCAATGGATCGGCAAGCGCCTGAAGAGTATGAGTTTAAAAAGCCGGAGTGTCCACGGTTACGCAGAACTTAAGATCACTTCTCAAGAATACGAAACCCTCCTGAGACAATATGGATATACTGGTAGGGAGTTATCAAAGCCTACCAACTCCCTACCTGAAAAGGATGAAGAATATCAGGCACATTTGGGGGTGGTAGGGAGTGGTAGGGAGTGTGGACATGACCACCCCCCTTTTAACTCTCCCGAAGAAAGAGAGTTTTATGATGAGAAGCTCCAAACATTAAAGGAAGAAGGTGGAAGATCTAACGATGAAATAGAACTCCTGGCACATGAAGCCCTGAAAGAGTGGAGGAAATACGATGATCCCCCATTCTGAAAATGAACCATCGAGCGGATTCTGGGATATTAAAGATCTTTCCTATTATCTAAAGATCAAGGTGAAGACCCTCTATGCCATGACATCAGATATTCCTCATTATCGTGTTGGCAAACTTATTAGATTCAGAAAACAGGAAATAGACTTCTGGATGGAAAACAAGAAGGCCAATGCTCCAGACGGAACGAATAAATCAAGAAAGAGAAAGGTCAATCTTCCTATTGACAGATTGGTCAGGAAGACAATTGACCAAAGCAAGAATGAAGTCTATAATCTTGGTCACGGGAAATCAGACCGGATCGAGGGACCCAGGAAGGAGATAAACAATGGGTCTATATAAAAGAGGATCGGTCTGGTGGATGAATTTTTCTCACAATGGCGAGCAGTTCCGGCGGTCCACCGAGACGGAACAAAAGAAGCTGGCCATACGGATCTTTGACAAATTAAAAGGGGAAATAGCAGAGGACAAATGGTTCCCGCACCTGGAAGGTGAAGACAGAACCTTTAACGATCTTATGAATCGCTATATGAAGGAATACTCCGCGATCTATAAAGCTCCATCATCTCATTTAAGGGATAAAGGGCTGGAAAAGCATCTAAGGGGTTTTTTTGGAGACAGCCTTTTAACTCAAATCACTCCAAATATGATTTCTGAATATAAGTTAAAGCGAAGAGCGGACGGCGTTTCACCTAGAACGATCAATTACGAGCTATCATTGATGGGGCACACGTTCAATCTGGCCATGAAAGAATGGGAATGGGTGAAAGATAATCCCGTTATGCGAGTTCGAAAAGAGCGTGTGAACAATAAGGTCGAGCGCTGGTTAACTCTGGATGAAGAACAAAAATTATTGGTGTCATCATCTTTATGGTTGAGGGAGATCATCATTTTTGCAATTCATACCGGGCTTCGTCAGGGGGAGATCATGGATCTCAAATGGTCTCAGATAAATTTCACAAGAAAAACCATGATCATCACGGAGCAAAAGAATAGGGCTGTAGATACCCTGCCGCTGAATGCAACTGTATTAGATCTTCTTGCAAACAAAGTGCCCGGTGTCTTAGATCCCGATAAACGGGTCTTTGTTAATCATCTTGGCAACAGGATCGGGTCAAGCGTTATCATCAGGGCTTTTCATCTGGCAGAGAAAAAGGCTGGTATTAAAAAACTTCGTTTCCACGATCTGAGACATACCTTTGCGACAAGACTTATTCAGAATGGTGTAGATTTATTTACTGTCCAAAAGCTTGGCAGATGGAAAAACACGTCAATGGTTATGCGGTATGCTCATCACTATTCGGAAAGTCTGAGGGCAGGAATTGAGGTTATGGATTCTCTGAAGGCTCCAATTATCACAAATGTATCACAATCACAAAAAAAATAGGGTTACAGACCGTCTTTGTGGTTTGTAACCCCTTGTTTTAATTGGTACCCCCGGGGCGATTCGAACGCCCGACACACGGATTAGGAATCCGTTGCTCTATCCTACTGAGCTACGGGGGCGCATGTTTCTGAAGGTGCGATTTCTAACATTATTTAAAAAGAGAGTCAACGATATTAAGAGGATGTTTCCGTGCTTGATTAAATGCTCAGAAGTGGCTCTCTATTATTCTCTTCTCTGAGAAGTCCAACAGTTTTAAGTAGTCTGCTGTCACCCCCTCAAGAGCGGCTCTGGGAATGAGGCCTATCAACTCGGATTCGAGGATGCCAACGCCATGCCCGGCCGCTTTTTCCGTTACGGTATCAAAGACCGTGCGGATCGAAGTTGTTTCGTAATCGGCAAGATTCATTGATACCTGGGCGATATTTCTACTTTCAAGCTGTATTCCCAATGCCTGAACATGCTCAAGTCCGCCGCTTGAATATCGTATCGCTCTCGCTATATCCTTCGCAATCGTGATGTCGTTTGAGTTCAGATTTATGTTGAATGCTATGAGTGGCTTTCTCGCACCTACACAGGTTGCACCGAGACGCGGGTTGAATACCGACTCGTCGGGACTGATGTCCGGCGCCCAGGCCGGATCACTCATTTTGTCTCTGAGTCCTTCATATTGTCCCCGCCGAATGTTTGCCAGATTTTTTCGCTTCTGATTGAGCGCCGATTCTCCATAGAAATAGATGGGAATATTGTTTTTTCTTCCGAATATACGTCCAAAGCTGTGTGCAGCTTCCACCGCGTCTGACATGTCTGCGGTCCCCATTGGGACAAAGGGGACCACGTCAACAGCGCCGATGCGCGGATGGACGCCACTGTGTTTTCGCATGTCTATAATCCCGGCAGCCATATCGCAGGCCGCGATCGCTCCGCGCAGCGAGGCTTCAGGTGAACCGATAAATGTCAGCACGCTTCTGTTGTGATCTCTGTCCATACTGAAGTCCAGTACCTTGATACCCTCGATTTGGGCGGCGGCACCTGCAATTGCTTCCACTATTCCGGGATCTCTTCCTTCACTGAAATTGGGGATGCATTCAATTATCTTCATATCCACGCCTTGTAAGTCTGTTTTGATGAGAGATCTATGCTTGTAAGAGGGCAACAATAGAATGTGTCCACGCCGATTCGGGGATAAAAACCTTCTTACCGGCGAGGCAACCGCGGATGTTACTTGTGGTAAATATTTCCTCCCTGATATTCACTCTATTCGAACAGGGCATCTACAAACTCCTCGCTATTGAAGCGCCGCAGGTCGTCCAGACCTTCTCCGACTCCTATGTATCGGATCGGTATCTCCAGCTCCTGTGCTATTCGTATTATGATTCCCCCCTTCGCAGTACCGTCCAGTTTTGTGAGGGCTATTCCGGTGATGCCAATCTCCTTGTTGAACATTTTTGCCTGTATAACGGCGTTTTGCCCGGTGGTCGCGTCGAGGACGAGAAGGGTCTCGTGAGGAGCGCCTGGCAGCTCTCTGCCCATGATGCGTTTGACCTTCTTTAGCTCATCCATGAGGTTGGTCTTTGTGTGCATCCTGCCCGCCGTGTCTATAAGTATGACGGCATTTCTCGATTCTACCGATTGAATCGCGTCAAAGATTACCGCTGAGGGGTCAGTTCCCATTTTCTGCTTGACGAGCGGGGCATCGACTCTCTGGGCCCATATCTCAAGCTGCTCGATAGCCGCGGCCCGGAATGTATCGGCCGCGACCAGTAACAGAGGGATTCCATTCTTCTTGAAGCGGTATGCCATTTTTCCTATGGTGGTGGTTTTCCCTGTTCCGTTCACGCCGACCACCATGATTGAATAAGTCTCCCCTTCAGGGATCAGCAGCGGCGATTCGCATTTTTTGAGGATCTCTATCATCCTGCCCTTCATCACTTTTTTGAGCGCGTCCGGACTCGCAAGTTCATCTCTCTTTGCCCTGGATTTCATCTCTTCAATCAGGTCACATGTAAAGGCGGGACCCAGATCAGCCCCTATCAGGATCTCTTCAATATCTTCAAATATATCTCCAGATATAATCTTTTCTCCGGAAATCATCTCGTCCAGGTTCCTGACTAAACCACCTCTTGTCTTTGACAGGCTCTGCTGAAGCCTTGAGAAAAAACTTTTATCGTCGTTGTTTTCCATTTGTCGGGTTTATTGTATCCTCTTTTATATTTTTGTTGTTTGAAAGATATATTCAACGCGGCTCAGTTATAAACAACCTTTCCGGTGATAACAAATATGCGGTGTTCGGATCTCCGGAAGAGTTAATTCATGTTGACGGATACTGTAGTGGAGATTCCATGCTTCTCCATGGTTACGCCGATAAGATTATCGGCGGCCGCCATCGATCCTTTGTTGTGGGTTATAAATATGATCTGGGAATTTTCCGCGATATCTTTCACCAGATCCCTGAAAAGAGAAACATTTACGTCATCAAGGGGAGCGTCCGCCTCGTCGAGGATCAGAAATGGTGACGGGCGGTGCATGAGTATGGCGAATATCAGAGCGACGGCGGCGAGGGCTTTTTCACCTCCGGACAGGAGAGACAGATTCTGTTTTTTCTTTCCAGGGATCAGCATGTCTATATCCACACCTGTTTCCAGCATGTCTGCTTCGTCGGTCAGACACAGGCTTCCTTTCCCTCCCGGGAAAAGCCGTGGGAATACATTCCTGAAATGGTGGTTCACGGCTTCGAAGGTCTCCGAAAATCTCTTTTTGGATATTTGATCGATTCTTGTTATGGTTTTCTGGAGGGTGTCGAGAGAGGAATTCAGATCCTTTATCTGGGTTGCCAGGAAATCGTGACGTTCCTTGAGTTCCTCATGTTCACTGATGGCCAGAAGGTTCACCTCTCCGAACTCCTCAAGTCTCTTTTTATGTGACTCAAGTCTTTTTCTCATTTTTTGCGCGTCGGATTCGTCCATCGTCTGAAATTGCGGCAGAAGTGAGTCCAGATCGACGTCCAGCTTTTCATGGACACTTTCCTTGAGGACTTCAGCCTGGATAACTGCTTCGCGCGTTTCCATCTCTTTCTCGCCGAGCTGCCTTGAAAAACCTTCAGATCTCTTTCTCGCCTTTTGGATTTCCAGCTCTTTCTGCTTGTAGATAACATTCTTTTGTACGTGGAACTCACGTTTTTCGGAGAGATTGTCTTCGGCATCAGCATGGTGTTTATAGAGGAGCTTCAGGGTTTCACCTTCATCGTCAACGCTTTCCATCGCTTCGGCAGTCTTCGCCTCGCAGGCGTCCACGTCTTCGGTTATGGATTCGATGCGGCCATCTATCTCTGCTACCGTTCCTTCCAGTCTTGAAAGGGTTTCAATTCCCGATTTTGCTTTTTCTTCTACGGATGTAAGGAGGATCTTTTTTTCGGTCAGGTTTCTTTCGCCTTCCTCCAGTTCGGTTCTGGCCTCCTTCCACTTCTCCTGTATCGACAGGATACGTTTGTCACCGGCCTCCACTTCACCTTTGAGAGATGCTATTTTGACCTTGACATCAACTGTGTTTTCCACATTCAGTGTTTTTTCTGACTCGAGACTTTCCCTGTTAAAGGCTATCACGTCAATACGTTGCTCAATCCATTTGATTTCACTTTCAAGTCTTTCAATGTCTTTTCTCCGGCTGTTGATCTCCAGTTCCAGCTCATGGATATCCGTCCGCAGCTGTGTCACTTCTGTCTCCATAAGTGAAGTCGCATCGCTCAGTTTATCTTTGTTCTCATTTTTGGCTTCAAAAACATGAGCCAGCTCGTCAATCTGTTTCTCCAGTTCTGTGATTTCTCTCCTGCCGCCCAGCGAAGAACTCCCGTTGTTTTCGCTGCCGCCTGTCAGCGCACCGTTAGGCCTTATAATGTCTCCCTTCGGCGTAACATAAGTTCCAGTGAAGTTGTTATCCTGCCACAGTCGCATGGCGGTGTTCAAATCTGGGACCAGCAGGATGTCTTCCAGGAGGCGATGAACAACTCCACCGAAGTCTTCGTCTGTGGCGTGTACAAGATCGCAAAGCCTGAATGTTCCTTCAGGGCAGTCTTGTTTGGAGAGAGAAGGTGTCATCCTGCTATCCAGGGGCACGAAGGTTCCCCTTCCCGAAGAATGTTTTTTCAGGTAGTCAATAGCATTCATGCCGTCATTCTGATTTCCGACGATGACATACTGAAGTTTGTCATCCAGGACAGTCTCAACGGCAGACTCATATTCCTTTGGGACCTTGATATAGTCCGCCACCAGTCCGCGAATATTTCCCCCAAGCGCGCGGTTGCGAACCGCTTCTAATACATGGCGTGTGCCTTCATCACACCATTCATGCCTTTCCTGAAGTTGTTTCAGGGAGGCGAGCCGCGAGGTTTTTACCCCTGTTTGCTCTCTGATCGTTGCAATACTCTCGACTGCCGCATCGAGATTGTTTCTTGCGGCAGCGAGCTTTTCCCCCGTGGAGTTCTCCTTTCTTTTGAGGAGCTCGACCTTCTCTATGTCCTGTGACAAATCAGACTCTACAGTGGACAGGTTGTTTCTCAATATAATGAGTTTTTTGTTGTTTTCATCTATACCCCCACATTCCCTTTCGGCCTTTCTCTTCAGATCTTCGAGATTTTTTGTGAGGGACAAAAGGAGATTACTCAGCCTTGCATTTTCGGTTATTGTGTCGATATGTCTGGATTTTGAACTTTCCATTTTTTCGCTCAGATCCACTTCTGTAGCCTTACGGATGTCGGCGGCTTCCTGATCATAGGCGATGGAATCCTTCAGGTTTGTAATTGTCTTGTCTGATTCGGTTGTCTGTTGCTGCAGGAGGGATGTTTCCTCAACAGTTGTTTTTTTACGTTCACTGAGAGATCCAATTTCCTCTATGTTCCTGGTCTTTTGGTCCCCCAGCTGCGAGATGGTTTCATTGGCGAATTCGATTTTCTGTTCTCTTATATTTATCTCGTTTTTTACGCTGTAGTATTTGTCCTGAAGGGTTCCTATCAGATCTTCACTTTCGATGAGCTGTGCTCTGAGGTCCTCTACGGCGGATTCCAGCGACTTCAGTTCTGTCTGGGCACCAAGCGATTTTTCATCCAAAGGAATGCGAAGGTGTTCAAGCTCCTTTATCTTTGAGGCCATTTTCGAGTAGTTTTGCAGAGAGAGAGACAGCTGACATTCCTTTATATTTTTTTTCAGCGTCCTGTAGCTGTCGGCCCTTTTTGCCTGTCTTGAAGTGGCGTTTAACTGGGAGCGCACTTCTCTCTGGATATCATTGACGCGGAGTATGTTCTGCCTTGTCGCTTCCATTTTGCGAGAGGCCGAATCTCTCCTCGTCTTATACTTCATGATCCCCGCCGCTTCCTCGATGAACCGCCTTCTCTCCTCCGGCTTTGCTTCTACAAGGCCCGCAATTTTATCCTGTTCCACAATGGAGTATGTTCTCGCGCCGACACCCGCATCCATGAAAAATTCTCTCACATCAAGAAGGCGGCACGGCACCTTGTTTATGTAATATTCACCTTCACCTTCGCGGAATATTTTTCGTGAAACGGTTACCTCTCTGTAACCCGCGTATTTTTCCGGGACCTGGCGTCCGTTGCTTTCAAGGGTTATGGATACCTCAGCCATACCAACAGCTGGCGCGTCATCGCTCCCGTTGAATATGACATCATCCATCTTTTTCCCGCGGAGCGTTGTGACACGCTGTTCACCCATAACCCACCGAATGGCGTCCACGATGTTGCTTTTTCCGCAACCGTTCGGACCCACGATGGCGTTAATGTCAAAGGAGAGATCGATGGGGGTCTTGTCCCTGAAGGATTTGAATCCGAGTATTTCCAGTTTTTTTAATTTCATGGTGCAAAGTCCACTGCCGGATGCCAGTAAAGCTGGTAGCAAGAGGGGCCATTCCCAAAGCATGCCCTGTTACTCTACTACTTCAATATATTGCGTGAAAAGCTATCAAAGTTGCAGGCCTTTGTAAAGAAAAAACACTATGGGATGTATTGCCGAAAATCAGGGCACAATATATGGTATTTGGCAGGCTGATTAAGGTTAAGATATCTTTCTTAGTGTTCACGGACCAGTAAAAAGCTCCGTTATGCCAATACTTCGGCATTATAATGGGAAGGAACTTCTTATGTAGCGTGGGGCCTCTGTGCCCCACATATTGGTTGCCCACAGGGACAATGCTACAACACATTTGCAAACTTAAGTTACTTGGAAGTCAGTTTGCTTTGCTCAGAACCATTCTGGAGATGCTGTTATTGCCCGGCTATAAATCAAAAACACGTGCTAACACACTCAAACGGTTAGATTTTTTAAGCGCCGGTTACTGCCAGCATCTTGCACCCAAAACGCTTGGATTCGCTACGGAAAAACTTTTTCCGAATGCATCAAAAGATATTTCCTTGACACTGACAAAAGTAACAATATACAAACGAGCGCGGGGTTCAAGGTTTTGACTTGTAAACTTACCGGATTTCTTAATAAAAGAGGAATATATGACAAGGATTTGTGATTTTGACAGAATATTCAACCCTGAAAGTATCGCTATAGTAGGGGTCTCGCCTAACCCGGGGTTTGGTTTCGGAAGGGGTATGTTCTATTCATTCCTGGAAATGGGGTTTGCAGGCAGAATATATCCTGTGAATCCTAAAGGCGGAACGATAGAAGGTTTGAGGATATATAAAACAGTAGACGAAATCCCGGAAGAGATAGATTTTGCAATAATTGTGGTTGCCGCCCATCGTGTTCCGGAGGCCCTTGAGACGTGCAGGAAAAAAGGCGCGGCCGGTGCGGAGATCCTGTCCGCCGGTTTCAGGGAGGTAGATACACCGGAAGGGATTGCCCTGGAGGAAGAGATAAAACGGATAGCTCGAAAGGGGATCAGGGTTATTGGGCCGAACTGCTTCGGAATATATTGTCCTGAAAGCAGGCTTACACTCCTTCCGGGCCCTGATCTTTCGAGAGAGCGTGGTCCGGTGGCCTTTCTGTCTCAGAGCGGGGGGATGTCGATAGATTTTGCCCAGATTGGGAAATGGATGGGAGTGAAATTCAGCAAGGTTGTAAGTTTTGGAAACGGTGCCGACTTGAGAGAGACGGAGTTTCTGGAATATCTGCGCGACGATTCCGATACAGAAGTGATAACCATGTATGTTGAAGGAGTTGAGAATGGACGGGAGTTTTTTGACGTTCTTAGGAGCGTGGCCGAACGCAAACCGGTAATAGTTTATAAGGGAGGTCTGTCTGATTCAGGGGGAAGGGCGGTTGCAAGTCATACGGCATCCATGGGGGGAAGCGGCACAATATGGGAATCGGCACTTCGCCAGTGCAATGCGATTCAGGTGGGAGATATCATGGAGATGGCACAAACCAGTCTGGCTTTTTCTCTCCTTCCCCATAAGATATACAAAGGGATTGCCGTTATGGGCGGAGGAGGGGCCCTGGGCGTGAATGCGTGTGATATCGCCGAACCTCTTGGTCTGGAGATCCCCCGACTGAAAGAGGAAATACAGGACAGAATTACCTCTATACTGCCCAGACCGGGGTCCAGCGCGGGTAATCCCATAGATGTGGCGAATCCTCTTGTCCCTGCGCAGATACTGAAAGAAACATTGCTCCTGGCGGCGGGTGATGAGAAGATCGATCTTCTGATAATGATACAGCTGCTCTACCATTACAAGGCCTTTGCCAGGGGACTCGGAGTGGACTCCATCAAGGATGTGGTACCCTATAACGAGCTGGCGGACGGGGTGAAAGAGGTTATGGATACCACCGGTAAGCCGGTCATAGTGGTCTTACCAAATATAAAACAGGAAATTGAGTCCATGGACATAGAGGAGGTTATGCGCGAGGCGAGAAAGGCGTTTCTAAATAGGGGTATCCCCGTCTTTGACGATATTGAGGATGCCTTGGAAGCAGTGAGCCATGTCTCAGATTACTGCAGAAGGAGGCACACGACTCTCCTGAGAGAGGTGGCATCGTAATATGGAAGATGAAAAATGGGAAGTTGCCAATGTGTCATCCGGGATGATAAATGCGAAAATTGTGGCTGGAAGACTTGAGACGGAGGGTATTCCTGTAAAATTACGGTACGAAGCTGTGGGTGTCATATATGGTCTAACCCTCGATGGCCTTGGCGAAGTAAGGGTGATGGTACCTTCAAGTTATCTGAAGATGGCGCTTGATGTGCTTGCGGAATCCTACGAAGAAGATGATATAGTGACGGATTCTTAATTTTATGTGTCAGCAAAGAAAATTATGTGATAAGCCACGATACGATAATGCGGTTGACCTTGACGATGCTTCTTTAATCATAACTTCAACTTTGCCATGAGGCAGTTTTCATTTGGTATGTACGATTGATGGTTTTGGGAGATTGGAGTCGTAATAAAGGTGTACCGGTATAGACTATGCGAAGGAGGTAAGATCTGGTGGAGGTTTTAGAACAAGGTATTGGAAAACTTTTTACGGATCCCGACGCCGATAAGGCCCGGGAGTTCTTCAGGACGAAATCGCGGAGTATGGACAATAAGTTAATGACATTGAAGGATGCCATTGCGAAATACGTGCACGATGGCGATTATCTTGCCATCGGCGGATTTGGAGCCATCAGGACTTCCACTGCCGCCTGCCATGAAATACTGCGACAGGGGAGGAAGAAGCTCGCTTTCTGCGGGCATACCTCGACACATGATTTTCAGATTCTGTCATCGGGGAAATGCTTTAATCGACTGGATATTGCCTATATAATAGGGCTTGAGGCCCGCGGTCTCTCAGCGGTTGCGCGAAAGTATATGCAAAGTGGGGATGTTGAAGTTACCGAATGGACAAATTACTGCCTCTCAGCCCGCCTGAAGGCAGCTACCATGGGCGTATCTTTTGTGCCGATACGAAATATTATGGGTACGGATACATTCAAATACAGTGGCGCGAAAAAGATCAAATGTCCATTTACTGGTCAGTATTATGTGCTCATGCCCGCCCTGTATCCCGATGTCTCAGTCATACACGTTCATGAGGCAGATGTTTATGGCAACAGCAGGATCAGAGGAATAACGATATCCGACCTTGACCTGGCCAGGGCATCCAAGCATCTCATCATAACGGCGGAAAGGATTGTATCTACGGAAACATTCCGGGACGAACCTACCTATACATCTATTCCATTCTACCTTGCGGATGCCGTTTGTGAAGTTCCGTTCGGAGGCTATCCCGGCAACATGCCATATGAGTACTTTTCTGATGAGGAACATCTCAGAGAATGGCTACAGACAGAGCGGGATGCCGAGGCATTTGAGAAGTTTCTTGAGAAGAATATATACAGCTGTAAAACCCACTTTGATTACATTCAAAAGAATGGAGGCATGGAAAAAATGTCGAAACTCAGGGCAAAGGAACTCATGGTTAATAACAGCGCTGAATAACAAATATCTGGTGCGAGAAGGAGGAAATAACGCTAATGGCTGACTATAATGCAATGGAAATGATGATATGTATTGCTGCCCGGGAGCTTGAAGATCGCTCGACGGTTGGTGTCGGCACGGGAGCACCTTGTGCCGCCGCGATGCTTTCACAGAAAACCTGTTCACCCAATTTGATAATTATGTTTGAGGCAGGCGGCATAGCGCCTCTGCTTCCCGAAATGCCCATTTCCGTTGGTGATTCAAGAACTACCTGGAAGGCTGTTATGGCCAGTGGAATGTGCGAGATTATGGAAACAGCATGCCGCGGCATGCTCGATTATACATTCCTGGGCGGAGCCCAGATAGACATGTACGGGAACCTGAACTCGACTCGTATCGGCGACGACCACCAGAAGCCAAAGGTGAGATTTCCAGGAAGCGGCGGAGCGAATGATTTCGCATCCTTTGCCTGGAGGATGATGGTAATGACTCCACAGGACGCGAAAAGGTTTGTGGAAAAAGTTTCATATATTACCACCCCGGGCTGGCTTGAAGGTGGTGATTCAAGGGCAAAATCCGGTCTGCCGCTTAACGCTGGTCCCTACAAGATAATAACGAACATGGCAGTGATGGACTTTGAACCAGAATCCAGGCGTATGAGGATTATTTCCGTTAATCATGGGTATTCAGAAAATGACGTCCTCGATAATTGCGGATTTGAACTCCTCAAGGCATCAAAGATAGTCGAAACGGCTCCGCCGAGCGATGAGGAGCTACGCATACTTCGTGAAGAAGTCGATCCGCTTAAACTCGTCATCGGACGTTAGATTATTGGGGTCTGGTTCCGTAATCCTGCAGGATACGATGGATGTCTGAGCCTGACCCAGATATTTCCCCCACCATCTTATGTGTCTTGCAGTTCCGCCTGATGTTGCGCGGGATTGGTCCAGGTTGAGATGGGAAAGCTACAGGACGGACAATTAGATATTGACCCAGGTACTTTCGTAAATGCCGTCCAGCTGGGTTTTGCAGGCGGGGCATCTCGATTCCCTTAGATCTATCTTTTCAACACTAACTCCGTACCTCTTTATTAATAGCCTTCCACAATTTGAGCAGCAGGTGTTTTCCCCCTCGTCACCAGGGACGTTGCCGGAGTAAACATATTTGAGGCCGGCCTCTTTTCCTATTTCAGATGCCATGTGAATTGTTTCCACAGGAGTCGGGGGGAGGTTCTCCATCCTGTATCTCGGGTAGAACCTGCTGATATGCCAGGGAGTCTCAGGTCCGAGAGAGTAAATATACCTCGCGATATCCCTCAGTTCTTCTTTGCTGTCATTCAGGGTTGGTATGATGAGGGTTGTTACCTCCACCCAGATGCCGAGCTCCTTCATTTTTCTCAGGCTGTCCAGAACCGGCTGGAGCTGGCCGCCGCAGTACTTCTTATAGAATTCGTTTCGGAATGATTTGAGGTCAACATTCGCCGCATCGAGCCAGGGGGCGATTTCTTCAAGCGCCTCCCCGGTCATGAAGCCGTTGGTAACAAAGATATTTTTGATACCTTCTTTATGTGCCATCTTTCCTATATCCAGGGCGTATTCAAGGAATATCGTGGGTTCGGTGTATGTGTACGCGATGGTTTTTGATCCCGTCTTCAGCGCCCTTTCTATGATTTCCTCCGGCATGGAACTGCGCCCCATAATCTTTCCCTCGATGCGCGGTGTCTGTGATATGTCGAAATTCTGGCAGAATTCGCACCGGAAATTGCACCCAACGGTGGCTATGGAGTAGGATTTAGAGCCGGGATATACATGAAACAGGGGTTTCTTTTCGATAGGGTCTATACTCTCCGCTATCGATCTTCCGTGTACCAGGGTGTATAATGTTCCACTTCGATTTTCCCGAACCGCGCAGATGCCGGATTTTGAAGGGGCTATTTTGCATCTGTGAGCGCACAGATGGCACTTTACGTAACCGTCATCCAGCTTTTCATAGAGGATGGCCTCTTTCATCTGCCTGTTCTCCTTCGCGCGGGACCGGGGGTGGGATATCCTCTTGTCGCCTTTGCCTTTGATTCGTTTCCGAGGGGATCCTGCACGGTAATTCGGTTGTAGGTGACCGGGAATGCAAGCCCGATAAATGAACCGAAGGGATTCTTCATGACGGGAATCCTTTCTTCGAAGTAAGACGCTGCCGGGTACCATTCTGGCGGGAAAAAGACAGTGCTGCCCCACTTTATGGTGGTGTCAGGAAGCGTCAATCTGATGAGGCGGGTCAACTCGGGGATGATTGAAGGGCGCGTATTTCTTAATGGTGTGGTTGCCGCCATTCTATGCGCTGAAGTCGAAGATAACCTGTTTGTTGTCCCGAAGAATATCCTGCCGCGGCATACTCTGACTGCTTCGTTTATCGCGTTTTGGAGATTGCATGCCGGATCAGGGAAAATCAGAGTGACGATGTCAAATTCATTATCGGAAAAGGGAAGGCCTTCATAGTTATCAGGACAAAGTTCAAGTTCAGCTCTTCCTCCCAGATTCTTTCTTGCCAGATCCAGCATGTGCCGTGATGAATCGGTGCCTGTTACATTGCACCCATTTCTCCGGAAGAAAAGAAGATAGTTTCCCGATCCGCAGCCCATGTCGAGCAGACGTTCTCCATCCACGGGTTTCAAGAGGCGCAGGATCAAATCCTTCTCGCGTCTGTCTAGGTAATATTTGGATAGGGATTGCAGTTCAGTCGCCATAGGATTGATCCACATTTTCGCCAAAACACACAGCGTTGACAGGTCATTTCCATTACCCGCCGATTGAAGACATATTTGTCGCGCACTTCCTTCTATGGGTCTGCTGGTGGTTTATCTTGTGACTGCCCGGTTTTCTGCTGATGAGATCTTTTATAAGGTTCTCCAGTTCGAAATTGCTGCATCCGGAGCGCAGGGGTGTCTTAAGATCCACCGTCGGTTCGTCCGATAGAAGACATGCCCTGAGGTGCCCGTCGGCCGTCAGGCGGAGTCTGTTGCAGGAACTGCAGAATTCGTGGCTTATTGCGCTGATGAAACCGATTTTCCCCATTGCGTCCTTCATGGTGTACAGACTTGCCGGACCGTCTGTCCTGTCTGACCCCGTGGTTACAGGTTCCAAAGGACTGAATTCGTTAATAACTTTCAAAATCTCGTCGTTGGAGAGATAACCGAGATGGTTTTCCAGGGCTGAGTTGCCAATCGGCATGAACTCAATGAATCGTATCTGGTAGGGCTTGTCCATGGTGAGTCTCGCGAAATCAATTATTTCGTCGTCGTTAAATCCTTTTATTACCACCACATTGATCTTGATGGGTGAGAATCCTGCGTCGTGCGCCCTGCTTATCCCGCGGATCACCCTCCTGATATCTCCCCCTCTCGTTATATCTTCGTATCTGTCTCGAGAAAGAGAGTCAAGGCTTACATTGATTCTTTTTATACCCGCATCAAATATCTCTTCGGCACAGTCTTCAAGGAGTATTCCGTTTGTTGTCAGGCTGATGTCACATAGTCCATCCACTTTTTTGAGGGAAGAAAGAAAGTCTATAACCCCACGCCTTACAAGGGGTTCGCCGCCGGTTACGCGGATCTTGATGATGCCGGTCTTTACAGCCGCGTCCACGATTCTCAATATCTCTTCATAGCTGAGAATATCCTCGTGGCCGAGGAATGACACCCCTTCCTTAGGCATACAGTATATACAGCGCAGGTTGCACCTGTCTGTAATAGATATTCTCAAATAATTGATCTCTCTGTTGTGTTTGTCTATCATGACGGCTACCATTATCATAAAAGTCTCCTGATTTCTATTAATCAATGACTCTGTTGATTTATGAGGATTTTAGTTCAAAATCAAGGCATGCGAAAAAAATAACCGCAGGTATATAGTTGATATTCCGAGGATTATTTTTTGAGCATAACGCAGAGATTGGGCAAAAAGACCATAAAGCAACAGAGTCATCAATAGTGTCGGGGCATTGACAAAACCTGTTCAAGGTGGCGACCGATTTCAATAATTGACATTCCTCCCCGGTCATGTTAGCGGTTAATGAAACAAGCATTGCAGGGACATAACACTATTGCAGCATTGAAGATACACGCTAAAATCGCTGTGGATTTAGTATTGTCCCCGTATCTAAAAGGTAAGGATGGGTAAGATACATGGTAAAAAAATCAGTCATAATCTCCCGGCTCTTTGTCTTTGTCGGCACTCTCATTTTTTGCGGTGCGGTGCATGCTGTGGAAGTGGGGACACTCGTCAAGGGCGCAGTCAATTATTACAGGGGGAACGCATCATTTTCGGTCGTCAATATGACCATACACCGTCCCGGCTGGGAACGTACCCTCACTATCAAGGCATGGACGAGGGGGCAGAAGGACAGTCTCTTTACCATTATCGCGCCCCCCAAAGACAATGGTAACGGAACCCTGAAAAAGGGGAAGGAGATGTGGATATTCAATCCCCGGGTGAACCGTGTCATAAAGCTTCCCCCCTCGATGATGTCGCAGTCATGGATGGGATCCGATTTTTCCAATAACGATCTGGCGAAGTCGGACAGTATTATCGATGATTATACCCATAAGCTTACCGCAACGGAGACGCACGACGGGAAAAAGGTTTATATCATCACATCGATGCCGAAACCGGATGCTCCCGTGGTGTGGGGGATGCAGAAGCTCCGGATTCGTGAGGATCTGATCTTCCTGAGCCAGGAGTTTTATGACGAGGATATGCTCCTCGTAAAGGCCATGTCCGGCACCCGGATAGAGATGATGGGTGGCAAACTTTTCCCTATGGTCTGGAAGATGCGGAAGGCGGACGGGGAGGACGAGTTCACGATGCTTGAATACAGCGAGCTTGAGTTTAAGGAAAATCTTCCCGGCAACCTCTTTACCCTTTCTTCACTGAAGAACACGGGGAGGTAGGATATCTTGTCGATTGAGACCAAAATGTCCTGGCGGAATATATGGCGGAACTCCAGGAGGTCGATTCTGACCATCCTCGCAATAGTATTTGCCACTATGCTCCTCGTCTTCATGCTCTCCTTTCAGTTCGGCTCCTATGGAACCATGATAAATACGGTTGTAAAGATCCACACAGGTCACGTACAGGTACAGGCCGAAGGATACAGGGACAAGATGGATATCCGGCTGGTCGTGCCGGACCCGGGTGCAGTGGATGATGTTATCCGGGATATCTCCGGGATTCAGGCCTATACTTCCCGCGCAAACGCATTTTCCCTCGTCTCTTCGAGTGACCGGACCTATGGCGTTCTCCTGACAGGCATTGACCCTGAAAGAGAAGCAGAGGTCTCTACGCTGAAAAAACTGGTCAGGCAGGGGGAATATCTCGCGCCGGGAGATACCGATATGGCCCTGGTGGGCAAGCTTCTTGCCAGGAATCTAAAGGTGGATATCGGTGATGAACTGGTTGTGCTGGGCCAGGGTCGTGATGGTTCCGTTGCCGCGTCGGTCCTGAAGGTAAAGGGAGTTTTCAGTTCCGGTGAGGATAAGTTTGACCGCAATTCAATTCAAATGCCCCTCGGATATTTTCAGGATGTTTTCTCCATGCGCGGCGCCGTTCATGAAGTCGTGGTTCTCGGTAGATCCCTCGAAGATGTAAAGAAGATAAAAACAGAGCTTGGAGCGGGAGTCAGTGACATAGACAGCGACAGTAATCTGGTGGTCCTTGACTGGATGGAACTTATGCCGGGACTCGTTCAGTCCATAAAGCTGGATCTGGTAAGCGGACTTATCATGTATGTAATCTTGATTGTGGTGGTCGCCTTCAGTATTTTGAACACGTTCCTGATGGCTATTTTTGAAAGGACAAGGGAATTTGGTGTTATCATGGCGATTGGAATGACACCGCACCGGCTGATGAAATCCCTCTTCCTCGAATCCGTGATGATTACCATTATCGGAATCATCCTCGGTATCATCTCAGGGTGTATGGTAACCTGGTATTTTCAGATACACGGCATCGTGATTTCCGGGGCTTCGGAAGTCCTGAGTCAGTTTGGACTGCCCGAAAGGCTGTATCCACAGCTTTCGGTCCTTTCCGTATCTATTGGGGCAGGTATAGTGTTGATTATAACGATTCTGACCGCTATTTACCCGGTCCTTAAGGTAAGATATATGAGGCCGGTTGAGGCAATGACAGCGGTTTGATCGAGGTGTTTTAATGTATCTTCAGATGGGATGGCGAAATATCTGGCGGAATCCCCGTCGGACCATTGTCATTATGATGGCTGTAATCATAGGCGTCTGGGCGATGATCTTTCTCGGGGCGCTGATGCGCGGGATTTCGGATCAGATGGTTCGAAACGGAATAGCAAACCTTACCGGGCATATCCAGGTACACCATGCGGGTTTCAGGAAAGACCCGGTTATAGAAAACAGTATTGACAAACCGAAGGTCGTGGATGCCGCCCTTTTAAGGATTCTGCCACAGGGTGCCAGGTGGACCCCCCGTGTTCGTGTTGACGCGATTGTGAGCAACGCGAGACACTCGGGTGGCGTAACCCTTATCGGCATCGATCCCGAAAAAGAGGCCGCCATTTCCTTCATCGGACAGGCGGTTACCGAGGGGAAGTACCTCAAGCCCGGCGATAAATATGGCATTATTATAGGGGAAGCTCTGGCGGACAAATTCGATACAAAACTGGGCCGCAAACTGGTCATGATGTCGCAGGATACAAAGGGTGACATCGCATCGAGGGCCTTCAGGATAACAGGTATATTCAGGGCCGAGATGGATGCTACAGAAAAGCAGTTTGTCTTCGTCACCATAGGCGCGGCTCAGAAAATGCTGAAGCTTGGAAATGAAATCTCCGAAGTATCCATACTCCTTGCCGATTACGAAGAATCGGATGTGATGGCAGATGCCCTGAGACGGGTACTACTCCCTGCAGACACTTATGATGTGCAGACCTGGCGGGGACTTCTCCCGTTCGTAACAGCGATACTGAAAATGTATGACGGGTTTATTTACTTGTGGTTTCTGGTTATTTTTATTGCCATGGGCTTCGGCATAGTCAATACGATATTAATGGCAGTATTCGAGCGCATACGGGAATTCGGACTTCTAAAGGCCCTGGGCATGAAACCCTGGTGGATTGTGAAAGAGGTCCTTACGGAATCCTTCTTTCTCCTTATACTTGGTATGGTGGCGGGAAACGCCCTCGGTTTTCTGAGTATATTCGCGCTGGCCGACACGGGCATAGACCTTTCCGCGCTTTCCGAAGGGTTGGAATTTGCCGGCATGTCACGGATAATCTATCCCGTTATAGTCATTAAGGATATTGTCACGGCGAACCTTGTTGTCCTTATCCTCGGACTCGCGGTCAGTGCCTATCCGGCAGTCAAGGCCGCTCGATTTACCCCGGTGAAGGCAATGGCGCAGACATGAAATATTTGTAGCCGTTCACGGCTGCAAATTTCAGTTTACAGTTATCGGTTCACGGTTTAAAAGACAGAAATTTGTGCACCTTAAGGCATGTTATGGGAAAAACTGTGAACTTTAAACCGGCAACCGTAAACAGTTATATATTTTAATCCAGGAGCCTACCTATGAACATAGTGGAATGCAGGGATGTTTTAAAGACATACCAACAGGGAAAGGTTGAAGTTCGCGCGTTGCGAGGCGTGAACCTTTCAATACATAAGGGCGGATTTGCCGCCCTTGCGGGCCCATCGGGTTCGGGTAAGACCACCCTGTTGAATATCATAGGCGGTCTGGATTACCCTGATTCCGGCAGTATTACATTAGACGGTAACATTATCAATAAGATGAGTCAGTCAAAGCTCGCAAACCTCCGGCTCCACAATGTAGGATTTGTGTTTCAGGCCTATAATCTGATCCCCGTACTCTCCGCCCTTGAGAATGTCGAGTTTGTCATGCTCCTTCAGGGGGTCCCGGAGGTGGAACGAAGAGAGAGTGCAATGGCCATTCTCGAAGACGTCGGCCTGAAAGATGAATGCAACAGACGCCCCGCCGAACTTTCGGGGGGTCAGCAGCAGCGGGTGGCAGTCGCCAGGGCCATCGTGTCCAACCCCCTGATAGTGCTGGCCGATGAACCCACGGCAAATCTTGATTCAAAGACAGGAGAGGGGCTTATGGAGATGATGAGGGAAATGAATAAAGCGAAGAATGTCACCTTCATCTTTTCCACGCATGATCAGATGGTGATGGATTATGCCAGACGGCTCGTTCATATAAGGGACGGCCTGGTAGCGGATGATCAGATGAAGGATTGATCCAGTCGTGAATAAACCGCGTAAAAGCCTCACAATTGCCGGGTTTCTGATGATCGGCCTCGTCCTGTACGGGAATGCGGGCACGCCAAACGCCCTGGCGGATTTCGGTGCCGCTCCGGCCCGGTCCGGCACCTCAGAATCACTTTTTGACAATATAGAGACCAACTGGGGAGGTTACATAAAATGCCGCGGGACTGTTTCATGGCCCGACAGCGACTCATTCTACAGTCTTGCGGGAACGGGAACATACTATGACGGAAGCGTTGATGGTCGTCTGAAAAATCGCTCCTGGTTCGGCTCATCGGTCTATCTTGATACGCACTATGAAATCATTCTTTCGGGAGGAGATACGAGGAGAAAGCAAAAGGAGCTGGAGAGAATCTTCGCGGGTACAGTTATAGAAAATTACCTGTCAGATGAAGTTGAAGATGACCGGCGGCTTATGGACCTCACGAAGACACTTAAGGATCGCGATAATTATATACTCTATCATCGACTCGACCGCCTTTCCCTGACGGTTCAGCAAGGGCGATCCGTGTTTCGTCTGGGAAGACAGGCCGTCACCTGGGGAAACGGGTTTCTCTTCAACCCGATGGATCTTTTTAATCCCTTCGCGCCCACCGATGTAGAGCGGGAATACAAGATCGGTGACGATATGGCCCATGCTCAAATTGCCTTCGGTGAATCGGGTGACGCGCAGTTTCTCTATGTTCCGAGACGTGATCCGGTAACAGGGAAAGTGAAGGGGAGCCAGGATTCGCTGGCTGGAAAGATTCACTTCGCGAAGGGCACGACGGAGTTCGATGTTATGGCCGCAAAGCACTTTGAGGAACAAGTCCTCGGCGCCGGCTGCCTGGGATATCTCGGGGATGCGGCATGGCGTCTTGATGCCACATGGACCTTCCCGGATGAAAAGAGCGACGAGAGCAAATTCCTGTCTGTCGTCGCCAATATGGATTATTCCTGGATCTGGTGGAATAAGAATTTTTACGGATTTGTGGAGGCCTTCTACAACGGCCTGGGCGATGACGATTGCTCCGAATCTGTCATGGACAACGACATTATCGATCGACTTAACCGTGGTGAGCTCTTCACGCTGGGACGCTATTACATGGGCGGGAATATCAGGATGGAGGTGCACCCCCTGGTCAATATCTTTTTCACCGTTATCCATAACATGGATGATTCATCCGGCACACTTCAGCCCCGACTTACATGGGATATTACGCAGGACCTTCAACTCACCTGTGGCGGGAACATATACTATGGCGGACGGGATACAGAATATGGTGGCTTCAAAATACCGTCTGCCGATATACTGATTAAAACACCAGACTGCGCCTATATGTGGCTTGCCTGGTACTTTTAGGCGCGCGCGCGTTCGTTTGCGGACTCATCAAAGTGAGCGGCTAACAGTTGATAAAGGAGCAATTTGATGAAGATGGAAGACATAAAAAAGGTTCTTATTCTCGGTGCAGGCACGATGGGACAGCAGATCGGTTTTCAGTGCGCACTCCACGGATATGATGTAGTCCTCTATGATACAACTGAGGATGTGTTTGAGAATGCCCTCATCAGGATAAGAAAAATGGCGTCGAGAATGGCTGGCAGGGGGCAGATAACCCAGGAGCAAGCCAGAGGCGCATTGATGAGAATAACGACAACGACAGATCCCGAAGAGGCGGCCCGGGAGGCCGACATTGTCAGTGAATCGGTGCCCGAAGACCCTCAGCTGAAAGGCAGGGTTTTTGCGCAGTTCGACAAACTCTGTCATCCACGCACAATATTTACAACGAATACGTCAACACTTGTGCCTTCCATGTTCGCGAAAGAAACGGGAAGGCCCGACCGGTTTGCGGCGTTTCATTTCCATGATATCAGAACTAATAATGTCGTCGATATCATGCCGCACCCTGGAACTTCAGTGGAAACGGTTGATCTGATAAAAGACTTTGCCAGGAGTATCGGGCAGATTGCCATTGTTCTTAATAAAGAACAGAACGGTTATATATTCAATACAATGCTGACGAAGTGGTTTGAGGCGGCGCTGACTCTGGCGGCGAATGATGTTGCGTCGGTAGATGATATTGACCGTGCCTGGATGGGTGTAATGAGCGCACCAACAGGCCCTTTTGGTATCATGGATCATATCGGTCTGAGCACCGTATGGACCATCTCCGAGTACTGGGCGAATGAGAACAATGATCCTCAGGCGAAGACAAACGCTGATTTTGTCAAGCGGTATGTGGACAAAGGACTGCTGGGTGCAAAATCAGGACAGGGATTTTACACCTATCCCGACGCTTTGTATCGACAGCCGGACTTTCTGAAGTAATAGTGGTCAGAAAAATGAAGTGGATTTACAATTAATGTTTGTAAGTTTATCATGGCCCGGTATTAACTGGGCATGAATAAGGAGGTTTTATAAAATGATACCCTATTTAAAGATGGAAGAGTTCGGCAAGCCGCTTCGTCCTCGGCAGAAGGAGCGGATGGAAGAGAACGTTTCAAAGATTGAGGAAGTGATGGCCCGGATTGAGGCCGAGGAGCATCGAATCAGGGAGGAAGTCGGCATACCGACCGAGAAAGTCCACAGTCGCGGCCAGATGACTGTATGGGACCGGATTGAATATGTGGTAGATCCCGGCACCTTCTGCCCCCTGCACACCATTTTTGACCCTGGAAATGAAGAATCAGGCAGCACAGGAGTTGTAGATGGACTTGCTCGCATCAGTGGCAGGTGGTGTATGCTGATCGGGTTCAACAACAAATGGATTGCCGGGGCCTGGATCGCGGGTCAGCCGGAGAACAACCTTCGCGTGACAGACATAGCAAAGATCATGCATCTGCCTTTAGTCTGGCTTGTCAACTGTTCCGGCGTTAAACTCCCGGAGCAGGAAAAGATGTACGCTAACCGTCGCGGTCAGGGCACCTGTTTTTTCCGTCATGCCGAACTCGAGAAGCTGGGCATTCCCGTAATGGCAGGTATCTACGGCACCAACCCTGCGGGCGGCGGCTATCAGGGAATCAGCCCCACCATTCTTCTGGCACACAAGAACTGCAACATCGCTGTGGGTGGAGGCGGGATAGTTGGAGGTATGAGTCCGAGGGGTCACTTTGACGTCGAAGGCGCAGAGGAACTTATTGAAGCCACACGTCACTTCAATGCGAAACCACCGGGAAGTACAGAGATTCATTACGACGAAACGGGTTTTTTCCGTGCCGTTTACGAAGAAGAAACAGGTGTGCTGGACGGGCTGAAAGAATACATGGCGAAAATCCCCGCATACGATCCAGGCTTCTTCCGACTGGCTGTACCGGCGCCGCCGAAGTACTCTCCGAGTGAGATCCCCTACCTTGTGGAAATGAACCAGAAGAAGGGATACGATTTTGACAACACGCTGGCGCGTCTTGTTGACAACTCCGAGCATCTTGAGTTTCGTCCGGGTTTCGGTCCAGAGATGTACACGGGACTGGTAATGATCGATGGGTTTCTGATGGGGGTTATCGGAAACCGGCAGGGGCTCCTTCCAAACTACCCTGAATATACTAATGAGTATATCGGAGTAGGAGGAAAACTATACCGCCAGGGCCTGATCAAGATGAATGAATTCGTAACACAGTGTGGCCGGGACCGCATCCCGATTATCTGGTTCCAGGATACCTCGGGCATCGATGTGGGCGACATCGCCGAGAAGGCGGAACTTCTCGGCTTGGGACAGTCACTCATCTACTCCATTGAGTGTACAGACCTGCCGATGATGCTGGTAGTTTTGAGAAAAGGAACTGCCGCGGCACACTACGTCCTTGGCGGTCCCACGGCGAACAATAACAACGCCTTCACGCTTGGTACCGCAGCAACCGAGATCTATGTTATGCACGGAGAGACAGCGGCCTCCGCGAGTTACTCAAGGAGGCTGGTCAAGGAAAAAGATGCAGGCAGACCACTGGAACCGGTAATCGACACGATGAATGAGATGGTACGGCACTATCAGGAATCCTCAACGCCCATGTACTGTGCCAAAACAGGAATGGTGGACGAAGTCGTGCGATTTGAGAAGATCCGAGACTACATGGTAGCCTTTACCGACGCGGCATATCAGAATCCGCGGTCCCTCTGCCCGCGTCATCACATGATGCTGCCGAGATTGATCAAATCACAGATAGTGAGTGGTCTTGAACGCCCGGCTAAAACGGATGATGAGGAGAAATAGATCAAGTGGAATCTCATAAACAATGTTCGAATTACAATAAAAGGTTTTAGAAATAATGGGTTCATACACGCATCAACAGTTGAAAGAATTTTTAGCACCACGCAATATAGCCGTTATAGGAGCGTCACCCAATAATCAGTGGTTCGGAAACATACTGAAAAATGCCATGAGCGCGGGCTTTGATGGGCAGCTATACCCGGTTAACCCCGGAGTGGATGAAGTGATTGGTATCAGAGCGTACAGGAGTATTTCCGATCTTCCCGATGGAAAGATTGATCTTGCCATTCTCCTTGTGAATAGTTCTATCGTTCTGGAAACCCTCGAAAAGTTGAGTAAAAAGGGAATAACGAATGTACTCCTCGTTTCATCCGGGTTTGCGGAGACGGGGGAAGAAGGGCAGCGCATGCAGGATCGGCTCAGACAGTGCTGTACACAGCACGGCATAGTCCTGATGGGACCAAATTGCCTGGGATTTATGAACCTGCCGGATAGGGTGAGCGTGTTTTGTGGTGGGGCGGTAGAAGGAGAACTGATTCCGGGTGCGGTTGGTGTGATCGGGCAGAGTGGCGCAACCTCCGAGGCGATCATCACAAAGATACTGAAAAAGTCTGTCGGAGTTTCTCTATACTTGACAACCGGCAATGAGGTAACGCTTAAAGCGGAAGATTGCATGGAGTACCTTGTTTATGATGAATCAACCCGGGTAATTACATGCTTCATTGAAGAATTCAGAAACATTGATAAACTCAGACATGTGGCAGCTGAGGCTGCGCGCAGGAAGATACCCGTTATAATTCTGAAGATCGGACGCTCGGCGAAGGGCAGAAAGGTGGCAGTTTCCCATACCGGAGCCCTTGCCGGGAATGACAACATTGTTGACGGGCTTTTCAAACAGTTCGGAGTTATACGGGTTGAGACTATTGAAGAGCTCGTTGAAACGGCAGCAATCTTTTCCAGGTGCGGGCTTCCGGAAGGTAAAGGTCTTGGGATCTGCACCCTCTCCGGGGGATTGAGCGGCATTTATGCTGACTTGTGTGAGAAATATGGAATCGAACTGCCGTCGCTGCAGGAGAAGACCATACAACACCTCGAGGCGCTTCTTCCCGAATTTGCCCGGCCGGATAATCCTCTTGACGTGACAGGGTCGGGATTTCTCCAGGGATTGAATGAGATTGTCCGGTCAATGCTGGAAGATGAAAACCTTGATATAATCGCCCCGATGTTCATTCCGCCACAGGATAAGGATGATCCAGTCGGGTTCCTCAATGAGTCATACATGTCCCTTATCGATACAGTTAATAAGCCGGTTATCCCGATAACCTTCAGGGAAATGACTGACTATGCTGCAGACTATCTGAACAACAAGGGGTTGTATTTCATAGAGAATCCGGATGCCGGTTTCAAAGCTATGTCTCATTTGATGAAGTATGCCGAATTTTTGCGACACAGAGAATAAGGGGACAATATATTTAAGCAAAACCGGGGTATTGCATTCAAATTTCAAAAAGGTAACGTACCCGTGAACCGGTCAGAAAACACAAAAAGAATGATTATAGAAATTGATGGTTATAAATTTGATGCAATTTTTGAAGATGGCAGGTCTCCTGAAACCTGTAGGGCATTTCGCAGGGCGATGCCTTTCAAGAGCGAAGTAGTTCATGTCCGCTGGAGCGGTGAGGGTATATGGATACCCCTTGGTGATCGAGATTTCAAGGTCGGATATGAGGACGCTACAACCTATCCTGCCCCGGGTCAAATCCTGTTGTATCCCAAAGGCAAGAGCGAGACCGAAATCCTTATTGCATACGGTAGTGTTCAATTTGCTTCAAAAGCAGGGACCCTTGCTGGAAACCACTTTGCAACCATTACATCTGATTTAGATAAGCTTAGAGAAATTGGCATATCCACACTTTGGGATGGCAGCAAGGGTATAGTGTTTACTGGAATATGAGGAACGCTGAAACGGTATGAGAGGTTTGCATATCTAACCTTTTCTGTCATTCCCACGGAAGTGGGAATCTATAAAGAGTTGAAAACATTAGATTCCCGTTTGCACGGGAATGACCCTTTAGAATATTTATGGACATTATGCAAAGCTCTCCAATTACCGTAATTCCAGTCATGCGCTATTATGGCGTTCTATTCGCAGTCCAGGCGTTCTTGAACCATGGTAAACCATCCTCCTCGTAACCGCCCTTGAAATCCACCTTGAACGATTTACCGTCAGGCGCCATCTTGTATATTATCTTTCCTGCATCCATGGGAGGGTTGTAAGTAGGCCCATCGCTCCATTTGCCAACGAACGTGTTGCCCTTGATGTAGCCGCTCACCTTTCCGTTTTGCAGAGAATAGGTCCCACTGACTTGGCTGCCCTTTTGTGTGAGCACGATTGTGCCGGGATGCGTGTACCAGGTCCCACCCCAAATTCCGGGTCCGACCTTCGGCCCGGAAGGTTGAGCGGAAAATTCGCCAGCCGTCGGGGCAGCACCTCCGGCGCAGGCTTTATAGGTCTTGCCCTCCAGAACCACATAATCTGTTTTCCGAATGACCTCTATGGTTTCTCCCCATTTATCCACAAAGGTTAACAGGGAAGGGGACATTTTTTTCAGTACGGTTGTTTTTCCACCGCCCCAGTGGATGGTAATCTTGTCGTCACCGCAGTCATACCGGTATGCTTTGCTTTGCCACAAGAATTTATTGTCAGGCATGAACACACAGCTTACGCCGGGCCTTGTCCAGTTCCAGCTACCAAACAACTGGCAGCAGCTTGTGTCCAGAGAAGCCCCAGTGGAAGAACCGCTTGCAGCTACAGGCTGACCAATGCGTTGTCCCCAGACCCTGTTGCCGATCTGATTTTTCCCTTCTAACCGTGTGCCGTCTCCCGAAAGGGTCAGGGTATCGATCCATTGACCATTGTTCCAGATAATCTTAAAAATACCATCACGCAAACATTCCCACCGATTCCCATCACCCGGAACGAAGCCATTGGCTCCGAACTCGGCTTTAGACCCGTTAAACCATTGCCATTTTCCAATGATTCCGTCACAGCCTGATGCCTGGGTATGGGATGAAGTGGCACTACGGGGAGTGCCCGTTCCGACATAGGGACTCACTCCACCAGGCTGGGCTGTTGTAGCAGGAGACGAACCCGGCGTCGAGAACCGAAGGCTTGTCACGCTTTGATAGACAAGATCCCTGTATTTGTCTGCCTGCCTGTCGTCGAAAACACCGACAACCATGAACCCCGCCCCACTTCCAAACGTGTAAAGGATATGACATCTCAGAGGGGTAGATTTATCATACCCTGTGTACTCCCTCAATATGGCAGGATGGCCATCGGCTTGGATATTGGTGCTGGATATGCGGTTTTGAGTGTAAGCAACACCCCTGGCATGTAGACCGTACTCCATTTTGTCTGCTATGGCCTGGACGCCTATGTTCATTCCCCCTGCAGCATAGACCTCAATGAATGCACTGCCTCCCGGTGCCACAACTTGCTTTCTCATGTCGTTTCCAAGGCTGTTAGTCTTGTCCTGCCAGGCAGCAGGAGTTTGAACCCAGAAATCGTACTCCTGCGCCGCGGAAGGCTGGGGGCACAACAAGAGAAAGCTGGTAAGAAATAGAAGCGCGGCGATTAATAGAAGATATTTGAAAGCTCTGGTGCTAAATGTTTTCTGTCCCATTGGCTCCTCCAAAAAATAGTTAGTCCATGTTCACCAAGCAGCTACCTTCGTAGCAAAAGAAGGGCTGTTCACACCCTGCCTGCGTGGCATTGGCATCAGATGTTATTTTATAAGAAATTGTTTTCTGAAGGATTAAATATAGGGAAGTTGCGTTTGTATGTCAATTATTTTTTATCCGAAATTCCGGAAATTCCCCGGAACGTAATGTCCCCGGAACTTATGAACTTTAAAAGGGTTATGGGTCGCAGGACCCAAAACCCTTTTAATTGTTTGAATGCTGCGTTGATCTACTTCTCGCCTAAGGGCATGACTACTCTTCCGTAGTTCTCGTTAAGAACCTGTGCCATGGCGCAGTAGATGGCCGAGGCCCCGCAGAAGATCCCCTCGTAGCCGGTCAGAACAGCCCAGGATCCCGTCCAGCCGAACGCGTCGCGCGCGGCGAGCATCCAGAAGAGGATAGTCAGTGACAGAAAGACGACTTGGAGTCCCCGGTTCGACTTCCAGGTTCCGATCCACATGAAGAAGGTGAACAGACCCCACAGGAAGAGATACCAGGCCAGGAAGCCCATCTCGTTCGCGGGCATCCCGAACTTCCCGTTGAAGTAGATGAGGAATACGAGCGTCAGCCAGAAGAGCCCGTAGGATGTGAATGCGGTGGTGCCGAAGGTGTTGCCCTTCTTGAATTCCATGCACCCCGCGATTACCTGAGCGATTCCGCCGTAGAATAGACCCATTGCCATAATGACGGCGCTGATCTCAAACAGGCCGGCATTGTGAAGGTTCAAAAGAATCGTAGTCATCCCAAAGCCCATCAGACCGAGTGGTGCAGGGTTAGCAAGATTATCAGACATAAAAAGCCTCCTCTATTAAAAATTTTGACCCACCTATAGTAAACTTTGATTTGTTAGTCAAACAAGGAATCGGAAAATGGCGATTTTTTCTGCTCTTGTGGCGGAATTATCCCCTGACTCTCATATCCCTACCCGTACCGATTTGGGGTTGAGAATCCGTGCCATCTCTGCCGGGTCCATCTCGGCGAGGAGACCCCGCTGCCCGGCGTTTATGAATATCCGCGGCAGATCCAGGATGCTCTCCTCTGCGTAGATCGGCATAGCCTTACGTAAGCCGAAGGGGGAGGTTCCTCCTACCATATATCCTGTGTGTCTCTTCGCCGCGGCGGGATCGCAGGGAGTAATAGATTTTGTTCCAATACTTCGGGCCAGGTTCTTTGTCGACACCTCCCTGTCTCCATGCATCAGGATGATAAGGGGTTTTTTGTGTTCGTCCTCCATGACGAGTGTCTTGACGGTCTCGTGCTCGTTGCAACCCAGCTCCCGAGTTGCCACCTCCGTGCCGCCCCGGTTTTCATACTTGTAAGGGCGCAGTATGAATGTAATACCGTTTTTTCTGAGGGCTCGGATTGCCGGGGTTGAGGGAATCTTTTCTTTTGCCATGGCTTTTCGTTTTCTGCCTCATCCGTCATGCAGACGACTGTATGTTTTATTCTAACAGTGTATTAATCGGGGTCACATCTTAAATATTAAATATCCAGTAGTTAGATCAAAGTACCTTTTTGAACTGATTGAAAAAATACACCCTGAAATGAAAAAGTCAAGGAATTTCCGCACGAAGTGAAAGTTCGGGTGAGAGCCCACTTTCCTTCTGCAATAGAGAATAATGCATCAGGCGCCGGAGTGTGCTAAGGGGGATTCGCTGTGCTATACTCAGGATTCAAATAACAGGTTAAAGGGAGAAGAGGATGAACATATCCGAGATGAGCTTTCCCCGTCAGTTGGAGGCGGACGGCTCTGCCGAAACCATTCGCGGGGAGTTGATGGCGCGTACCTCAAGGCTCTGGCCTGGAGGCGAAATTGATGTGCCGGTCATTACCCTGAGTGAACCGATGAAGGTGGCGCTGAAGCGGGCGAGGCTTCAGGGCCGGGTTCGCTTTGGTTTCGAACCGATTCTTCAAAAACTCGCCGGTGAAAAAAAGGGGATTACGAATGTTAGGGAGCAGACAAATGCCCCCTATGGAGACCGTATTTCGCGTCTGCTTTTATTTTCCAATGATGGCGCGGAGCGTTTCTATCGCCATATCGAACCGGTTCTGGAAGCGCATTCGCCCCGATTGCTCGGCTGTCTTCTGGATATTGACGGAGTCGCTCTGGGTGAGCTGTTTACGGGTAAAGGGGGCTCAATAAAGATCATCATGGCTGAGCATAAGGATATCGTCTCCGACGTCTTGCGCGCGCTTGTTTCCGGCCGGGAAGAAAATGGAAAATAGGGCGTTGTCTGTTTCCCCCCAAAGCCTATGCCGGTATTGTGTTCCCGGAATTAAACAAAAGATTGATGAATGATATCAAAGATTTCACTAATTCCTTTCGATTCTGGCAAGACGTCCCGGATCATCTCCAAGTAACGCCGTTCTTTGATATGATATAAGGTTGGCTTAAAGTTGATATCAAAGATCCATCCTATTTGAAGCAGTTTAAAATCGTTCAGGTTATTGACATGTTTAATATCAACAATTTTCTTGTTCATTAAATCCCGGTAAACTTCTTCTGAAAAACCCGATGTATCGGGCAAACCAAGTTCGATCGCACCGTTTCTTTCCCTGTTTTTTCTGTGATAATAATCGGTAACCACTTTCCAGATATCCAGTTTATCCGCATCACGCA
Organism: uncultured Syntrophaceae bacterium; assembly: GCA_964540715.1. Taxonomy (GTDB): domain Bacteria; phylum Desulfobacterota; class Syntrophia; order Syntrophales; family UBA2210; genus UBA2210. The sequence goes on along the minus strand of CAZINZ010000023.1, from coordinate 3,053 downwards.
GTAGTTTACTAAAGAACAGGCATGTTTCCGTCTCTTCCCGGGGGAGAGAAGCCCGGTTATGGTACTGTATGGATCGCAAGATCACATCTCTTGTTGCGGCATCGAATTGCTTGAGTACCCTGTGCTTCGCCAATATTTGTATACCCAATTCAGCATGATTTTCGGATTTTCCGTCCAAAAAAGTTTTATAGCGGGCATATTGTTCAAAGCGTCCAATGTCATGCAATAGGGCAATTATTTCAGCCAAACGCAATTCATCCTCATTTAACCCGAGTTGCTCTCCCAGATTTATAATCTCTTCGCAGACTCGTCTGGTGTGATCTTTTTTTAAATCTATGTTTTGCTGTAATTCCAAATCTTTGTATTTAAATGTCTGCACATAGCTTGTGAACCACTTTTTCAGATCCGCCACGCTTTTTTTGCTTAGTATTATTTTCACTTCACTTCCTTCAATATTTATAATTATTGCTTGGGCTTCAAGCCGGCAAGCCTGTTTAAGCTGTCCCCATAACAACTACAACCAAGGAGTAACAAAACGAGTAGATTTCGCAAGCTATCACAGACGCTATGGTATTGCCAATACCATAGCGTGTGGGCACCAAAATACAGGTTCAGAATTTTAAAAGAGGAAATCGAAGAAGAAGTAGCTGAAAGTATTAATCGGTGTCACATCTTAAACATTAAGCGTTCGATCTAAGGTACTTTGATCTAACTTCTGGATATTTAATATTTAAGATGTGACACCCTAAGCCAAAAACCTCCGACCGTAGGGAGGTCAGCGTGCTGGTGTGTAGCGTAGCGAAACACCAGTCAGGTGCAGAAAAATGTTCGATGTGGTTTATCTTATTTCAATAAATATCTCAGGATGTTGTTCAGCAATGCGTAAAAGAGATTTTGCCGGGCCTTGAGGCGTCCGCCTTCCTTGCTCCCAATCTTGTATAGTACGTGGGCTAACGCCCATTAAGCTGGCGAAAGCTGATTGTGATATTTTCAAACTTTTTCTAATAGTTTTTGCAGGAGATGGTTCATTCAAAGTACGTGCGACTAATTTTAATTCGCCTTTTTTGAAGCGTTTTATCTCTTTTATTCCTTCTAATATTTCTTGACCGATATTTCGATCACTCATTTTCAATTTCCTCCGCAATCTTTTTTAGAATATGACCGGGAATCGTTGTTTTTTCACTCTTGGAATATAGAGTAAGCAACCAAATTTCCTTATCCGATTTTTTCCAATAATACATAACCCTTATCCCGCCCCTTTTTCCTTTTCCTTCCGGTGCCCATCTAACCTTCCGAATGCCACCACTTCCACGAACGAGATCCCCGGCATCAGGGCAAACAAGTAGATACCATTGAAGTGCCCGATATTCATCATCAGTTAAATATTTCGGTAACAATTTTGTAAATATCGTTGTTTCAATAAATATCATATGGGAAATTATACGGCATTGCCGTATTCCTGTCAACGGTTATCTATGTATCATCGAACGTCAAAGCTCAGCGGCGGCGGTTAGCCGTCCGCGGGAGCGGCTTGTTCGCCATTTGCTTTGAATCCTTCATGAAACAAGACATTGCCTTGCGGAATATTTCCGTCAAATGAAAGAGCGAAGAACACTTCCTGGGGAACGCCTTCATGGACTAATCCTTCAACATTGTTAAACCCAAATTGTCGATAGTATTGTGGATGCCCGACCAGGCAACAACCTTTCGCCTTGAGGTTTTTCAAGCGTGACAATCCTTCTTGTATAAGTGCCTTTCCAATGCCCTTGCGCTGAAAGTCTGGATGTACTGAAACCGGACCGAGTCCATACCAATCTTTGCTGCCGTCCGACATGGTTACGGGAGAGAATGCGATATGTCCCACAACAATGCCATCTGCCTCCGCGACCAATGATACGGTTAAGGCTTTCGCTGATCGTAGTGCTTCAATGATGAACTGCTCAGTGTGATTACTAATATCCATTGTTTTAAATGCTGCGATAGTCACCTCGGAGATGACCTCAAAATCAGTGCTTTTTTCGTCTCTAATCATAACCTTTTGTATCCTTGTGGTAATTTCCTTATTTTCGTGTGATGTAGCTATCGTCACAAATCACCGGCTGCCGTAGGCGGTCAGGTGAAGTGGTTGGTGAAAGTTCTGATATTATTAGACACTCAAAAATATGAGGCCAGAAAATTATTTGCAAGAATTAAGTGTTGTGTCCCCCGAATTTCCCTTGCGTCATAACCAAGCTTACCGGAAACTGTAATGGCAATTCCCCTCGGCGCAGTCTCAGGTCGGGCAGGTTCAAAATGCAAAAAGCCTTTGTAATACCTCAATAACCTCTAATTGTGTATTTGGATCGATTGTACCCAATCTTTTGATAAGTCGCGACTTATCTATTGTTCGTATCTGATCTATAACTATTTGGCCTTTTTTCTTTTTGAATGTGCAAGAGATTCTGGTGGGATATTCTTTTCCGGCGGAAGTCATTGGTGCGACGATAACAGTGCGGATGTGTCGATTCATTTCATCGGGTGAAATAATTAAACAAGGTCTGATTTTTTTGATTTCAGAACCAGCGGTAGAATCGAGATTAATCAAATAAACATCGAAGCGATTGACTACCATTGCCATTCTTTTTCATCCCATGAATGATATACATTTTCGTCCCCGATAATAAGTATATCATCACCTTTTTCAGACATGGACTTGAATGCACCATCCCAACCCGCCCGAGGATTAGCGAAAGGACGAATGATGATTTGGTTTTTTTCCACTTCGAGCTCAACATCGTTCATAATCCCGGTCTGTTCCAAGAGCGGTTTCGGGATACGTATCCCCTGGGAATTTCCAATTTTAACAACACGTGCTCTCATGGGTTATCTCCTCGGCTTAGTGCATACAATGTAATTACATTCACTCGAGAAATCAAGAGTATTGTATATTCGGTTTTCTTTTTTTAAGCATACCGTTGAACATCTGCGGCGCGCCCGGATGGAGAGGGAAGTATTAATCGGGGTCACATCTTAAATATTAAATATCCAGCAGTTAGATCAAAGTACCTTAGATC